>JBOGWA010000026.1:0-8598 GCA_050693155.1 Actinomycetota bacterium | reverse complement strand
GGTCGGGACCCAGTGGGGCGACGAGGGCAAGGGGAAGGCCACCGACCTGCTGGCCGATCAGATGGACTTCGTCGTTCGTTATCAGGGTGGGAACAACGCCGGCCACACCGTCCGGGCCGACGGCCAGACGCTGAAGCTCCACCTCATTCCTTCCCGCATCCTCTACCCGCACGTCACCACCGTCATCGGCGACGGCGTCGTGATCGACCCGAAAGTCCTGTTGGAGGAGATGGACGAGCTCTGCTCGTCCCAAGCCTTGGGCATGCCGACGATCTATCTCGAGTCTGATTATCACGACACAACGGCCGGAGCGAATTGGGTCGCAGCTGAGAGCACTTCCACGATCCCCCAGCGACTTGCCAACGGTATCGACTGCTACTTCTTCCCGAGCTCCATTGGTTGCTGACGGGAGAGAGCGACGAGTGAGAGGCGATTGATCATGACAAAGAAGTCAGCATCTCAGCGTGGGAGGATGGTAACTGTCTCAGTGATCGCACTTCTCGCGGCTCTTGCGATAACAGGAGCCATTCTGCGCGTGCCGCGCGTCGTCTGGGGGGAGCCTCTAGGTTTGGAAGGGCTTCCGTCAGTTCCGATAATCACCCCGACTGGTCAGCAAGAGCAGGTTGTTCGTGTGTACTTCCTGATCGAGGGCGGCGATCTGGACCCTGAGGAAAGTGCGAACTATCGCGCCGTCTCTCGGACGGTCGAAGCGGACTCCACAACTCAGGCACTTCTCGAGGCCACCCTCAGAGAATTGCTCAAGGGACCGACACAGGAGGAGCAGGCCCAAGGTATTGGTCCGAACATGTTCTCACCAGCGACAGCGAACCTCTTGGAGGGCGCTTCCGTAGAGAATGGCCAGGCAATTGTAAATCTGCGGGATTGGAGGGAAATCATCCCCCAGGTAGGCACATCGACCGGCCTGGCGATCTTTAATCGGCAACTTTCCTTCACGGTTCTTCAGTTTCCAGAGATCGACCAAATCATCTTCCAGCTGGAGGGGAGCTGCGACGAGTACTGGGCCTCCCTGGAGTCTGTGTGCCACCCAATACTCCGGGGCGATTACCGCCCGCCCCCCTAAAGGGGGCCCGGAAGTTCGAGCGCAGCTGCTCCTCCTGTTCCAGTCAGGGGGGACGGGAGACTGCGTTCGCGCTTCCTTTGCTAAAAGGTGGTTGGGGCGCCGTAAACTGCGTGGGGAATCCCCTCTTAAGGAGCTGGAGTTCGCATGCCTGCAACGATCCTGGTCGGGACCCAGTGGGGCGACGAGGGCAAGGGGAAGGCCACCGACCTGCTCGCAGACCAGATGGACTTCGTCGTCCGCTATCAGGGCGGCAACAACGCCGGCCACACCGTCCGGGCCGACGGCCACACGCTGAAGCTCCACCTCATTCCGTCCGGGATCCTCTACCCGCACGTCACCACCGTCATCGGCGACGGCGTCGTGATCGACCCGAAGGTGCTGTTGGAGGAGATGGACGAGCTCTCCTCGCGCGGGATCGACCCGTCGCGTCTCCTCGTGTCGGTGAACGCGCACCTCATCATGCCGTACCACCTCGAGCTCGACCGCGTGACGGAGCGGTATCTCGGCCGTCAGCAACTCGGGACGACGAAGCAGGGAATCGGCCCCGCCTACGCCGACCGCGCGAGCCGAGTCGGGCTGCGTGTCCAAGATCTCACCGACGAGAAGATCTTTCGCCAGAAGCTCGAGGTCGTCCTCAAGGAAAAGAACGCCGTGCTGTCGAAGGTTTACAACCGGCTCCCGCTCGACGCGGAAGAGATCGTCTCGGCATACATGGCCTACGGCGGGCGGCTCGCCCCGCACATCGCGGACACGTCTCGGGTTCTCTACGAAGCCCTCCGAGAGGGAAAGCAAGTGCTGCTCGAGGGCGCCCAGGGGACCCTGCTCGACCTCGACCACGGGACGTATCCGTTCGTGACGTCGTCCAACCCGGTTTCCGGCGGGGCGCTGGTCGGAGCCGGGCTCGGTCCCGGCGAGATCGACCGCGTGATCGGGGTGACCAAGGCGTACATCACTCGCGTGGGCTCCGGGCCTTTCCCCACCGAAGATGAGGAGGACGCGGGACGCGCGATGGGGGAGCGGGGCGTCGAGGTCGGCACGACGACCGGCCGAGCCAGACGCTGCGGCTGGTTCGATGCCGTGCTCCTTCGGTATGCGACGCGGCTCAACGGGCTCACGGAGATCTTCCTCACGAAGCTCGACGTCCTCTCCGGTTTCCGCGCGGTAAAGGTCTGCGTCGCCTACAAGCACGAGGGGAAGACGTACGAGGACTTCCCACCGCATCAGACGATCTTCCACAAGGCCGAGCCGGTCTACGAGGAGCTCGAGGGCTGGGAAGAAGAGCTCGGTGACGCCCGGAGTCTCGATGAGCTCCCACCCGCGGCGCGCAAGTACGTCGATCGCCTCGCGGACCTCGGCGGGGTGCCGATCCGAGCCATCTCGGTCGGCCCCGCTCGCGACCAAACCGTTCTCTCCTAGTGCGGGTTCTCGTCGTCGGAGGAGGCGGCAGAGAGCACGCGCTCGTCTGGGCCCTCGCGAAAAGCGCGCTCGTGGAAGCGCTCTACGCGGCGCCGGGCAACGCGGGGATTGAAGAGCTCGCCACCTGCCTGCCCGTCGGGCCCGAGGACCGCGACGGCTTGATCGAGCTCGTCGAGCGCGAGCGGATCGACTTCACGGTCGTCGGGCCCGAGGCGCCGTTGGTTGCCGGCCTCGTCGACGGTCTCGCCGAACGCGGACACCGGGCCTTCGGCCCGACGAGGGCGGCCGCGCGGATCGAGGGGTCCAAAGCCTGGGCTAAGGAACTCTGCGAGAAGTACGGAGTCCCCGCGCCTGCCTCGCGGACGTTCACAGAGCTCGGTGAAGCGGTCGGCTACCTCGACGCCCTCGAGCCCCCCTTCGTTGTCAAGGCCGACGGGCTCGCCGCCGGAAAAGGTGTCGTTGTCGCCCCGGACCGGAGCGAGGCCATCCGGGCCCTCGAAGATCGACTCGTGAGGAAGGTCTTCGGCGACGCCGGATCGACCGTTCTCATCGAGGAGTATCTCGAAGGCGATGAGGTGTCGGCGCTCGCGCTCACCGACGGGAGGACGGTCGTTCCCCTCGCCCTCGCGCAGGACTTCAAGCGAGCGGAAGACGGGGATCGCGGTCCGAACACCGGCGGGATGGGTTCCTACTCACCGGCGCCGTTCGTCGATGGAAAGACGAACGATCGGATCGTCAGAGAGGTTCTCGAACGAACGGTTGAGGGCCTGGCGGCAGAGGGGATCGAGTACCGCGGCGTGCTCTACGCGGGACTCATGATCACGGCCGCCGGCCCGAAGTTGCTGGAGTTCAATTGCCGCTTCGGCGACCCGGAAACGCAAGCGGTGCTTCCTCGCCTCGGCTCCGATCTCGCCGAGGCGCTGCTCGCCACGGCTGAAGGTCGGCTGGAGGAGGTGAACCTATCCTGGACGGAGAGGGCGTGCGTCGCCGTGGTGCTCGCCTCCGGCGGGTACCCGGGCTCGTACGAATCGGGGAAGGAGATCACCGGCCTCGAGACCGCGGCGGGGCTCCAAGATGTCGCGATCTTTCACGCGGGCACCGAGCGGCGAGACGGTAAAGTGGTCACGGCAGGGGGGAGAGTTGTGGCCGTGAGCGCTCTGGGAAACGATCTGTCCGACGCGAGGAAGCGGGCGTACGAGGCGTGCTCGCTGATCTCCTTCGAGGGGATGCAGCACCGGACGGACATCGCGGAGAAGGCAGCGGGTGGCTGAGGCCCGGCCGCTCGTCGGAATCCTCGTCGGCTCGGCTTCGGACTTGCCGGTTCTCGAGCGCGCCACCGCGATGCTCGAGCGCTTCGAGATTCCTCACGAGATTCAGGTTCTCTCGGCCCACCGAAATCCCGAGGCGGTCGATGAGTACGCCCGCACCGCGGAGGATCGTGGCCTCGTTGCCATCATCTGCGGCGCGGGGAAGGCCGCGCATCTTGCGGGTGCCGTTGCGGCGCGGACGACCCTTCCGGTGATCGGCGTTCCGGTCGGTTTCGACACGCTCGGCGGCGCGGACGCCCTCTACGCGACCGTGCAGATGCCGAAGGGCGTGCCGGTGGCGACCGTCGCCATCAACGGCGCGGAGAACGCGGCGATCCTCGCCGCTCAGATCGTGGCCGTCGCGGACGAAGATGTCCGCAAGCGGTTGCGCGAGTTCAAGGAATCGCTCTCGGAGGGGTTCACGCCGTGATCCCGCGCTACATGCTCCCGGAGATGACGACCGTGTGGGCCGAGGAGACCAAGCTCGGGCACTGGCTCCGGATCGAGCTCCTCGCGTGTGAAGCCTGGGCGCGACTCGGCGTGATTCCGGACGAGGACCTCCGCGAGATCAGGGACCGCGCGAGCGTGCCGACACCCGACGAGGTCGCCGAGCGGGAGCGCGTCACGAATCACGATGTCGCGGCCTTCGTCGATCTGGTTGCTGAGTCTGTCGGACCCGCGGGCCGCTGGATCCATCACGGTTTGACGTCGAGCGACCTGCTCGACACAACGCTTGCGCTCCAGCTGCGGGGCGCCGCCGATCTGCTCCTCGGCCGCCTCGAGGTCCTCCTCTCGCTCGTCAAGGAGAAGGCGCTCGAGCATCGCGACACCATCTGTGCCGGGCGCACCCACGGGGTGATCGCCGAGCCCACGACGTTCGGCCACAAGCTCGCGGTCTGGGCGTTCGATCTCGCGCGGGACCGGGAGCGGCTTCGGCGCGCGAGAGAGGTCGTCGCGGCCGGGAAGGTGAGCGGCGCGGTGGGAACCTACGCGGCCGTTGACCCCGCGATCGAAGAGTACGTCTGCGCGGAGCTCGGGCTTTCCCCACCCGAGGCGGCCACGCAGGTGATTCAGCGTGATCGACACGCGGAGTTCCTCGCCGCGATCGCGCTCACCGGCGCGACCCTCGAGACGATCGCTCTGGAGGTCCGCCATCTCGCGAGGACCGAGGTGCGAGAGGTCCAGGAGCCGTTCGGCGAGGGACAGAAAGGCTCATCGGCGATGCCGCACAAGCGCAACCCGATTCTGTCGGAGCGAATCTGCGGCCTGGCGCGAGTTCTCCGCGGAAACCTTCAAGCTGTACTCGAGAACGTCGCGCTCTGGCACGAGCGGGACATCTCGCATTCCTCGGTGGAGCGGATCGTGCTTCCCGACGCCACGCTCGGCCTCGACTACATGCTTCTGTTGGCGGAGAAGATCATCGAGGGGATGGACGTGTTCCCAGAGCGGATGCGGGAGAACCTGATGGTCGGCGGCGGGCTTGCCTTCTCGGGGCAGGTCCTGCTCGCATTAGTCGAGCGCGGCCTACGTCGGGACGAGGCCTACGGGATCGTCCAGGAGGCCGCCGCGAAAGCCTGGGACGAGGGGGGAAGCTTTCGGGAGCTTCTCGAGATGGACGAGCGCGTGACGGAGAAGCTCTCGGAAGAAGAGCTCGCGGCATGCTTCGAGCGACGCCTCGAGGGTCTCCAGCAGGTCTTCTCTCGTCTGGAAAAGCTGGAAGTAACCGCGTGAGCGTGCTCCAAGAGCTCTTTGCCCGTGGCAAGGTCCGCGACATCTACGAGGCCGACGACGAGCACCTACTCATGGTCGCGAGCGATCGCATCTCGGCGTACGACGTTGTGCTCCCGCGGCCGATTCCCGACAAGGGCCGGGTGCTCACCGGGCTCTCGCTCTTCTGGTTCGAGCGCACCAGCGAGATCGCGCCGAATCACCTCGTGTCGGTTTCTGCGAGCGACTTTCCCGAACGGTTCGCCGAGCATCGCGACGAGCTAGCGGGTCGGGCGATGCTTGTGCGCCGGGCCGAGGTCGTCCCGATCGAATGTGTCGCCCGCGGCTACCTCTCGGGCTCCGGGTGGAAGGAGTACCAAGAGACCGGGCGCGTGTGTGGAGTGGAGCTTCCCCGGGGCCTCGTCGAGTCCGACCGCCTCCCGGAGGCGATCTTCACGCCGGCGACCAAAGCGACGGAGGGGCACGACGAGAACATCTCCCTCGAGCGTGCCGGGGAGCTCGTCGGCGACGGTCTGGCGCAACGACTGAAGGAGCTCACGCTGGCGCTCTACGATTTCGCGGCCGAGCTCGCGCGCGCTCGAGGGATCATCCTCGCCGACACGAAGTTCGAGTTCGGCTTCTCGGGCGACGATCTCATCCTCGTCGACGAAGTCCTGACACCGGACTCATCGAGATTCTGGCCCTCCGATGAGTACGCACCGGGCGGGCCGCAGCCGTCGTTCGACAAGCAGTACGTCCGGGACTGGCTGGATGTTTCCGGGTGGGACCACGAGCCGCCGGCTCCGGAGCTTCCCGACGATGTGGTCGAGCGCACGGCCGAGAAGTACCGCGAAGCCTACGAGAGGGTCACCGGCGAGCCATTCGAGGCCTACCGACAGCGGATCGGCGGCGAATGAAGCACCGATTCGAGGTCGTCGTCACGCTGAAGGAAGGGCTGCTCGATCCGCAAGGAAAGGCCATCGAGTCAGCGCTTCCGACGATGGGTTGGGAAGGCGTGAGCGACGTCCATGTCGGAAAGCACATCGAGCTCACCATTGAGTCAGACGACGACATGGCGGCGCGCGAGATCGTCGAGAAGGTCGCCGAGCGGCTTCTCTCGAATCCCGTGATCGAGGACTACCGCATCCTCGCGACGGAGGGGACGTAGTGGGAAAGGCGCGAGTCGCCGTCGTCACGTTCCCGGGATCGAACGACGACCGAGACGCTCTCCATGCGGTCGCGCGGATGGGTGGGGAAGGGATCCCCGTGTGGCACGGAGATCGCGACCTCGGCGGCGCGGACGCCGTGATCCTTCCCGGCGGATTCGCCTACGGGGACTACCTGCGAACCGGTGCGATCGCGAGTCATGCGCCGGTTATGGCCGCGGTCCGGGAACATGCCGCGACCGGGCGGGCGGTCCTCGGCGTCTGCAACGGGTTCCAGATCCTCTGCGAAGCGGGCCTTCTCCCGGGAGCGCTTCTGCGGAACGCAACGCTCTCGTTCATCTGCCGCTTCGTCCACGTTCGGGTCGAGTCCAACGCCACTCCCTTTACCCGCGAGGTCGAAGGAGGGGCGATCCTCGAGATTCCCATCAAGCACGGGGAGGGGCAGTTCGTCGCCGACCCCGAGACCCTTTCCCGACTCGAGGATGAGGGCCGAGTCGTGTTCCGATACTGCTCGCCATCGGGGGAGATCGGCCAAGAGTTCGTCCCGAACGGCAGCACGGCAGGCATCGCGGGCGTCGCAAACGAGGCCGGAAACGTGGTCGGCTTGATGCCTCATCCGGAGCACGCAACCGATCCGGACGTCGGCCCGACCGGCGGCCGCCCGCTGTTCGACTCACTCCTCTCTTCCTTGGTCCCCGTGGGGGGTTTGGGGGGGTAGTCCCGCCCTGCGACAGGAGGCCGCAACGAAGCAAAGCGGGCGGACCCCCCAATCGGACGAGCCGCTCCACCAGGCCCTTGGGCTCACCGACGACGAGCACGCGCGCGTCGTCGAGGCGTTAGGCCGCGAGCCGAACGAAGCCGAGCTCGCCATGTACGGGGCGATGTGGTCCGAGCACTGCTCGTACAAGTCGAGCAAGGTCCACCTCCGTGCGCTGCCGACGGAGGGACCGCAGGTGCTCGTCGGGCCCGGCGAGGACGCGGGCGTGGTCGACCTCGGTGATGGCCTCGCGTGCGTCTTCAAGATGGAGAGCCACTCCCATCCCTCCGCCATCGAGCCGTTTCAGGGCGCGGCGACCGGGGTTGGGGGGATCGTGCGTGACGTCCTCTCGATGGGCGCGAGGCCGGTGGCCCTGCTCGACCCGCTCCGTTTCGGACCGCTCGACGAGCCTCGAAATCGGTGGCTGTTTTCCGGCGTGGTTGCGGGGATCGGGCAGTACGGGAACTCCATCGGAGTCCCCACCGTCGGCGGCGAGGTCAAGTTTGCGCCGCGTCACGGCCCCAACCCAACCGTGAACGTCATGTGCCTCGGGTTCGCGAAGACCGACCGTCTCGTGCCGGCCCGGGCCGAGGGCGAAGGCAACCTGTTCGTGCTGATCGGCGCCCACACCGGCCGGGATGGGATCGGCGGGGTCTCGGTCCTCGCGTCGCGAACTCTTGAGGAGGGGGCTGAGGAGTCGCGCCCGAGCGTCCAGATCGGCGACCCCTTCCTCGAAAAGCTGCTCGTGGAGGCGTGTTTGGAGATGGTCGAGGGGCGGCTCCTCGTCGGGCTTCAGGACCTGGGGGGAGCGGGGTTGACCTGCTCGATCTCCGAGTCGGCCGCGCGAGCGGGGACCGGCGCGGAGCTCGACCTCGAGGCCGTCCCGCTTCGTCAGGAAGGGATGGAGGCCTTCGAGATCCTCACCTCGGAGTCGCAGGAACGAATGCTCGCCATCGTCACCCCCGAGCGCCTGGAGGCGGTGCAGGCGATCTGCGGGAATTGGGGGCTGGTCTCGACCGTCGTCGGCGCCGTCACCGGCGACGGCATGGTGCGCGCGCGGATGGGTGGAACGGTGGTCGCGGAGGTGCCGGCCGGCTCGCTCGAGGCGGGACCGGAGTATGAGCGACCCATGCGGCCGCCGGTATGGTTGGCAGAGGTCCAAGG
>JBOGWA010000025.1:0-10859 GCA_050693155.1 Actinomycetota bacterium | reverse complement strand
TCGCGGATCAGGAGCTCTTCGGAATCATCCATCTCCACGAGTGCCCAGGCGGCTGCCGAAAGCACCGGCGGCGCGGTCGAATCTGCCGGGGTCGCAAGGGTGGTTGGGAAAGGAGAGGGAGACCCGAACGGCGGAACGGGAGTCGGCGGTGGCGCCTGCTCTCGCTCGGGTCTCGAGGTGGGGCTGGGTTGGGCCGCGACCGGTGGAGAGGTCGCCCCGATCGCCGCCGCGAGGAGCAACGCAACCGGAAGGCGGCGCATCGGGCGAAGCGTCGACGCGAGTCTCAGCCGTCCAGGTGTGGACGAAGGTTGGAGCGGAGGAGCGCCTGCTTCAGGCGCTTGGACGTCCCCGCGAGTTCGGAGAGGGAGGTCGCGGCCGATCGCCGCGCGTCGGGATTTCGCTGCCGAAGGATCGGCAGGATGATCGCTTGGAAGAAGGTCGCCTCGCGTTCGGCAAAGTGCCGGTACATCGTGAGGTGACGGGGCTCGACGCCGTACTTGAAGAATCCCTTGACGATTCCCACGACCGCGAGATCATCGCCGTTGTACACGACCGCGCCGTTCACCGCGTGGGGGTGGAGGAAGCCGAACGACTCGAGCTCTTCGAGGAGCTCGGCGTCCACGCCGGTTGCCGATGCCATCTCCTCACGGGTCATCTGAACGTCTGTCGGAGGAATCGAAACGTCGTCGTCGACGTCCGGCTGTGACCTCCCCGCAGTCATCGCCGGAGTCTCTTTACTCGCCGCCGTTTCGCCAGTCTCCAGCCGTTCGCGGATGACCTTGAGTGGCAAGTACTCGTGTCGCTGGAGCTTCAGGATCATTCGAAGGCGCTCGACATCGTCGGGGAAGAACTTGCGGTAACCGGATCGCGTTCGTTCCGGATTGATCAGGCCCTCGCTTTCCAAGAAGCGGATCTTCGAGATCGTCACATCGGGGAATTCGGGCTTGAGCTCCACGAGAACCTCACCGATCGACTTGTAGTCCCGGGATGCCATCAGTCGCCTCGTCCCGTGAAGAACAGAAGCTTGAACTTCCCGATCTGCACTTCGTCTCCGTTCGCCAGCTGCGTCTCCTCGACGCGGTCGCGGTTGACATAGGTGCCGTTCAGGCTGCCGAGGTCGTAGATGAAGAACTTCGAGTCCTTGCGCCTGACCTCCGCATGCCGGCGCGAGACGGTGATGTCGTCGAGGAAGATGACGCTCTCGGGGTGGCGGCCCGCCGTCGTGACGTCGGCGTCGATCAGAAACTTTGACCCGGCGTTCGGGCCCCGGGTCACAACCAGGAGGGCCTGGCCATCCTCCAACTCGTCGAGCGGAAGGTAGACCTCCTCCCCCGTCTCGTCCTCGATCTCCTTCGGATGCAGATCGACGGTGGTGTCCTCCTGGGCCTGCAGCGGACTCCCGCACTCCGCGCAGAACTTCGCATCGTCCGGGTTCTCGTGGCCGCAGCGTGGGCACTTCATGATGTCTCGGTCCTGTGCTTCAAAGTCTCTTCCCAAAGTTGAGGGTTAGGGCGGATAACTCTATAGGCAAGGTCAAACATCGTCAACGGAGACTTCGAGACTTAAGCCTCTTGACTCTCCTCAACGAGTTTTCGATAGGCGTCGGCCTCGAGGAGCGCCTCCAGCTCGGACGGCTCGCTCATCTCGATGATGACCATCCAGCCGTCGCCATACGGGTCCTCGTTCACGAGCTGTGGAGCGTCCGCCAGCCGGGTGTTGCGGGCCACGACCCGGCCGGACACGGGACTGAAGAGATCGGAGACCGACTTGGTCGACTCGACCTCGCCGAACGCGTCGCCGGCGCGGACCTCGGTTCCCTCGTCGGGAAGGTCCACATAGACGACGTCGCCCAGGGCGTCCTGCGCAAAGTCCGAGATGCCGACGCGGACGAGATTCTCCTCATCGAGGTCGGCCCACTCATGCTCTTTCGTGTAGCGAAGCTCGTTCGGGTACTCCATCAGACGCTGTTCACTCGGCCGGTTGAGCGTAGCGAAACGATTGCGTGCGCCGCAAAGCAGGGACGTTCAGGCCCCGGCGTTCCTCGATCTTCACCACGACCCCGGGCTGAGACTGAAGGACGGCGATCGGGCCTCCCGGAATGCCGAGAGCCTCGCCGAGATCGTGCGGGGGGCCGATCGCCAGCACCTCGAACGGTGCGCTCGTGGCCACACCGTCGATCCCAATGCCGCCTTCCGCCGGCCCGAACCACGAGCTGGCCACCACACGCTGCCCGTTGACCGCGATCGCTTCTGCGCCCGCGTCCCGAAGCTCTTGCACCAGGTCGAGCATGGCGTCCCATGTCACTCGCTCTCGGGCATCCGAGATCCTGATCGCGACGCCGGGCCCGATCGCGGGAACCACACCGGTAAGGACCTGTAGGTCGGCCAGAGCCTTCCGCGCATCTTGGAGAGCAAGCCCCTCCCTGGATGCCGAGCTTCGATACCGAAACAACTTCACGCGCAGCGCCGCCACTTGTTGGGCGAGCGCATCGGCTTCGATATTCAGGTCCGCGAGGATGCGCGTGAGATCCTCAGGAGACTCCGCCGCGAGACGACTAGACCCATCTCGCTCTGCGGCGGCCTGAATCCCCACAATGAAGCCGACCGCGATCGCCACCAGCGCCACGAGTGCCCGCGTCCGCCTCGTGCTCGGGGGGCGGATCGACGGACGGAGTGGTTTGCGACCCGGTCGAATGTCGCCAAGCATCGCCATCTACTCCCGGAAGATGTGCTGGCGAATCGCCGCCAGGCTCTGAAAGATTCGAATACCGAACACCACAACGACACCGATGAGCAGATCCGGCGTTCCGAGACGATCGCCGATCCAGACGACGAACGCCGCGAGAGCCGAGTTCGTCACGAACGCAAAGATGAATTCGCCCTCGCTGTAGCCTCCCTCGAGCCGCGCGCGAATCCCTTCGAAGACGACGTCGAGAGCCGCCACCACGATCACAGGCAGGTACGGTGTGAGCTCGGCCGGCAAGGTAGGGCGGATAAGAAACCCGGCGCCGATCCCGATCAGCAGAGCCAGTACGGCGATCACCGGAGCGCTCCGTGTGGGCGCGCGTACCGGAGCACTCCCCCACTCCGGAGCGGTGGGATGAACAGCTCGTCGAGCTCCACGACCTCGAACCCGAGGCCGTACACGTCATGCCACACCTCGAACTGCTTCGCGATCGGCGATTCCGCCAACCGCCCCGCGAGCTGCTCGGTATCTCCGATCGCCACCACGCGATAGGGAGAGCCGACGCCACGGTAGTTGACGAGGATCGTCGTCCCAGCGGTTCGGATGGCGGTCGTGGCCACGATTCGGTTCCCGTTGAGGGCGACAGCCTCGGCGCCTGCCTGCCAGAGCGCGTTGACGACGAGTTGCAGGTCGGTGTGCTGGATCCGAAGATCGCTCAGGTCCTCGCGAGTCCGAGCCTCGCGCTCACTATCGGTGAGCTCGACGATCACCCCGGGGCCGGTCAGCGCCTCGAACCCCGACGCGGCACGGAGTCCCTCGACACGTCCGATCGCCTCCTCCACTCGCTGGGAGTTCTCCGCCACCCGCTCCTGAACCCGTTCCAGACGGCCGGACAACCGGGCGACATCCCTCGAGAGGTTTTCGAGCGCCGCCCGTCGACGCTCTACGAGACCGAGGAGCTCGCGTTGTTCGATCGGAGACCGCTCTTCTCGAAGCCGCTCCTGCAGGTAGCCGGTAGAAACGAGCAATCCGAACAGCATCAGAACGAGACCAAGCCCGATATGCCGCCGGGGCATCGGCTGCATCCGGTTACCCCTTCGCCTCCTCGACGAGAGCCGCGAACTCGGCAGCGAGGGACTCGGCGGCGCCTTGATCGCCCGCCTCTGCCCACACCCGGACCACGGGCTCTTGCGGATGGGGGACGACCAGCGCCCAATCGCGCCCTCGGTATAGCTTGACGCCGTCGATCGTCACCGTCCGCTCCCCGTCGAGCTGCTCGACGATCCGCCGCATCACGAGGCCCTTCGCTTCCCAGGGCATCGCCACGTCGACACGAGAGACATGGCTCGGAGGGAGCCCATCGACGACATCCTCCAACCGGACGTCGGCCCTTGCGAGCAACTCGAGCAGTTTCGCGAAGCTGGCGATCGCGTCGTAGGCGGGAAGGAACGAGGGGAACACGTAGCCCCCGCCCTCAGCACCTGCGAACGAAACTCCGTCCGCCACGCTGGCGTCCGATAGGGCCGCCGATGAGATCCTCGTCCAGACGACCTCTCCTCCACGAGCAGCCACAATCTCCTCAACTGCACGAGACGTCGTGACCGGAACCGCGATTCGCGGCCGTCCAACGGTCTCGGAGACGAGCCGCACGTAGGCGAGAAGGGCCTGATCGAGCGGCACGATACGACCTCGACCGTCAACCAGGCGCAGGCGCTCGCCGGTCGAGTCGAACATCGTCCCGAGGTTGGCGCCGCTCGAGCGAACGAGCGCGGCCAACCCCTCCAGGTGGCGTTCCTCCTCGTCCCGGCTCAGGATCACTCGGGCGTCGTCGAGACTCGCGTTCAGCGCGAGCGCGTCGACCCCGAGTCGGCCGAGAATCGTCGGTCCAGTCAGGACGGTCCCGCCGAACGCGTAATCGACAACGACCTTGGGGGCGGCCTGGGTGACGACGGCCGTGTCGATCTCGCGAGCCAGCCCCTCGAGGTAGTAGTCGCGGCCTCGGGCGGGGAAAGAAAGCTCGCCGATCTCGTGGTGAAACGCCCGGCGAAGATCGTCCCGGAAGAACGAGCTTTCCACGCGTCGTTGGGTCGCCGGGTCGATGTCGATCCCCCGCTCGTCGAAGAACTCGATCGTGACGGCCTGGGGATCGTAGGGAGACGTCCGGACGGCAAACCCGCCGAGCGCACGAGCGGACGATGCGTAGTACCGGGCGACGGGGGCAGGGGAAATCTCGAGGTCGTGGCAATCGATCCCAGCGGCGTTCAGTCCCGCCACCATCGCCCGCTTGATGATCCGCGCCGATCGAGTCGCATCCCGGCACGCGGTAACCACAGAGCGCTTGGGAAGCGTGCCCCCGAACGCCAGAGCGAGACGAAGGGCCATCTCCGGCGTGATGTCGAGGTTCACCAGACCGGAGACGCCTCCCGGACCGAACAGGCTGCGAATCCCTCGCGTCTCCCACACGATGCTCTTTGTGACGAGCGCCCCCGGGTCCACTGTCTTGAACGGGAAGACCTTTACGTTCGGGCTGATCACGGCCCCACGGCCGATGTGAGACTCGTCGGCCACCACGACGCCCTCGTCGAGCCTCGCTCCGTGCTTCACGTCAGAGTTCTTGCCGAGCACCGCCGCGCGCAGGGACGCGCTGGGGCCGACATAGGCATGGTCGTGCACGATCGCCCGATGCAGGAACGCGCCGGCTTTTACCACGACGCCCTTCCCAAGAACGGTATAGGCGCGAACGATCGCCCCTGCCTCGATCCGGGAGTTCTCCCCGATGAATACGGGCCCATGGACGGTCGCCTCGGGATCGACCTCCGCGCCCTCGCCGAGCCAGATCTTGTCCTCCATGCGGAAACCTGGAACGTGGACGTCGACACGTCCATCGAGGATGTCCCGATGAACGTTGAGATAGGCCTCGAGATTGCCGACATCCGTCCAGTACCCCTCCGCGATGTAGCCGTACAGCGGGCTCCCCTTGTCGAGCAACAGCGGAAAGAGATCCTGGGAAAAGTCGAATTCCGTCTCGACTGGGATGTGCGCGAGAACCTCCGGCTCGAGGACATAGATCCCGGTGTTGATCGTGTCGCTGAATACTTCCCCCCACCCGGGCTTCTCCAGGAACCGCTCGACTCGGCCGTCCTCACCGGTGATCACGATGCCGAACTCGAGTGGGTTCTCGACGTGTTTGAGCACGACCGTCGCATCCGCGCCGTGGCTCCGGTGGAAATCCACGGCGGCCGAAAGGTCGACATCGGTGACCGCATCGCCCGACAGAACGAGAAACGTCTCGTCGAGCGCGTGCTCGGCGTTCTTGACGCTCCCCGCGGTCCCCAGAGGTTCGGCCTCGGTCGAATAGGCAAGGGAGATTCCGAGGTCGGACCCATCCCCGAAATAGTTTCGAACGACGCTCGCCAGGAACTGGACGGTCGCGACCACGTCAGTCATCCCGTGGCGCTGGAGGAGCCGCAGTACGTGCTCCATCATCGGCTGGCCCACGATCGGGACCATCGGCTTCGGTTGGTTGGCGGTAAGCGGGCGAAGACGCGTCCCCTGGCCCCCCGCCATCACGACGGCCTTCACGCCGTCATGATACCCGTGGACTGGTTTCTCACCCCTGCCGGGTTCGTCCCCTTTATGCTGGTTTCCCCGCCGCGAGAACGCGCCGGAAATCTCCCACGTAGAGGACCGTTGCGGCGTAGTACTCGATCACGCCGACGAGGAACCAAATCCAGCCGAGGACGAGCGCCGCGTCGTCCAGCAGGAAGCCGAAGTTGCCCCACGCGATGAGCGGCCCGCCCCACATGAGCGTGAAGGTCGCGATCTTCCCGAGACGCCTGACCTCGAGCTGCGGGCGGCCGAGGACCATGAGCGCAGCGCCGGCGAGCAGGATCGCCGCGTCCCGGACCAAGATCAGGAGCGCCGCCCAGAGCGGGAACGCCTCGAGCCAGACGAAGCTCACTAGAGCTGACGCGACGAGGAGTCGGTCCGCGAACGGGTCGAGCACCTTCCCGAGCGAGGAGACCTGACCGAACCGCCGCGCCACCCACCCGTCGACCCAGTCCGTCGCCTGTAGGCCTCCGAGAAGAAACATGGCGCCGAGGCGAGTGTCCTCATCGAAGAGAAGCACGACAAACAGCGGGATCAGCAGGATCCGAATGAGCGAAAGGAAATTCGGAATGGTAACGACTCGCTTGGTCTCCGGCGTCGCGGCCACGTCTGAAATGTCTCCCGGGCAGGCTTGAGCCCTTCGGCGTCGAAGCAACATACCAGCCGCCCCACCCGTGACCGAATCAAGCGGTAATTGGGCAACGAGCTCCGTGTCGCTGGTAGCCCTTACGCTTCCGGCGCTCGATGGGTACCATCAGGTTAAGCAAGCACGCCCGCGAGCGTATGAGAGAGCGCGGTATCAGCGAGCGCGAGGTTCAAGAGGTTCTGGCAAATGCCCAGGTCACAACACCAGGTCTGAGGCCAAACCGAGTGAACCGCTGGGGGGTAACGATGGCAGGGCGCCGACTGCGGATCACCCAACCAGCGGACGATCCTAGCTACGTGATCACGGTTGTGGCACCTGAAGAGGACACGAGATGAGGTACACGTACGACGACGAGGCCGACGCCCTGTACATCCATATTGATGAGAAAGCGCGACCCGCACGCTCGATCATCGTGGACGAGGATCGTACGGTCGACGTCGATGAGGGGGGTCGAGCCGTTGGGGTCGAGCTGGTGGGTGTGTCTGAGGGGGTCAGACTCCGCGACCTCATCGAGCGGTTCGCGCTTCACGGTTTCGAGGAACGCTTCGATGCGCTCGAGAAGGCCAGCTTCACACCCCTGAGCAGAGCCCGCTAAATTCCTCGTCGGGCCGGCGGGATTTGAACCCGCGACCTCTTGACCCCCAGTCAAGCGCGCTAACCAAGCTGCGCCACGGCCCGTGCCGCCGATTCTATCGGCGGCGACGCCGGCGGAACGAGATCCGGATCGGAACGCCGTCGAAGGCGAAGGCTTCCCGGAGCCTCCCCTCGAGGAAGCGGGCGTATTGCGAAGGAATCCGGCTCGTGGCGAACACGACGAACCGTGGGGGCGCCGACGCGGCCTGCGTCCCGTAGAGGATCCGCCCACTGGTTCGAGGCGGTGGGTGCTCGCGCTGAGCCCGCTCGAGGACCTTGTTGACCTCGGCCGTTGGAGCTCGTTTTCTCCATGCGGCGTGCACCTTCCGGAGGGTCGGGAGCACCTTCCCCACCCCCGAGCCGGTCAGCGCGGATGTTCGAATCACCGGCACCTTGGGAAAGACGGCAACGCGTTCGCACACCGCCGTGAATCGATCCGCCCGCTCGCCCCTTCCGACCAGATCCCACTTGTTCGCCACGACCATGAGCCCTCTCCCCGCCTCGGCGACTCGCGCGGCGATCTTTCGGTCCTCGGTCGTCACCCCTTCGGCGCCATCCACCATCAGCGCCACCACGTGGCTGCGATCGATTGCCCGAACGGCTCGCACGAAGCCGTAGTAGGCAGTCCCCTGCCGCTGCGCGGGACGACGGAAGCCGGCAGTGTCAACGAACCGGATCAACCCCTCGCCATCGGCGACCAGCGAATCCACGGCATCTCTGGTCGTCCCTGGGTGCTCGGACACAACGGCTCGCTCGTCGCCGACCAGGCGGTTGAACAAGGAGGACTTTCCCACGTTCGGGCGGCCCACGATCGCAAACGCAGTTTCCTCGTCCCGAGGGGCTTCGCTCGTCTCCTCGGGCAGGAGTGCCAGCAGGCGGTCGAGGAGCTCGCCGGTGCCCCGACCGTGAAGCGCGGAGATCGGCAACGGTTCACCGAGGCCCAGTCGAAAGAGCCGCGCGGCGTCGGGTTCCTGCCGTTCGGAGTCGACCTTGTTCCCAACAAGAACCACCGGAACCCCGGCCCGCCGGAGGCGCTTCGCGAGGAACGCGTCCTCCTCTTGGATGCCGGCGATCGCGTCCACGACGAGCAGGATGACGTCTGCCTTCTCCATTGCGCGCTCGGCCTGGCGGGTGACGAGCGCGTCGAGTCCGCGCGCTCGTTGGACGTAGCCACCCGTATCGATGACGACGAAGGACCGACCTCGCCAGCTCACCTGGAGCTCGATCCGATCCCGCGTGACGCCCGGCTGCTCGTGCGCGATCGCGCGACGCGAGCCGAACAGGCGGTTCAGCAGCGTCGACTTCCCAACGTTCTGCCGCCCGACGATCGCCACTCGTGGCGCTCGCGCGCCCCTCGTCTGGGCCCCTCGTCCGCTCATCGCGAGGAGCCATCCTCGAGAGCACGTTCGATGATTCCCTTTACCTCCGCCAGGACCTCGTCGGGTGATCGTCCGCTCGTGTCGACGAGCACCGAGTCGCTCGCGGGCGCCAAAGGGTTAACCCGGCTGTCCCTTTCGTCGCGCTTCTCGAGCGCCTTCGCGAGAGCGGGATCGACGCTCCCCCGCTCCGTCTGGCGTCTCGTCGCACGCTCGATTGGATCGGCCTGGAGGAAGATCTTCACATCCGCATCCGGAAAGACGACGGTTCCGATGTCGCGGCCCTCGACGACCGCACCGGCCACGCCGAGGCGGCGTTGCGCTTCGCGAAGGACCTCTCGTACGGCCGGGTGCGCGGCCACACTCGAGACGATCTCCTCGACATCGCCGTGGGCGAGCGCCGCCTCCTGGGGAGGTCGACCGTTCACCAGTAGGACGGGTGGCGTCGCGGCCTCATCCAGCGAGAACTCGATGGCCCCGGCAAGGGCGGCAACCTCGGCTCCGTCGGCGGCGTCGATCCCCCGCCGAAGAGCTTCGTGCGCAACCGACCGGTACATGACACCGGTGTTCACGTAGGCAAGCCTCAAGACCTCGGCCAGCCAGCGCGCGAGCGTGCTCTTTCCCACTCCGGCCGGCCCGTCGATCGCAACGACCGTCCCGGTCTTCGGAATCCGGCTCGCGGGTCCACTCACGGCTGAACCTCTTCGATGGACCCTCCCAGGGTGTCGAGCGCGCCCACGAAGCCCGGGAACGAGATGGCGGCCCACTCCGCCCCCTCGACGACGCTTGGCTCCCGAGCCCCGAGCGCCGCAACGGCCAGCGCCATCGCGAGCCGGTGGTCGTCCTGCCCGTCGGTGTGGCCACCCGCGAGACCTCCGCCCTCGACCACGAGCGTATCGCCCTCGTCTTGGGCGTTCCCACCGAGGAGACGAAGGCTTTCGGCGAGCCCGGCGAGGCGATCAGACTCTTTGAGCCGCAGCTCGCCTGCCCCGTCGAATCGCGATGTCCCCGGCGCGTGCGCCGCCAGGGCCGCAAGGGCCGGCACCTCGTCGATCAGACGAGGGAGCTCTTCCGCACCGACCGTAAACGGCGCCAACTCCCTGGCGCGCAGGTGAAGGGTCCCGATCGGCTCGCCGAGCGAATCGCTGGTCGTATCGACCTCGACCTCGGCGCCCGCCCGGCGGAGCACATCCACGAACCCGAGCCGGGATGGATTTGTGCCGACGCCCTCGACCGTGATCTCCGAACCCTCGCGGATCGCCGCGGCACAGAGGAGAAACGCCGCCGCCGAGAGGTCTCCCGGGACCTCACCGCCGAAGGCTTCGTGCTGGAACCGACGAATCCGAAGGGTTCCGCCTGCTCGTTCCAGTGGCGCGCCGAGCGCCTCGAAGGTTCGTTCCGTGTGGTCGCGGGTCGGCGATGGTTCCTCGAACTCGGTCGTCCCATCGGCCTGAACGCCGGCAAGCAGGATGGCTCCCTTCACCTGCGCGCTCGGCGTCGTCATCTCAACACGAGATCCCTCCAGCGATCCCCCGCCAACGGTGATCGGGGCGTGCCCGTCTTCGGTTCTCACGTCCGCGCGCATCGCGCGAAGCGGCTCGGCCACGCGTTCCATCGGCCGGCGCTTCAGGCTCTCGTCGCCGTCGAGGACGCTTCGGAAGGGACGGCCCGCTAACAGACCCGCGAGGAGTCGCATGCTCGTACCGGAGTTTCCGCAATCGAGGACGCCAATGGATTCGGCCAGCGCGTCGAACCCGCCGCCGGAGATCCGTGTGAGCTTCTGTGTTCGACCCTCGAGCCACGACTCGAGGCCCGGTTGGGCGATCGGCGCGACACGCAGCAAACAGGCGGCAGTGGAACGAACATCGTGGGCGTGCGGCAGGCCCAGGAGCTCGGAGGTCCCGTCCGCG
>JBOGWA010000024.1:0-4109 GCA_050693155.1 Actinomycetota bacterium | reverse complement strand
CTCGGTCTCGTCGCCGTAGTCGTCCTCGGCCTCCTCGCGGGCGAAGGTCGACTCGCTCTTGATGTCGATCCGCCAGCCGGTCAGGCGCGCGGCCAGGCGCGCGTTCTGCCCTTCCTTCCCGATCGCGAGAGAGAGCTGATAATCGGGCACGGTGACGCGCGCGGTCTCCGTCTCGGGATCGACGGCGACCGAGCGAACCTTTGCCGGCTGCAGCGCGTTCCCCACGAACGTCGCAGCGTCCTCCGACCATTCGACGACGTCGACCTTCTCGCCCTTGAGCTCGTTTACAACCATCCGAACCCGTGAGCCCTTGGCCCCGACGCACGAGCCGACCGCGTCGACCCCCGGCTCGTGTGAGTAGACGGCGATCTTCGAGCGATGGCCCGGTTCTCGCGCGACGGCCTTGATCTCGACGATCCCCTCGGCGATCTCGGGAACCTCCATCTCGAAGAGTTTCCGAAGAAGATCGGGATGCGTACGGGATACGACGATCTGGGGGCCTTTCGTCGTTCGCCGAACCTCGGTGATGAATGCCTTCAGCCGCTCGCCGTGCTTCAGGGGACTCGAAGGCACCTGCTCCTGGATGGGGAGCAACGCCTCAACTTTTCCCAGATCGAGCAGCGTGTACCGGTGAGATTCCTGCTGGACGATGCCGGTCACGACATCGCCTTCGCGACCCGCGAACTCCTCGTAGGTGATCTCGCGCTCGGCGTCCCGGAGCTTTTGAAGGATGACCTGCTTCGCCGTTTGCGCGGCGATCCTCCCGAGGAAGTCCCGAGAGACCTCGACCTCCTCTTCCTTCACAACGCTTCCCTCGTCGCCGAGCTCTTGGATGAAGACGTGCATGTCGCCCGATTCGCGGTCGAGGCTCACTCGGACGCCCTCGGTCTCGTTTTCCTCGAGCGCGCCTCCGGGGTGCAGGGTCGACCGGTAGGCCGAAGCGAGCGCCTCCTCGAGACCGCGCAGAAGCGTGTCGAAACCGATCCCTTTTTCCCCCTCGAGGTCCTTGAGGGCCTGGATGATCTCTTGATTCACGGCTTCCCCCACTCGAAGACCGTGCGCGCCGACATGATCGCCTCGTACGAGAGATCACGCTCGCCGCTCGCGGTTGCGAGAGCGATGCCGTCATCGGTCGCGCGGATCAGCGTGCCGACATGGGTTTTCGAGCCGTCGATCGGCCGGGCGGTTCTGACCCGAACGGTCTCCCCGACGTACCGGAGAAAGTCGGCCGGTCGCTTCAGCGGCCGCTCGAGACCCGGAGAGGAAACCTCCAGTGCGTAGGAGCCTTCGGTTAATTCTTCGAGATCGAGCCGTCGGGAGATCCGTTCGCTCGCGTGCGCAATCGCGTCGAGGTCGACCCCTCCTTCGCGGTCGACGGTCACTCTGAGTACTCGGCGTCCTCCCTCACGGTGAAAGGTAACGTCGACGAGCTCGAGCCCATCGCCCTCGACCACGGGCCGAACGAGCGCTTCCAGGTCCATCGCCCCCAAAAAAAGAGTGGGCCCCCGCCCACTTCGTCCTTCACCCTAATCACAGTATAGCCACGGCAATTCCGCCTATAAGGCTCGCTTCTGACCGCCCGGGTCACCCCAGTGGTCGCGCTTGTTCATGCGCCTCACCATCCGCGGCTCGCTCTCCCACCCGTCGTGAATCGGGATTCCGTACTCCCCGCAAGCCTCTCGCGCGATCTCGGCCGAAGGGAAGACGGAGCGCGTCCAGTTCCCATCCACGTCCACGAGAACACAGTCCACGGTGTTGAGGCCACATCGCTGAATCACCGCTTCGACGTCCTCGTGCAGCATGGCGAATCGGCGAAAGTCGCCGGGCATCTTCACGGCCACAACGAGGAACGCTAGCCGAACTACGGAGCTTCCGCGAGGAGCTCCAGCGCTGCGTCGCCCGCCCGGTCGAGCGGGAGGTCACGGCGCTCCCCGGTCGCCCGGATCTTCCCCTCGACGACACCTCTTTGGAGTCCCCGTTGCCCCACGATGACCTGAACGGGGTACCCGACGAGGTCGGCGTCGGCGAACTTCACCCCGGCCCCGACTTCCCGGTCGTCGATCACGGAGGCGGGAACGCGGTCTTCCAGTCGCCGATAGATCGCCTCGGCGGTTTCGACGACTCGATCCTGGTCCATGTTCGTAGGGATGATGACCACATCCGCCGGCGCCAGCTCCACCGGCCAAGCGAGGCCCGACTCATCGTGGTGTTGCTCGGCGACGGCAGCGACGATGCGCGACACGCCGATGCCGTAGCAGCCCATGACGTAGAAGCGGTTCTCGCCGTCTTCATCGACGAAGGTGGCCGACAGCGGCTCCGAGTACCTGGTGCCGAGCTGGAAGGTGTGGCCGACCTCGATCGCTCGCCCCACCCTCAGGGTCCCGGCATCGCAGCGGGGACACGCATCGCCCTCGAGGACGAGGGAGACATCCTCGAAGCGGTCGACCCGGCAGTCGCGATCGAGGTTCACCCCGGTGGCGTGCGCATCCGGCCGGTTGGCGCCCGTGACCCAATTGGCGCCGCTTCGCACGTGATGGTCGGCAACGATCGTGACTCCCTCGAGCCCTTGCGGGCCGACGAATCCCTTGATGAGACCGACCTGCTCGAACTCCTCGTCCGCGAGCATGTCTACGGGGTCCGGGGCGAAGACCCGTGCGAGCTTCCCGGGGGCGACCTCTCGGTTCCCGGGAACGAGGACCGCGACCAGGTCCTTCCCGGCACGGTAGATGAGGCACTTGAGGATCCGCTCCGCTGAGAGACCCAGCAGATCGGCCACGGCATCCACGGTCGTGCGCCCCGGGGTCGAGACCTCCTCGAGGGGCTCGAGCTCCGCCGTGGAAGGCTCGGCCGGCCGGGACTGCGCCGTCTCGAGGTTGGCCGCGTAATCGCAGTTCGTGCAGGAGACGAAGAGGTCCTCGCCGATGTTGGCGAGCGCCATGAACTCGTGATTCACGTCACCACCGATCAGCCCCGGATCCGCTTCGACGACTCGGTACTCAAGGCCGCAGCGATCGAAGATGCGCGTGTACGCGTCCACCATCTTGGCGTAGGAAACCCGAAGGCCCTCAGCATCCCGGTCGAAGGAGTACGCATCCTTCATGAGGAACTCGCGTCCGCGAATGACGCCGGAGCGCGGCCTGGGCTCGTCCCGATACTTCCACTGGATCTGGTAGAGGTTGACGGGCAGATCGCGGTAGGAGCGAAAGTCTCCCTGCACGATCGGCGTGATGCATTCCTCGTGCGTGGGGGCGAGCCCGATCTCCCGGCCGCCTCGATCGGTGAGCTTGAACATGTCATCGCCGTAGGCGTCCCAGCGCCCCGTGAGCTTCCACGGATCAGACGGCTGAAGCGCGGGCATGAGCAGCTCCTGGGCCCCGGTCCGGTTCATCTCCTCGCGAACGATCGCCTCGACCTTGCGGAGCGTCCGGAGTCCGAGCGGAAGGAACGTGTAGACACCCGACATCACGCGCCTGACCATTGCGGCCCGGAGCAGGAGGCGAGCGGACGGCGCCTCCTCGCCGGCAGGCGCCTCGCGAAGGGTTCGGGCAAAGAGCTCGCTCGCGCGCATCAACGCGTCAGGATAGAGAAGGACCGGGTCCCTGGGGGGACCCGGTCCTTCGAACGACGAAAATCTCTTACCGCTTCCTTCTCGCGGCGGTCTTCCTCGCAGGCGCGGCCGTCGCCCGCTGTGCGAGCAGGACGCTCACCACGAACACCCAGAGCAGGAAGGCAAAGAACAAGACCTGCTGGTACACCTCTCCCTGGGCGAGGGAGCCGCTGTCCATGAACGTCCCGAGCCCGCCGACGATCGCAGCCGTGCCGAGAAACGCGCCAGCGTATCCAACCCACTGGTCGAGCGCGCCGGTTCGCAAGATCACGAGACCGCTTGCAAGCAGGAAGACACCGGCAGTGAACGATGTGTACTGAAACACGCCGTTCGCCAGGTAAAACAGTGTCGTCTCAGTCGCGGTCGCCGAGAAGTGCAAATGCCCGGCATTCGCCAAGGCCCCAGCAAGAAACGCGAGCAAGATCGTGGCGACTCCGCCGCCAAAGGCTACGACGGATAGTCGCGCGGGCGTACCCTCCGCTCGCCGCAGATAGCTCCAGAC
>JBOGWA010000023.1:0-12929 GCA_050693155.1 Actinomycetota bacterium | reverse complement strand
GCCTCGATCCGATCGCGAAGCGACGCGACAACGTCAGTGGCCTGATCCTCTGTTCCCGTGGCACGGCCTACCTGCTCGATCCCGTCGAGGATCTCGCCCAAGTTCTTCGGATCGAGCGAGACGACGTCTGACGTGCACCCGAGCTCGGCGAGCGCGTCCTCGACCTGACCCGATGGAACGGCACAGACGCGACAGAGATCCTGGGCAAGGATCAGGTCCGGCTGCTCGCGCTGGATGAGCTCCTTGTTCAGCGTGTAGATCGGCTCGCGCCGATCCATCCGGTCGCGGACCTCCTGCTCGATCTCGGCGCTCGTGAGCGGGCGATCTTGAGGAAGCGCGGTGTCGGAAACGACGGGCTTCTCTCGGGCCTCCTCCGGGTAGTCGCACTCGTACGTGACGCCGACCAGGTCGTCGCCGAGCCCGAGCGCGTAGACGATCTCTGTTGCCGAGGGGAGGAGAGAGACGATCTTCACTCGCGAGGGAGCGCCGCGAGTCGTTCCGGACTCTCGAGCAGCTCGCGGAGGGCGCTCATCGCGCGGTCGGCCTCCGCGCCGTCGATGATCCGGTGATCGAACGAGAGCGAGAGGGTGACGGCGAGCCGTGCTTCGATCGACCCCTCGAGGACGAGCGCGCGGGGTTTGATCGCCCCGACCGCAAGGATGGCGGCCTCGGGGAAGTTCACGATCGGCGTGCCGAACTCCGAGCCGAAGGTCCCGACGTTGGTAATCGTGATCGTCGAGCCGGTGAGCTGTTCGGGCGTCGCCCTGCGGGCGCGGGCCGTCTCAACGAGGTCGACGATCTCCTTGGCCAGCGTGATGATGCCCTTCTCGCCCGTGTCGCGGACGACCGTGACGATGAGACCCTCCTCGGTGTCGGTCGCGATCCCGACGTGGTACTCGCGCTTCAGCAGGATCTCGCCGGCAGCCTCGTCCCAGGACGAGTTCAGCTTCGGGTGTTCGCGGCAAACCTCGACGAGTGCCCGAGCGATGACGGGAAGGGCGGTGACCTTTGTGCCGGAGTGCTCAGTGAGTTCCTTTCGCAGTGCATCGACGTGGGTCGCATCGGCCATGTGAAAGGTCGTGACGTGGGGAACCTCGGCCCACGCGCGCGACATCTTCTGCGCGATCAGGCGGCGAACTCCCCGGACGGGGATTCGCTCGCCCTCCCCCGCAGCGGCCGACGCCACCTGGGCTTCGACCACCGGAGCGGTCTCTCCCGAAGCTGCGACCTTCTGGACGTCTTCTCGGGTGATGCGGCCGCCCGGTCCGGTTCCCACGAGGCCGGCGAGGTCAACGCCGAGTTCCTTTGCGAGACGGCGGACGGGTGGGGCGGCGGCCGCCTTCCCGTCGCCGGCCGGTTTCGGGCGCGCCGAAGCTCCCCTCTCCGACGGCGGACGAAGCCGACGACGCCGTTTCGCCTTCCCAGCGGTGTCCACTCCGTAGCCGACGAGCACGGCTTCCCGCTTCGGCGCCTCGGGCTCGGCGTCCCCACCCTCGACCTCGAACGTGACGAGCGGCGCGCCGACGTCGATCACGTCACCGTCCCCCCCGTGAAGCCGAACGATCGTGCCCGCATACGGCGACGGAATCTCGACGAGCGCCTTCGCCGTGTTCACGTCCACGAGCGGTTGGTTGAGCTCGACCGCGTCGCCTTCCGCGACCTTCCACTCGACGATCTCGGCGTCCTCGAGCCCCTCGCTGAGATCCGGAAGATTGAAGACGCGCTCCGCCATCCTCAGTAGGAGAGGACCTTCTCGAGCGCGCCGAAGATCCGGTCGACGCTCGGCAGGTAGTGCTCCTCACTCTTCGCCGGCGGATAGGGCGTGTCGTACCCGGTGACGCGAAGCACCGGCGCTTCGAGCGAGTCGAAGCAATCTTCCATCAGTCGCGCCACGACCTCGGCGCCGAAGCCGAGCGTGAGCGGGGCCTCGTGCACCACGACGGCGCGAGCGGTCTTGCGCACCGATTCGGCGAGCGCTTCAATGTCGAGCGGGACTAGGGTCCTCAGGTCGAGGACTTCCAGCTCGACGCCATCCTGGGCGGCAAGCTCCGCAACCTGGAGGCACCGGGCGACCATCGCGCCCCACGCGATGAGGGTCGCATGGCTGCCCACGCGCACGACGCGAGCCTTGCCGATCGGCAGCCCGTTCGGTTCCAGGTCTCCCGACTCCTTCGACCAGTACCGGCTCTTCGGCTCGAAGAAGATGACCGGATCGGGGTCTTCGATCGAGCGCACGAGCAGGTTGAACGCGTCGATCGGGGACGACGGCACCACGACCTTCAGGCCGGCGGTATGGGCGTAGTAGGTCTCGGGGCTCTCCGAATGATGCTCGGCCGCGCCGATCTCGCCGCCCTCGGGGATCCGCATGACGAGCGGCACCGACAGCGTCCCGGCCGACCGGTACCGGTACTTCGCGACGTGCGAGATGACCTGGTCGAGAGCGGGGTAGGAGAACGCGTCGAACTGGATCTCCGCCACCGGCTTGAATCCGGCCATCGTGAGCCCGAGTGAGACCCCCAGGATCGCCGACTCCGCGAGCGGGGTGTCGAAGACGCGCTCGTCACCGAACTCCGCCTGGAGCCCGTCGGTGATGCGGAAGACGCCGCCGAGCTTGCCCACGTCTTCACCGAGCACGAGCACGCGGTCGTCCTCTTTCAACGAGTGGCGGAGTCCCTCGTTCAGCGCTTGGGCCATGGTGACCTCAGGCATCGTCTTCGTCCTCTGCGAACGAGAGCGCTTCGTCCCGCTGGCGCGCGAGGTGAGGCGGAACGTCCGAATAGATCCACTTGAAGAGCTCCTCGGGGGGACGGGGCTCGGCGCCTGCGATTCCCGCCCGGATCTCCGCGGCTGC
This sequence comes from Actinomycetota bacterium, assembly GCA_050693155.1. GTDB lineage: Bacteria > Actinomycetota > UBA4738 > UBA4738 > CALAEC01 > JBOGWA01. The sequence continues at coordinate 10,078 of JBOGWA010000023.1, read as the reverse complement.
CAGTTTCCCGTCGGCGTCGGCCTGTTCGACGATCGTCTCGTCGATGATCCCTTCGGCCTCGAGGAACGCCCGGTAGCGAGCGATCGGATCGAGCGTCTCCCACGACGCGATCTCTTCCTTCGGCTGATAGCGGGTGGCATCGTCGGCGGTCGAGTGGGGTCCTCGCCGGTAGGTGACGGCCTCGATCAACGTCGGCACGTGCTCGGTCCGCGCCCGCTCGGCTGCCTCGCGCGTGGCCGCGTACACGGCCAGCACGTCGTTCCCGTCCACGAGAACTCCCGGAAACCCGTACGCCTCGGCTTTCCTCCAGATCGGCGCCGCGGTCTGCTTCGCGACCGGCACCGAGATCGCCCAGCCGTTGTTCTGGCAGAAGAAGACGACCGGCGCGCCGAAGACGCCGGCGAAGTTGCAGGCTTCGTGGAAGTCGCCCTGCGAGGTCGCGCCGTCGCCGAAGTAGACGAGCGCGCACGCGTTTTTGTCGTCGAGCCTTGCTCCCATCGCCCAGCCGACCGCGTGGAGCGTCTGGCTCCCAACGGGGACGGAGATCATCGCGAAGCGCTGCTCGACCGGGTTGAGGATCCCGCCATGCCACGTACCACGGTGGAAGTGCATGTACTGGACGAGATCGAGGCCCCGCACGACCGCGGCGCCGACCTCCCGGTAGGAAGGGAAGACGAAGTCCTCGTCCCCCAGCGCATAGGCGCTTCCGACCTGGGCTGCCTCCTGGCCGATGAGCGGGGGGTAGACGGCGAGCTCACCCTGCCGCTGAAGTGCAGTCGACTCCAGGTCCACCTGCCGGGTGATCACCATGAAGCGGTAGAGGGCCCGGAGGTCGTCATCTTTCAGGTCGAGCCCCGTGCGCGCCTCTTCGTCGACGACCGTGCCCGAGGGGTCGAGGATCCGAAGAGCGTCTGCGGGGGGTCCCGGCTGCATGCGCTGGATGCTACCGGCTCCCCGGGAACCGGGAATCGCCGGGGGTCCAGAGGAGCCGGACCCGCCCGACACGGCGCATCCGTTCCTCCGCCATATCGTCGGCGACGTCGATCGGGGGGATGCCGTTCGTCTTCGCGCGGAGGAAGACCTCGCGAAGGGTCCGGTAGATCCCGTCCACCTTCGCCATCGCGCGATCGCGGTCGTAGCCCATCAGCTCGTCGGCCACGTTGATGAGTCCGCCGGCATTGATGACGTAGTCCGGTGCGTAAAGGATCCCGAGCTCGTGGAGCGCTTCCGCGTGCTCCGGTCGCTCCAGCTGGTTGTTCGCCGCGCCGGCCACGACCCGGCACTTCAGGCCGGGGATCGTGTCGTCGCGGATCACGGCGCCGAGCCCGCAGGGCGCGAGCACGTCGCACTCGACCGCGTGTGCCTTGTCGGGCTCCACGGTCTCGACGCCGAGCTCGTTCACGGCTCGCCCAACCGCGTCGACGCTCAGATCGCATACCGAGACGTGCGCCCCTGCCTCGACCAGATGCTTGGCGAGACTGAACCCCACCTTTCCGACGCCCTGGACGACGACGCGGAGTCCTTCGAGCGATGAGCCGAGCCCGACCTCCTCGGTACAGGCCTTCATCCCTTGGAGGACGCCATAGGCCGTGACGGGGGAAGGGTCGCCCGAGCCTCCCAGCCGGGGCGAGACGCCGGTCACCCAGCGGGTCTCCCGACGAATGAGGTCCATGTGTTCCCGCGAGGTCCCCACGTCCTCGGCGGTGATGTAGCGACCGCCGAGCGACTCGATGAAGCGCCCGTAGACTCGGAATAGCTCCTCCGAGGCGTCGCGGTGGGGCTCGCCGATGATCACGGCCTTCCCACCCCCGTGGTCGAGGCCGGCCACTGCCGCCTTGTAGCTCATTCCCCGGGCAAGCCGCAGTACGTCGCGGAGCGCATCCTCCTCGGACTCGAACGGGTAGAAGCGGGTGCCCCCGAGCGAGGGGCCGAGGGCGGTGGAATGGATCGCGACGATCGCGCGAAGTCCGGACGGCGGGTCGTTGAAGTACACGACCTCTTCGTATTCGTTGCCCAGCTCGCGGAAGACCGTCATCCGACTCCGTCGTCAGACCGGCGGGGACGCCGACTATAGCAGGCTCGGGTGCGGTCTTTGGCCGGGCGTATGATGGCGCCGTGATCGCGAGCGCGTATCTGCGCGTCTTCCAGCCACTCGACGCCCTGCCGGATGCCGAGCGCATGCGCTGGGAGCGCTACATCGTCCAGGGCGGCCCGGACAGACATCCGGCCCGCGCCTACCGACAGCCCCGGACCTCCGGGGGCGGCCGGCTCGGCGTGCTTATCGGCGAGGAGGACCACGCCGACGTGCGAATGGTGGGCGAACGCTGGTTTGTCTGCCCGACCCGGACCCGGCTCCGGGTGCTCGCCGGGATGCTCTCGCTCCGGGACACGATGCCGCCGGAGATGGCGGACGCGCTCGTGCCGGAAGAGGAGGCTCGACGGGCGGCCCGCGAGCTCGCGCGAATCAAGAAGCGCGACCCGAACGCGGTTCCCACGATGCTCCAGAGCCCATGGCACGTTCCGGTTCGGTGGTTTGTTCTCGTGGACGACGAAGAACGTCGGATCGTCGAACGGGAGGGGGGCGAGGGCTACCGCCTCTATTACTGGACTCCCGTCGCGGAAGCGAAGCGCCGGGCCGAGCGGGCGTGGGGGATCCTTCGCGAGCGGGACCTCGGCTTCGTGGCCGACCTGGTGCGCGACATGGTCGGCTGGCTCTCGGTCTTTCCCGCAACCTCCCTCGTGGAGCTCGACTACGCCGACCTCTGCGACCTGTTTACCTGGAACGAGCTCGACGACGACCACTCCGCCCGGGAGATCCACGAGGCTGTCGACGCGCTCGACGCCGGGGATCTTGATCGCGCGAGCGAGATCTATCAGCAGGTCGCCGGCCGATGGGCCGAAGTGCGCATCCGCGAGTCTCTGAACTAAGCCGGCCCGCTCGTCCCGGTTTGTGACCGATCGCCCGAACCGACCAATTCCGACTGGTCACGAAAGTTAGTCCTTTTTGTCTATTGAGACGATGCCCGTTTCAGGCGACAAAGGTGTGCATGAGCACAGAGATGAGTTTCGAGAGGAGGGAACCAGTGACCAGCATCCCGAGGCGTCCTCGCAGAAACGGGGAACGGCTCCTGACCCCCGCCGAGGTCGCGGCGCTCTTCCGGGTCGACCCGAAGACGGTCACCCGCTGGGCGAAGGCCGGGAAGCTGTCCTCGATCAGGACGCTCGGCGGTCACCGCAGGTACCGCGAGCGAGAGGTTCACGAACTCCTCGAGCGTTCGGCGGCTCAGTAGCGACTTCGCGAATTCGAGCCGCCGAATTCGCTTTTCTGGCTCCAGTTCGTGGCGAGGGACGGAATCGAACCGTCGACACCGCGGTTTTCAGCCGCGTGCTCTGCCAACTGAGCTACCTCGCCAAAGCTCCACGAACCAAGCAGCTTCATCCCCCAGATTCGTGGTGAGCCCATTATCTCGCGGGGTCTTGCGGGGCTGAGGGGATTTGAACCCCCGACCTCCACCTTGACAGGGTGGCGAGCACTCCAGCCTGCTCCACAGCCCCAGGCATGACGATGCGGCCCCAAGATACCCCAGCCTTGTCTCCCTGACGCAGTCCGCTTATGCTCCGGCCATGCGAAAGGGAATCATCGCCGTCCTGGTGAGCACCCTGCTCGCGGGCCCGCTGGCCTCGATCGCCTCCGCCGACCCAGATCCAATCCGACAAGCGTTCTGTGCGATCCAGCGGATCCTCGGGTACGAGAACGTCCAGGACTGCAACTTCCACTAGCGCGGCGAACTCCCGATCAGCCGGCGGGTTCCAGGATGATGACGGGAATCTGTCGATCCGTCGCCCGCTCGTAGCGCTCCTGTGCCTCACTGGAAGCGAAGTAGCCTTCGCGAACGGCCACAGACTCCCCCAAGCTCTTCTCATCACGAGTGAAGGCGAGCAGAACGGCGATCACTACGAGTCGGTTTGGCTTCGTCGAGGTAGGCGAGCGCCACCCGTCACCTATCCCGGTCTCTCATCCTGGCAGGCCATCCTTTGGCCCATAGGGGGAGCCCGCTACTTCCTCCAGGTTGTGGCGTTTTGGCCTGACGAGGATCGTTGCGGCGGGATGCCAGACCTCGGGAGCCAGTATGTTGTCTGGCACTTCCACTTTCGAACAGGTTAAGAAAAGAGACTGCAATGGATAGACGTGGCCACGGAGAGTCTCGTGCCGATGTGCGCATGCTACCGTTGAGCTCCCTACGGGTAACGCTGAGAATGACACGGTCGTGTGAACCCTCACCTCTCGCCTGAAGCGCGGCTTGTTCTCAATCATGCGAAGGATTGGGCGAGCAGCCACCATCACGGTTACATCGGCACGGAGCATCTTCTGTTGGGGGTGCTCAAGCTAGAGGAGACACCGGCTGCTTTGGTGCTGAGATCCATGAACGTGAGATATGAAGATGCTCAAAGAGAGGTCGAATGGATCGTTGGGTCTCCGGGTGCGGTCGGAATCCTGAAGGCCCCGCTGACCCCTCGAGCAAAAGGTGTACTAAATAGGATTAGCGAGGTGGCGGCAGCCCGCACGCGCGAAATCGGCGCAGTGGACATCCTGCTTGGCGTCTTGGAGGGCCAGGGCATCGCGATCAAGGTCTTGCGTAGGCTCGGAGTTGATGTAGGCCGTGCTCGAACAACACTGCGTAAGTTGCTCGACTCCGAGGCTCAATGAGTTGGTCGCTCGTGTCCTTGGCGCTCCCAACGGGGCGATCTTTGAACGAGGTCAGGGCGCATGTGTTCGCCCTCCGGGACGGGCGGACGGCCTAGGCGCGAGCCAGGGCGATGTAGCAGCAGATGGCTACTAGTTCGCTCCTTGCCTGCTCGGCTAAGGACGACCAGAGAAAATGGCCTTGACGATCCCCTCGGTGGGTGCACTCGGTGAACCGTTGTGGCAAAGTCCTCCCAATATGTGGACGAGGATCTCCTGGTAACCGCCTACAGGTATGGACTGGTCAGTTCTTACGCAGAAAAAACCCAGTAGGGTGGTATCGATGCTTCGAACTTCCGCGTAGACATAGGGACTCGTGTTGTCCTGAATCTCAAGGGTGACGTACCGCTCGTTCGCCCGAACCAAAAATGGGACACAGCCCGTTCCGTCGGTGCAGTCGTAGTACCAAGCTCCGCTACCTGTCGGGCCCACGTACGCGCCCACAGCGGGGCTGTTGTAGCTACCTTCAGCTACCCTTTTCGATGCCTTGTGGCTCTTCCGCTTACCCTCAGCGGCGCCAATCGTCAGGGGCAATATGATGGCCAGACAAACCGCCAAGCCTAATAACAGACGCTTGGTCATTTGGGTCATCATATGCCGGCGCTAATGTCCGGGGTTTCCCCGACAGGGAGTTAGGGTATGAGGTTAGTGCAAGCACTCACCGAGTGACTCTGGCCCCCGCTGTTCACCGTGACAATGACGCCCCTGTACCCACGAGGGCACGGATCCGTCTCGACCAGGCCCTCGCTCGCCTGGACAGCAGCAGCTGGTCCAGCGACCATCGCACCCACGAGTGCCGCGGTCACGATTAGCCGAAACCTTAGGGTCCTCATCGTCCGCCTCCTTGTGCCAGTCGGTCCCAGAGCCAGGATTCTAGGAGTCGAAGGAGATGGTGTCTTCACCCATTTGGGTGAAGAGGTACTAATCTTCCCGGGGACAGGACGCTCGAACCGACGAGGCAGCCGCCTACGCCTACTTGGAGCAGCAGAGATTTTCCGACCCTGCCTGACCAGGATCGCCCACCCTACGCAAGTCCCTCTCGCGTGACGATTGAGGCCGCCTCGGATCGATCTCTTGCTCCCAGTTTCGCCATCGCATTCCGAAGATGGGTTTTCACGGTTTGCTCCGAGACCCCCATCTCTCCGCCAATCTGGCGATTCGTGAGTCCGCGCGGCAGGAACTCGAGCACTCGCATCTCCTGACGGGTCAAGCCGTGGGGGCCTTTCGCCCGAACGTTCTTGGTTGCCAACGCCACGAGCTTGGCGGCAATCCGCGGATCAACAAACGTCTCTCCCCGAGCCACTGTTCGCACCGCTTCACGAATCAGTCGTGGATCAGACTCCTTAACGGCAAACCCTCGAGCTCCAGCGGAGAACGCCGAAACCATCGCAGCCTGGCTCGGAAAGCTTGTGAGAATGAGGGAGCGAACCTGCGGGTGGCTACCCCGGAGGTGCTCACACACGTCGGATCCAGTCATTCCCGGTAGGCGAAGGTCGACGACCACGACGTCGGGTTCGGCTTTCGCCACCTCACGCAGCGCCTGCTCGCCATTCTCTGCTTCACCGACAACCTGGAACTCGGGCTCATCGGACAGAATTGAAGAGAGACCCTCTCGCACCACCGGATGGTCGTCGACGAGAAAAATGCGAATCAACAGCTCCTCCTCGGCACCGAGGCTTGGACAACGACGCCTCGAGGCCGCATGTTGGCTACCCGCAGGGAGCCGCCAACCTCGCCGAGCACACGCTTCATGCCTCGAAGCCCAACCCACGAGTCTCGCTGCTCGTGGCGTCGGGACACACCAACGCCGTCATCGAGTACGCGAAGACGCACTTCGTCGGGGTCGAAGCTGAGGTCGACGCGAATAACAGAGCATCGTGAATGACGCCAGGCATTCACAAGCGCCTCGTGCGCCACGCGATAGAGCGCCCGATCCACCTGCGATTGCACGCGTCCATCACCGAGTTCAACCACCCCTGTACGCCGGGCGTGAACTACACCTACCACGTCTCGGCAGTGTCGGACGTGTTCGACGCCCTGGAGCGGTCCATCTCGCTCACCTGCCAGCCGGGAGAAAGGGAGCCTGGCACACCCATCAATCCGACACTGTTCGCTTCGGGCGACGCGGACATAGTGTTCACGTGGGACGAGCCTGACGACGCGGGCTACCCCGAGTTCCACGCGTACCGGGTGCGCATCAACGGCGTTGACCACACGGACGTGCTCCGGGGCACGGAGCACATGGTGCACGACTGCACGCCGGGGCAGTCGTACAGCTACGACGTGGTGGCGTTCTCATCGAGCTACTTCAGCAACGTCTCCGCCCCAATCAGTGCGACGTGCCCGCAGCCGCCTGCGGAGAACAGTCCGCCGACGGCTCCTACCAACCCGCGGACTACTCCCGAAGGCGGTGGGGTTACTCTCTTTGAGTGGGACGAGCCCGTCGATCCTGGTAGCCCCGAATTTGATACATATCACGTGTTCGTGAACGGTACCTTCATCGATTCTGTTTCGAGATGGTCCTTCCTTCCTCGCCAATACAAGCACTTCTGCACACCGGGTGTGCAGTACAGCTACGAGGTCCAGGCGCTCAATAACTCTGCGGGCCTGGCAGGGCCAAAGACGCCCACGCTCATTGCGACGTGCGCGACCGCCCTGGACGCGTCCGAGCCCCTGAACGCGGGGCTTGTCTGGTTCGTCGGGAACCTCTACTTCAAGTGGGATGAGCCCTACTTCCCCGGCAGCGCTCCCGAGTTCGACTCGTACTGGGTTCTCATCACCGGCGAGAGCGGCTCGAACGTGTCCGCGACGTTCTCAGTCCCGCGTGGGACCGAGTATTTCCAGATACCTACGGGCAATGGCAGTTGCATGTCGGGCCTCAAGTACTATTTTGAGGTCACCGCCGTCAGGGGATCAAACCCTGGACCGTACTCGACGGAGGAGGTCTACGCGATCTGCCCGGGTGCTCCGTGGGAGGTTAGGAGCTTTCGCACAGCCTCGACTGGGCTTCTGAACAACGATGTTGCGTGGACGCGACCTATCGGTGAAGGCAAACCGCCCTACCAGCGGTACAGAATCGAGGTTTGGTACTTCGACCCGCTCGGCAATAGGTTGGACGAACCCACCGTCTTCATAGGTAGGGACGACGAAGTAAACGGGGTAGTTGCGTACAGCGACTCGTGCTTCCTAGGTCGGACGTACCACTACCGCGTCCGAGCAGAGCGTTGGAATGGGAACAACCCCGGGCCGTGGTCGCCCGAGCTCACCGAGCAGTGCTTCTAATCTAATAGCGCAAGAGCGCATCCGGAAGCGACAGATCATCGGCTGCCGCGAGGGGCAGGAGCGCCAGCACCGCGTCGGCGGTGGGAAGAGGGGCTCAGCGCTCGCGGACGACCTGGCCCGGTGCTCGACGAGATCGATGCCGTGCTGGAGGAGAACGCGGAGGAGTTTGTGCGCGCGTACGTCCAGAAGGGGCGTGGAGTAGCCTTCGCCTGGGTTCCCACCACCCAGACGGTCGAGTCGCTAGCCCGGCACTGGCCCTGAAGGCCGCCCGCCGCCGCACGCCGTCTCGTGGGATGGGGACGGCGGGAGGGCAACTGCACTGCCCGCCTGGAGAGCAACAGGGCCCGAACTCGATCCGGGGCCCGGAGGCCCCGGATCATGAGCGCCTACGAGCGCGCGTTCGCCAACAGAATCAGGCAGGAGAAAGGGCTGTCGGAGCTTCCTGAACGCGAGCCGAGCCCCCTTCACCTGTTACCGTCGAACGCTGGGCGGTGGCGGAGGAAAGCCGAAGTCGATGCAGGTGCCCCTAAACGACCAGCCCGAGCGCCGCGTGGCGTCGTCCGCATCTCGCAATCGGGCCCGGAACCACAGACATATGTACTCGTAGGGACCAACCGGTCCGCCGCGAAAGCGGTAGCGGCCAGCTGGCTCTGAGACTCCACGCTTCCACCACCGCCACCGCACGGGGGCGTCCTCGCTGTCGCGGACTTGCACGTCGTAGACGAGGCCCGTGGGAGCTGCCTGACTCGCCCAACGAACCGGGGTCGTCCTGCTTCGCTTTCTATTGACCAACCCTAGGAGGCCCCTAAAGGGGGGACCACCCCACCGGAGCTGGACCGTAAACGACGCTTCATCCCACTCACCGGACGGCCCGAGGAGAGGAGCCAGGCGGTTGCGAAACTCATACGTTCCCGCCGCCCAGGGAAGGAAGCGCTCCTCCTCCCCGGCCGGGATCGGGCTCCACGTGAAGAAGCCGTTCTCTTCCTCAAGCTGGTGGGGCACCGTGCCCACGTTCCGAAAAACAACCTCCCCACCGAGGAAGAGCGTGCCTCTAATCGGCTGGATCGAGAAACCAAGGAGAGCGTAGGGCGGTTGCACCTCTTCAGAGATCTCGAAGACCAGCCGGTCGCTCGGGAGGTCGTTGGACTGTCGGGATGAGCCGTGCTGACCTCGGGCGCGCGTGTCGGCCTGTCCGGCAGCGGACCCTAGCGCAAAGACCAGGACAAGCGTGGCCACGCCCAGCCGGCGCATCTTCGATTCCATCACGATAGAGCTCGACGACGTTCGACGGCGTCCTCCCGAAAGGGGCGTTCTTCGGTGTCGGGACACCCTTGTCGGAATGCTTGGGAAAGTATCTCACAAGCATGGGCCTACCTACGCTCCTACGGAACCATTCTGAGGCCTCGTCTGAGGCCTCGCGATCGACGTCCGCCTCCTCTATTCTAGGCTTGGCCTGGGGGGATTGCTCCTATTATTCGCTGAGCTGCCGCGCGGAGAGCCGCGTTAGCATCGCGGTTGCTCCGAAGGCGGCTCGGTCGAATCCGTTCAAGGCGGCGCGCAACGCTCTGGTTCAAAGACAGTTCAGTTCCTCGAGTCCTTCGTACTACCCTGCTATCAAGATGGTCGGCATCAAACTTACTCGGCACGGTTCGATGCGCGTCGAAACTCTACGGATTGAAACATCCCCGATTCGCGCCCCTAACGGGACGATCTTTGAACGAGGTCGGGGAGCATTTGCGCGCTCTCAAGGATGCTCTTGCTGGCCATTAAGGGAGTGAGCCGTTCTTCCCGATTTGACATTGGTTGGCCCATTGATTGGACTTCGCAGTCGAACGCCGACCGCTGTCGACCTTCCCAAAAGCTGGGGCGATGGCGGGGGGAGTACATCAGGGTGCCTGCGTTCCCGAGACGAGCCGTCGTCATCTGTTTGGTGGCTGCCATGGGAGTAGCTGGTATTCCCGCGATTCCATTCCTTGCCGGACCCAACTATTGGATGCTCTCCACTCCGGCAGCAATCGCGACCCCCTCCGCGTCCACTGCCCGCGTCTCTGT
>JBOGWA010000022.1:0-1885 GCA_050693155.1 Actinomycetota bacterium | reverse complement strand
ACTGGTGGCTGGCGTGGGCGTGCCGCAGCCGCATCCCTTCCTTCGTCGCCCTCTCCAAGCAGGGTCTATGACCTCCAGGAGTCCGTCTGGCCTCGGTGAGGGTCGGTGCCCCTACTCCCCCTCGAGTTGGTCCGCGATAGCCGCATCGGACCCAGGGACCGGAGGCTCCGGTGCGGCGACCACCGTGGACGCTGTCATGCCCGCCGCCTTCAGGAGCTGAGCGAGTCGACCGATCTCGCTCGAGGCGGGCGTCTTCTTCAGCTCGGCGAGCAACGTCCCCCACATCTCCTCGAGCGTCAGGAATCCGAACGAGCACCCGTCGAGGTTCGCCTTGATCGTCTCGTCCTCGGCCCACGCACGCGCCCACTCCTCGGAGCTACCATCGCCCTGGAGGCGCGTCACCGCGATCCTGTAGGCGAACGTGCGCTCCCCGGTCAGCTGGGCGATCGTGTCGTGAAACGCTTCGCTCCACTTGGGAACCCACAGCTCACGGAAGTGTCGCCACGTCGCGCGCTTTGGGTTCTTCGCTTCGCCGCGGAGTTCCTCCAGCTTGCGACGCGGGTTGAAGCCCGTCTGCCAGGACTTGCACGTCACGACGATCACACGCTCCTCGTCCGTGCGTTGCGGGTGCAACCCCACGACATCGACGTCTGACGGCACTCTATCCTGATCGCCCTCGAACTCGGGGTCGTCCGGGCTCGGCTTGAACCGAACGTTGTGGGTCGTGAAGTAGCCCCTAAACTGTAGGTAGTCGTCGACGATCTGCTCGAGCACGTCTTCCTTCATCTCTTCACCTCGCTCAGGCCGGCATCAGCGACGCGACCTGAGCCACCACGTCAGCCTCCGACACCTGGGGGACGAAACCGAGTACGAAGAAGATCATGATCCCGAGCGGGAGAGCGAGCCTGCGGGACAACCTCCGCACCGACACACGGTTCTTGGGCAAGCCGACGATCGCTTCGCCGGGCCGAACGGACTTGATGCAGAGTCACGCGTACACGTAGAGCAACGCCCCGAACCCACCGGCGAACGTGAGGACAACGAACATGATCCTCAGCGCCAGCGGCTGGAAGCCGTAGTAACGACCGAGCGCTCCGCAGACGCCGGCCAACACCTTGTCTGCCGCCGTGCGCCTGAGGGGCAAGGGAGCGAGATCTCATGGCGGGAGTCTGCCTGACGGAAGGCCGGGGCGACCAGTGCAACAGTGCCCGCGGTCGTCCAGGAACAGCCGGGTGTCGCCGGGCCCCATCCCGCCGCTCGCCATCCCGCCCATCACGAACCGTTCCGGGAACCCGCTCGTTCACATGCCCGAGCAGTAGGTCGGTGGGGAACGAGAAGGGGTCGCCGAGCAGGTACGGGCCCGGCCCGGCCTCCTCGAAGCGATACCCGGCGAACACGCTCCCCTCCGAGGTGCGGACGAACTCCATGTGAAGCCGGACGACGTCCTCGGAACCGACGTCGGATTGTGACCGCCCAGACTGGGTCTGGCTGACCCCGACCTGGAGATCCGGTCGTTCCGGATCGGCGCGATCGACGCCTCGGACCACCTCCCGATTCACGTAACGGTCGCGCTTGTCGAGTGAACGCGAACCCAGCTCCGGCATCATCCTTCGAGACTCCCCCGAGCAGCCCCGAGTCGAACCCGCCCGAGAAGCAAGGCCCGACGATCGAGGCCACCTTCCGGGGCTGCGGCCATATCGCCTCGGTGCCGGCGTCCCGCGAGCTCACCGCCGGCGGGTGGCCCGGTGCCCGGTGTGCGGGGTGGAGCGAGATCTTCGCATCACCGTTCCGTCGGTCGGCGGGCTCCACGTGGCTGGGCCGCGCATCCCGGCGAGCAACGCCGTCGGCCTAGTGGTGGCGGCCGGGTCCGCCGGGCGGATCGGAT
>JBOGWA010000021.1:0-19097 GCA_050693155.1 Actinomycetota bacterium | reverse complement strand
GTTCGTGACTCACCGCATCACGCAGAAGGGATGTCGAGACTGTGCGGGCTGCGGAGCGAAACATCTGCAGGCGACCCGCGGTTCTCACCAACTCACGGCTCCGACGGTCGCCGAAGCCGTTGAGCGGAGCACCCCGCCAGTCTCACCAGGCCGGGAGGGAGCCACGGAGCCTCACCACGGTGGGAGAGAGGTCGGGGGCGGGCGCTCGGTTAGAACGTCAGGGCGGCGTCGGAGGGGAAGAGGTGGATCCAGGTGCGGCCCGGCGTGAGCGCGATCTCATTCCCCTGGGCGTCTACGAAGCGGGTGACGTCGGTCACGGCGTCGCGTACCCAGGTTCCCTCGATCACCCGTCCGTCGCGGAAGATGTACGCCGTCCCCTGCCCGAGGACGTCAACCTCCGGGGACGGGTTTCCCGCGGCATCGACGATGCCGCTGTCGCTCACCTGGACCATCTGCACGATCACGTTGTCGACGGAAACCTGCGTCCCGTCCTCGAGCGTGTGGGCGATGCCGTCGTGGGACCGGAGCCACCTCTTTGAGGCTCGATCCCAGCTCCAGAAGACGTTCGCAGCCGGAGAGTAGTTCACGTTGATCTGGGGAGACCGGTCGAAGGCCTTGCGGTTCTCGAGCCGGTTGGAGAATGTGAACACCGATTCGGGGGTCGTTCCTTCGCGCCGCCCCGTCTGGAAGAGCGCTCCGGTCGAGGCGTAGAGATCGTGCGGCGCGGCACGAGCCGAATCGTGAACGTACGCGTCTCCGGCGTTTGCGGGACTCGCGTCCACGAGAGAAGCCTCGGAAATCGCTTCCAGGACCGGGCCCGCGCCACCGGAGTAGGCAAACAGCGGAACGCCGAACTGCGGAAGCACCTCGGCGTCGACGAGACGAGCGCTTCGAATCGGACCGATCCGGTCGGAGTCCGCGCACTGGTACACCGCGATGAAGCGCGTGATCCCCCCTTCGACGGGCTGTTCGTAGATCACATCTGCCTGTGCGAGACCGCTCTGAGGCCGGGACTCGGGGATGTTCTCGATCTTCACGGCGAGCGCCGGCCGCCTCGCGACCCTCCGCGAGGACCCTTCCTCATTGGTGAGCGGACAGATCGGGGGAGCTTCAGCGCGTTCGGCCCGACCCGCTTGAGGGTTCCCGACGAAGAACAGATAGCCGGCCGCCGCGGCCGCCATGAGGAGGACGCCGACAAGTGTCGCCGTGAATTTTCCGCTCAAACCGTTGCCTTCCCCTGTGATGCGCTGCGTGATGTGTTCTGGGCCCTTCGTGGGGCCGTCGGGGCATCCTACGAGTCGTCCTGCCCCGGTTCAACCATCGGCTCACATCTCCTCGAGTTGAGCGATTCGTTCCTCGATCGGGGGATGCGTGGAGAACAGCCGCTCCAGCCGCGTCCAGCCCGCACCCGCCGTCCGTGAGGGCTTCGAGAGCCACAGATGCGCGGTCGCATCGGTGGCCGCGCGGAGCGGCTCGGTATTCTCTGCGATCTTTCGGAGTGCGTTTGCGAGACCCGGCGGATAACGAGTGAGAAGCGCCCCATCGGCATCAGCCAGAAATTCCCGTCGGCGCGAGACGGCAAAGCGGATCAGCTGGGCCGCGATTGGAGCGAGAACGGCCGCGAGCAGCCCAACGAGGACCACGACCGCCGCCGCCGATCCCCCGCCCTTCGATCCCCCGCGTCGGCGTCCTCCCCACCAGAACGCTCGAAGCATCCACTGGGAGATGAGCACGACGACTCCGGCAAGTGTCGCAGCGAGCGTCCCAACGAGGATGTCGCGATTCCGCACGTGCGCCAACTCGTGCGCGACCACGCCTTCGAGCTCTACACGGTTCAGCTGCTCGAGCAGCCCCTCAGTGACGGCGATCGAGGCGTGCTCCGGATCTCGACCCGTTGCGAACGCGTTCGGCGCCTTCTCCGGGACGACGTAGACCTCCGGTTTGGGAATGCCCGCCGCGATGCAGAGTCCCTCGACCACGTTGTGGAGTCGCTCGTACTCCTCCCTCGGAGCCGGGCGGGCGCCGCTCACGCGCAGGACCAGGCGATCGCCGCGCCGATACGAGACGAACGACAGGACGGCAACCAGGGCAGCCGCGACCGCCGCACCGAACCAGCCGAAAGCAAAGAGCAGACCGAACAGGTAGCCGAGCCCCGCCGCGAGAACGAGCGCGCCGAGCACGAGGGTGAGCGAGCGGCGCTTGTTGCGTGCGATCTGCTCGTACATGGGAATCGTCCGGTCGAAGGTTAGAACTCGGTTTTGACCGGTTCTCGCGAGGCATCCTCGGTTTCGAAGAAGTCGCGAGTCGCGAACCCGCCGAGTCGGGCGATGATGAGCGAAGGAAACTGCTGGATACCCGTGTTCAACGAGAGAACCTGGTCGTTGTAGAACTGCCGGGCGAACGCGATCTTGCTCTCCGTTGCCGAGAGCTCTTCCTGGAGCGCCAGGAAGTTCTCGTTCGCCTTGAGCTGTGGATAGTTCTCGGCAACCGCGAAGAGTTGCCGGAGCGCCCGTGTGATCGCCGTCTCTGCCTCTGCTTGATCCGTGACGCTTCCCGCCTCGACGCCGCGCGTGCGAGCTTCGGTCACGCGCTCGAACACCTCGCGCTCGTGCGCCGCGTATCCCTTCACGGTTTCGATGAGATTCGGGATCAGGTCGTAGCGTCGCCGGAGTTGGACGTCGATCCCAGACCAGGCGTTGTCTACCCGGTTGCGCGCCTGCACCAGGCGATTGAACGTGAGGATGCCGTAGAGAAGGAGGACCCCGGCAACCCCAACAACGATCCACACGACATCCACAACGAAATCCTAGCCCCTCGCCGCTCTTGAGCCCCCCGGACCCCCCGCGACTGCTTCCTCGTACGTCATCTCGACCTCGCGGGCCACGACGTCCCACGAGTAACGGCGGGCGCGAGCACGCCCCGCATTCGCGTATCGTCCGGCGAGACCCGGATCGTCCAGAAGCGTCGCAACCGACGCGGCAAGGGCGTCGGGCCGGCCCGGGGGGACGAGAAGCCCGTCGGTGTTTCGCCGAACGACCTCCCGATAGCCCGGGATATCGCTCGCGACGATCGGCAACCCAGCAGCCATGGCTTCCACGAGAACGATCCCAAAGCTTTCGCGGCCGGTCGACGGCGCGCAGAAGACGTCGGACGCTGCGTGATAGGGCGGCACGAGCTCGTGCGGAACGCTTCCAAGCATGAGCACGCGGTCCCGCACCTTCCGAGCGAGCCGCCCGAGCGCCACCCGCTCCTTTCCTTCACCGGCGACGATCAGCAGGACGTCGTGGTATGAGGACGCCAGCAGGCCGAACGCGTCGACCATCACCGAGAAGCCCTTCCTGGGTTCGAGTCGGTTGACGAACAGGAGCTTCCTTCCTTCCGGGAGATCTGCTGGCTTTGCGACCCCAAAACGTTCGACGTCGACGCCATTCGGGATCACTCGGATGCCGTCCTCGGAGAACCGGCGCGAAACGAACGACGCCGCCGCCTCCGAGACCGCGATCCGAAGCGCAAGCCGTTTCCAAACGCGGCGGAGCGCCGGCGCGAGGAGCGTAAACGTGATGGCCCGGTCGGCGTAGGCGTGAAAGGTCGCAACGACCGGAACACGCGCCCATCGCGTGGCAAACATCGAGACGCTCGGAGCAAGCGGCTCGTGCGCGTGAACGACGTCCGGGCGGAAGTCCTCGAGCGCCTGCCTCACGCGATGGGAAGCGGCGGGACTTGGAGCGATCGGTGCGACCGATCCGTTGAAGGGGACCGGAACCGGTCGTCCAACCGAGATCACATCGGGATCGATCGGGCGCGAGGATGCGGGGGCGAGAACGAGCACCTTGTGACCGCGGTCGCGGAGTCGTGCCGCGAGCTCGCGGACGTGAACCTGGACCCCACCCGGAGCATCCCAGGCATACGGGCAGCTGAGCGCGACCCTCACCGTTCGACCGGCTCGTCGAAGTAGGGCTGGAACATGTGCCACTGGGTAGGGTCGGCGGCGATCATTCGCTCGAACTCGCGTGCCAAGCGACGAGTGAGCTCGCTCACATCGTCTCGGAGCGTGCCCGTTCGTTCGATCTCGAGCGGAGGACATATCTCCACCATCCAACCGGTCGGCGTGTCGTAGGGCGCGCAGGGAAGGAGCGGGCTCCCGGTCGTGAGCGAGAGGAGTGCGGGTCCTGCCGGCAGCCTGACCTCGGCGCCGAACATTTCAACCGCGACTCCGGTGCCCTTCAGGTCCCGATCGGCGACAAGGGCGACGCAGTGGTTCTCGCCGAGCAGGCGGATGAGCTGCTCGCCCACCTTCCGGTCGTCGGACAGCGGAACGATGTTCATACCGAGCGCCCGTCGATGGCGCAGGAAGAGCTCGAACACACTCCGAACCGGGAGTTCCTCAGCGACCGCCGTAACTCGGCGGCCGGTGATCGCCACATACCGCCCGGCGAGGTCCCAATTGCCGAGATGTGGGAGCGCGAGGACCGCTCCATGCCCCTCTTTCTGCGCCGCCTCGATGTGTTCCTCACCCACCATTCGGTAGCGGTCGAGGAACGCGTCCGGCGAGATGACGCGCGCATGAAACGTGTCGAACCAGTAGCGCGCGTAGGAGCGATAAGCCTCCCGAACGGCGGCCCGGACGATCGGCGAGGAGAGCGGCTCGCCTAGCACTCTGGCGAGGTTCGCGGTGACGACTCGCCGCTGGTCGTGCGCGTATCGGTGGAGAAGCGCGGCAACGGCCCGGCCGAGGCGCCTCGTGGCTTCCTCCGACAGATGCATGCCGAGCCACTCCGCCGCCAGATACGCCGCGGCCGCGAGTCGATCCCTAACCCGTCCGCTCACGTTTCCCGCTGTCCTGCGACGTCGAGCGCCCGAGTCGTGGCCGTCACCACCGACCAGGCAGCTGCGGTCCACAGGCCCGGCTCGACCAGTCCGGCCAGGAGCCCAACCGCGATCGCTGCGGACCGGACGCCGCGGTCGAGCATTGACTCTTCGAGCCGGAACCCGAGCGCGCCGGCCCTCGCCTTGAGATACCCGGCCACGTAACCAGACCCGAGAGCAACCAGGGCGGCCACGGCCGTTCGCGGCTCGACCGAAAGACGCTCCCAGGCGATGGCGCCCAGAACGACTCCCTCGACGACTCGTTCGATCGAAGAATCCACGAACAGCAGCCGGGGCGCCTTCGCGTGGCGCGAGCGTCGACCCGCCGCTACAACCAAGACTCCCATCGCGGCAACAGACAACCCCGCTCCGGTATTGGCGCCCACGAGAACAAGCGCTGCCGCCCCGCCCGCCGCGAGAACCGCGAGCGCGAGCACTCCGAGGACCATCATCTGTAGTATCGCGGACACCGCCATGCAGCGATACGAGCCGAAGGACGTCCGCAACATCCTCCTCGTCGGCCATCAGGGGTCGGGAAAGACGAGCCTTACGGAGGCAGTCGTCCACGCTTCGGGCGCCATCACGCGAGCGGGCACGATCGAAGACGGCAATACGGTGTCCGACTTCGAACCCGAAGAGGTGAAGCGAGCGATCTCCGTGAGCCTGTCGCTCGTCGCTGTGGAGTGGCAGGGGACGAAGCTCAACATCCTCGACGCACCGGGATATGCGGACTTCATCGGCGACGTCGCCGGCGCGATTCGTGCCGTCGACGCATGCCTGATCGTGGTCTCTGCGGTCGAAGGCGTCGAGGTGCAGCACGAGGTCGTCTGGGAGATGGCGGCGGACGCGGCGCTCCCCCGTGCGATCTTCATGAACAAGCTCGACCGCGAGCGTGCGTCGTTCGACCGGACGTTGGACTCGCTCGTTCGGGCGTTCGGGACCCAGGTGGCTCCCCTTCATTTCCCCATCGGCGAGGAACACGATTTCGAAGGGGTCGCCGACTTGCTCTCCCGCAAGGCATACCGGTACTCCGGGGCGCCATCGGGCGAGGAGGGCGAGTGGCCCGACGACATCGGAGGGAAGGCCGATCCCTACCGCGAGAAACTCGCCGAATCCGTTGCCGAGTCCGACGACACGCTCCTCGAGAAGTATCTGGAGCAGGGAGACCTCGACGAGCAGGAAATCGTCCGGGGCGTGAAGGCAGGAATCGCGGCCGCTCGGCTGGCGCCCGTCCTCTGCGGTTCCGCCACAAAGGCAATCGGCATCGACCGCCTCGGCGGTCTCTTCGTCAACGCGTTTCCCTCTCCCGTGGACCGGCCATCGATCACGGTGCAGACGAAGGCCGGAGACCAGGAGGATCGGCCCTGCGATCCCGCCGGTCCGCTAACCGCGTTCGTCTTCAAGACCATCTCCGACCCGTACGTTGGCCGGATCAACCTCTTTCGGGTCTTCTCCGGAAGCATGCGTCCCGATTCGACCGTTCACAACGCCACCCGCGGCGCCGAGGAGCGCGTCGCACAGCTGTTCACGATGCGAGGCAAGGAGCACGAGAACGTCCCGGAAGTTCCCGCCGGCGATATCGGCGCCGTCGCGAAACTGAACGAGACCGTGACCGGCGATACGCTCGCGGCGAAGAACGATCCGGTGCAGCTCTCTCCGATCGAGCTCCCCGAACCCCTCTATGCGGTCGCCGTCGAGCCGAAAACGCAGGGCGACGAGGACAAGCTCTCCACCGCGCTCGCCCGTCTTCAGGAGGAAGACTCCTCCTTCCGCGTTCGGCGCCAGCAGGAGACACGGCAAACCGTGATGTACGGGATGGGCGAAACCCATCTCGACGTCATGCGGGAGCGGATGCATCGCAAGTTTGGCGTCGAGGTCAGGACCGAGCCCGCACGAACTCCCTACAAGGAGACGGTCCGGGCGCCCGCCGATGCGCAGGGACGCTACGTCAAGCAGACCGGCGGCCACGGCCAGTACGGCGTCTGCCACATCGTCATCGAGCCCAAACCACGAGGAGAGGGGTTCGAGTTCGTCAACAAGATCGTCGGAGGCGTGATCCCCAGCCAGTACGTCCCGTCGGTCGAAAAGGGCATCGTGAAGAGCCTCCAGGATGGCGTCGTCGCGTTCCCCATGGTCGACGTCAAGGTGACTCTCAACGACGGGAAGTACCACCCGGTCGACTCATCCGACATGGCCTTCCAGATCGCCGGCTCGATGGCGCTCAAAGAAGCATCAGAGAAGGCCGGCGTCGTCGTCCTCGAGCCGATCGCCGACATCGAGGTCGTCGTCCCCGAGTCGCTGGCAGGCGACGTCATCGGGGACCTGAACGCGAAGCGGGGCAGGGTGCTCGGAATGGATCCGACCGGGAGCGGGAAGACGACCGTCCGGGTGCAGGCCCCCCAGGCGGAGCTGGCTCGCTACTCGATCGATCTCCGCTCGCTTACCGGAGGGCGAGGGACGTTCACGATGCGTTTCTCCCACTACGAAGAAGTCCCGGCGCACATCGCCGAGAAGCTCATCGCGGAAACGCGCTCAGAGCGCGAGGAAGCTCACAGGTAGGGGCCGGGCTCACGTCCGGGAATTACGGCGCCTAATACCTGCGCCGGCGACGCGCAAGACGCGTGCGGACCAGGCCGAACGCAATCGCGAAGACCGCGACGCCGGAGAGAACGAACGGGAGCAGCTTTCTCACATCGAGGTCGGTGTGCTCCCCTCGGTCCGAAGCCAGCGACGTCTCGAGAAACGACAGTGTTTCCTCGAGGACGGTCTCGTTCTTCGGCGGCACCCGCGTGTCGTAGAACCCGACATGCACATTGCCGGGAACCTCGATGAGCTGATGCGGAATCGCGGCCGTCTCGAGCGCCTCCGCCATCGTCACATTGCCGACGAAAGGAACCAACTCGTCGGTGCTGTTCGCGATGAGCGTCGCTGCGTCGCTTCCATCTACGTGCGTGACTGGGGACGCCTCGCGTGCGATCTCAAGGCACTCGCGATCGGCGCATCCGAGAAAAGCCCGAACCGCTTGCTTTGACTGAAAGACCGGGAGGCTGATGTCCATCGGTCCGGACCAGGAGACGGTCGCCCTCACGCGTGCGTCCTCGTCCAGGGGTCCTTCACCAGCGACACCGATCAGCACCGCCAGCAGGCCTCCCGCAGACTGCCCGTACGTTGCGATCCGTGCGGGATCCACGTCGAACTCCTCCGCATGTCCCCGAATCCATCGCACGGCCGCTTGGCCGTCCGCAAAGGGGGCGGGGAAGGTCCAATCCGGGGCAAGCCGATAGTCGATCGAGAAGATCGCCATACCCCGGTCGGTGAACTCAGCAGCGAGCTCCGGCCTCAAGTCTCTCCGACTTCCCCCGGTCCACCCGCCACCGTGAATGAAGATCACCGCCGGATGCGGTCCATCCCCCGCCGGAAGGTACGCGTCGAGGAGCAGTGGTTCGCCCGCAGGCCTCGCGTACTCGATTGCGTCGACGAATCTCGCCTCCGATTGGGCCACAGCCGGCGCCGGGAACGAAAGAGCGAGACCCGCGGAGACCGCAACGGCAGCGAAACGCTTCATCGCCGGGCGAAATGCGGACGCAGCTTCGCGTACGTCTCCTCGAGGAGCTCGGGGAGAACCTTCGTATTGCCGATCACCGGCATGAAGTTCGTGTCACCACTCCAGCGCGGAACGACGTGCCAGTGAACGTGATCGGGGATGCCGGCGCCGGCGATCTGGCCGAGATTCATCCCGAGATTGAACCCGCTCGGCTGCCACACGTCGCGTATGACCTGAACTGATTGGCGGAGCAGGGCCGACGTTTCCTCGAGCTCGTCGTCCTTCAGATCGGCAATGTCACCCATATGACGGAGAGGTGCGATCATCAAATGACCGGGGTTGTACGGATACTTGTTCAAGATCGCGAAGGCGTGCGTCGTGCGCACGAGGATCATGGTCGTCTCGTCGTCGTTTCGTTCCGGCAGGTCACAGAAGATGCACCCCTCCGGATCCTCTCCGGCCTCGCCCTTGATATAGGCCATCCGCCAGGGAGTCCAGAGCCGCTCCATCAGCCCTTCAACTCCTGGAGATCTCCCGTCGCGAGCGCCCGGGTCCGTTGCTCGTCGAGCACCCTGGCGAGGAACGCATCGAAAGAAACGTCCCGCACCTCGGTCCCCGACCGATCCCGGACGGACACCGACCCGGTCCCGACCTCGGCGTCGCCGACGACCAGTGCGTACGGAACCTTCTGCAACTGCGCCGCCCGGATCTTTCGGCCGACCGTCTCTCGCGCATCGTCGATGCCGGGGCGAAGGCCTGCTTCCCGGAACCGCCCGCCAAGGTCCTGAACGTGATCGCCGTGCCGGTCGGCGACCGGAATCAGACGCACCTGCTCGGGCGCAAGCCAGACCGGGAGCGCCCCGGCGAAATGCTCGATAAGCACGCCGCAGAACCGTTCGATGGACCCGAGGATCGCCCGGTGGATCATCACCGGACGGTGTCGCTGGTTGTCCTCCCCCATGTACTCGAGCCCGAAGCGCTCCGGTAGGGCGAAATCGAGCTGGATCGTCGTGAGCTGCCACAGCCGCCCGATCGCGTCGTGGAAATGAAAGTCGATCTTCGGCCCGTAGAACGCTCCCTCGCCCTCGGCAACCTCGAACGGCATCCCGCTTCGCTCGAGGGCCACCCGAAGAGCTTCGGTTGCCTTCGTCCACATCTCCTCGTCGCCCACGGCCTTCCCGGGGAACGTCGACAGCTGAACGAGTGGATCTTCGAACCCGAACGTCCGGTGGATCTCGAGCGTCAGGTCGAACACGCCGAGGATTTCGTCGACGAGCTGTTCGGGAGTGCAGAAGATATGTGAGTCGTCCTGAGTGAACCCGCGGATTCGGAGCAACCCATGAAGGACGCCCGGGCGTTCGTGCCGGTAAACAGTCCCAAGCTCCGAAAGACGCATCGGAAGGTCCCGATACGAGCGGGTCTGCGAGCCGTAGATCAGGACATGAAACGGGCAGTTCATCGGCTTCACGTAGTACTCCCCACCCTCGGCCTCCATCGGCGGATACATGTTGTCGCGGTAGAGATCGAGGTGCCCGCTCGTCTGCCAGAGAACCGCTCGGCCGAGGTGTGGGGAGGCCACGATGTCGTAGCCTCGCTCCAGGTGAAGATCGCGAACGAAGTCCTCGAGCTCCTTGCGGACGATTCCGCCCCGCGGGTGCCAGACGGCAAGTCCGGCCCCAAGCTCCTCGGGGAAGGAGAAGAGGTCGAGCTCTCGGCCGAGACGACGGTGGTCTCGACGCTCCGCCTCCTCGAGACGGGTCAGATGGGTCTCGAGCTCCTCCTCGGATCTCCACGCCGTGCCGTAGATCCGCTGGAGCATCTGTCGCTGCTCGTCCCCCCGCCAGTACGCACCCGCCACCGAGAGCAGCCTGAACACGCCAAGCTCGCCGGTTGCGGCAACGTGAGGTCCCCGGCAGACGTCGGACCAGCCGTTGTTTCGATAGACGGTCACGGCTTCCCCGCCCGCCCCCTCCTGCTCCTCAACCGACTCGATGATTTCTAGCTTGTAGGGCTGGTCGGCGAACCGCTCGAGCGCCTCTTCCTTGGATATCTCCTCGCGGACGAACGGCTGCTTCTCCGCGATGATCTCGCGCATGCGCGTCTCGATCTTATCGAGCGACTCGGGCGTGAGCGGCTCGGGAAGATCGAAGTCGTAGTAGAAGCCGTCCTCGATCGAGGGACCGATCGCGTACTTGGCCTGCGGCCAGAGATCGCACACGGCCTGAGCCATCACGTGAGCCGTCGAGTGGCGAAGGACCTCGAGCGATTCGGCCACTACGCGGCTTCCTGGATCCACGACGCCCACTGACGCTCGAAGACGGAGAACGAGATGCCGAGCACGGAGCGCATCGCGCGGTCGACATGATATCGCCAGGTCCCCGGCGCCAATCGAGCGCGTCCGAGTCGCCGATAGAAGTCGGCCACCGCATCGATCCCGAACCGATCGACGGCGTAGCCAATGGCGGAGGACGCCTCGTCGTAGATCGTCGTGATCTCGGTCAAACTCCCGATGTAGAACTCGAAATCCTGCGGAAGCTGTCGGTCGAACGCCCCCACGTGGACGAGTGCCGGCAACGCGCCGAGCGACCGCACGCCTCGCACCCACTCCGCGACGCCCTCATCTACGAACGTGGGGGTGAACGGTCCGGCGAGCTGTCGTGCCGCAATATGGGCGAGCTCGTGCGTGAGGATCGAGATTCGGCTGGCCTGCGAGTGACCGGCGAAGTTCGGCCAGTGGACGACGATCCGGGGGCCGACCAGGCGCCAGCCGTCGCTCCGATCCGTGCTCGCCACCGCGAACGCAACGAAGGCGCTCGGGTCGAATGCCGCCTGAATGACCGAGATCAGCTCCTCGCTGGTGCTCGGCGCGAACACGACCACCCGCCGGCGCCACGGCAGTGGCCACCGCGCATCCGCCAGCTCGAGCGCCTGCTCGGCGGCCGACAGCACCGAGTCTGCCGCCGTGGCGAGGTCCGGATGTGAAACGAAGAGGAAGTGGCGACTCCTCTTCGTCACGATTGGACCAAACGACCAGAGAGGGCGCTCGCTCAGGAGCGCGGCGTCCTCGAGATCGTCATCGGCGGCGATTCGCCAGCCGTCGCCCGTCCGCACGAATGTCAGGAAGAGGTCGGCCACCGTCGGCCGAGGATCGAACCCGGCGATTTGGTACCGCTCCTCGACGTGATAGACGGCCGGGGCCGCCTCGGCCCCGTATTCCTTCACCTCGCGGTTGGTGGTGAGCTCCTCCACGACATTCCCGATCGAGAGCTCGTACTCACTCAGGCCAAGACGCTGGAAGCCCTGAAACAGCAGTCGTTGCCGGATCACGAACTGGGGTTGGTCCGGATCGATCGTCGCGAGGAATCCAGCCAGATCGCCGTCGCGCATGGCCTGGGTGCGCGTATCTAGGAGCGCCTGAATCGCCGTTCGCGTGTCCTCAGAAGTCGCTTGCTCCTGACCGCTCGCGGGGACTCCTCCGGTAAGAACGACCGTAGCGAGCAAGAAGGCGAGCCGGCGCATCTCGCTAGCGTACCGGGACCTTCCGAACCGGGGGGCTAAGAAACGCGGTCGTGAACCTCCTCCGCGAACCACTTCATCGTCTTGACCCAGACGTTGTGTGTTACGAGCAATCGGCGCAGAGACCGACGAGATCCAGTCGGTGTCCCTCGGGAGTGAAGTCACGACCGGCAGCGATCTCCTCGATCGCGTCGGTCACCCGTCGCTCGAGGTGGCTCGGAGCCGAGAAGTCCTCCACCTTGCCGCAGTTCGTGCAGACGAGATGGTGGTGATGGTTCGTGAGACTTTCCGTGAGCTCGTAGCGGCCGGAGTCGTCCGCGGTCACCACGCGGTGAACCACACCCACCTTCTCGAGCGCATCGAGCGCCTGATAGACGGAGCTCTGCACGAGCCGGCGGCGTGATCGAAGGATGTCTCGGATCGTGAGCGGGCGGTCGGCGCCCGCGAGGACCTCGACAAGCGCTCGGCGGTTTCGCGTGTACCGGTAGCCGTTGCGAGCGAGAAGAGCCTGTGCGGTCGCGTGCGCGTCGCTGCGGGGACGAACGCCCTCCCCCATGCGGGCGAGTCTATCGGCGCTCATCATGATGATGGCTGCAGCTGGCGAACAGGCCTCGACCGCAGGAACCCGCGTGCGGCGAGAACGAGAAAGAAGACGGCCACCGAGAGTCCCGCCATCGTCGCTCCCGCTGCCGTGCCCGCGTGCCAGCTAATGAGCAAGCCGCCGACGACGGAGAGCACGCCCAGAACGACCGCCGTGATCATCATCTGCGGCACGCGGCGCGCGAGCAACGACGCGGTCGCCGGTGGCGCCACGAGGAGTCCGAATACGAGCAGCGTTCCGACCGCCCGGAACGACGCCACGATCGCGGCCGTGAGCAACGTCAGCATGACGGCGTGCGCCACCCTGGGGCGCAGCCCGAGCACCTCTGCCTTCTCCTCGTTGAACGAGAGCGCGAGAAACGGGCGATAGAAGACGACAGCCCCGGCGAGAGTGACGAGGGCCGCCACGCCTTCCACGATCAGATCCGTCGCGTCGACGGCCAGGGTGTCTCCAAAGAGGAACCCCGCAAGGGCCCCCGTGAAGGAGGGGGCCCTCGAGATGACGATCACTCCAAGGGCGAGCATTCCCACGAACAGCAATCCGATCCCGGTGTCCTCTCGCAATCCTGCTTTCCGGTGGACGACGCTGATGCCGAGGATCATCACGAGTGCACCCGCGATGGCGCCGAACGTGAGCTCGATTCCGAGCAGAAAGGCGATCGCGATTCCGGGAAGCACACCGTGGGCAAGTGCATCCCCCATGAACGAGAGACCGCGGAGCACGACCCACGTCCCGATGAGGGATGTGGCGATGACCGCGAGGATGCCCGCGAGCAGCGCCCGCTGCATGAACTGCTGGGAGAATGGTTCGACGATCCAGTCCATTTCTAGGCCAGCGCGTCGCGGATGCGCTCCGCGTTCGTCTCGATCATGTCGAGATAGGTCTCGCCGCCGGACCCGGGCTCTCCGAGCGACTCGGTAAAGAGCTCGACGACGTCGATCTTCCGGCCAACTTCAGCGGCGAGTGATTCGGCAAGCACCGTGGATACGGTCGTCTCCGCGAAGATGGCCGGTATGCCTTCGCGCTCGATCACCGAGGCCAACTCCGCGAATTCGGCGGTGCTCGGTTCCCCGAGCGTCGAGCCGCCGGGCACGATGACGCCGATGACCTCGAAGTCGTACCGGGCCGCGAAGTAGCCGAAGGCCTCGTGGTTCGTCACGAGTCGGCGGCGGGGCGCTCCGACGTCGGCGAGCACCTGCTCGATCCGGCGATCGGCGGCAATGACCTCGGCCGTGTAATCCTCGGCGCGCGCCAGCCAGTCCCCAGGTGCGAGAGCCTCGAGCCGCTTGGCGATAAGTCCCGCGGCTTGCGCGACTCGCTGTGGATCCATCCACACGTGCGGGTCGCCGCCCACACGCTCCTCCTCTTCTCCTTCGTGTGCCGGCTGCCCTCCAAAAGGAATGGGCTCGAGGAGCGACGCTAGCTCCAGGACGTTCCCGGACTCCTGCTCCGTTGACCCGAGCAGGTCGACGAGAGATTCCTCCAGCCCTAACCCGTTGGCGACGACGAGGTCCGCCTCTCGGAGTCTCGCCGCCTGCTGAGCCGAAGGCTGGAAACCGTGCGCATCGACCCCGATCGGAAAGAGAACCTCGACACTCGCTTCGACACCAGCCACGTGTCCAACGACGTCACCCCAGATAGTCGTCGTGACCACCACATCCGGGCGGCCCCCTTCGGCTCCGCCGGCTCCGCCGGCTCCGCCGGTCGCACACGCGGCCAAGCCGATCGGGAGAATCGCCGCTAGCACCGAATGCGCCGAACGAGGCATGCGCGATCTGCCGTTCTTCCTCAGCATATCCAGAATCATTCTGGATATGATACTATCTTCTTCATGCGACGCAACTCCCCCGGCGGCTCCCACCTGGTCGGCGGGACGGGCGGCGAGGCCGTCATCGGCCGGGGGGTCGAGCTTGCCCACGACCACCACGTTGCCCTGAGAGCCTCCGACTTCCGGATCCCGAGGGGGCGGATCACATCCGTGATCGGGCCGAACGGCTCGGGAAAGTCCACCCTGCTGCACGCGATCGCGGGGCTTCTGGAACCGCGAGCCGGGAAGCTGACCGTTCACGCATCCGTCGACCGGACTCGGCCGTCGATTGCCTATGTGTTACAGGCCACCCGGGTCAACGAAAGCATCCCTGTGACCGTTCGTGAAGTCGTCGCGATGGGCCGCTACGCGCGGCTCGGTTTCTTCCGACGCTTCGACGACGAAGACCGTCTTGCGTGTGGCCGAGCGATGGAGCAGTTGGAAATCCTCGATCTAGCCTCCAGCCATCTCGACGAGCTCTCCGGCGGGCAGCGGCAGCGAGTATTCGTCGCGCAGGGCCTCGCACAGCATGCAGACGTACTCCTGTTGGACGAGCCGATCACTGGGCTCGACCTCCTATCCACGGACCGGATCCTCGAGGCGATCGCGGCAGAGCGGGAACGAGGGGTGGCGATCGTGATGACGACCCACGATCTCGGAGAGGCGATGACCGCGGATCACCTCCTGCTGCTTGCCGGTCGTGTGGTCGCCGAGGGACCGCCGGCTGAGGTCCTTACTCCGGAGCGGCTCGGGGAGGCATACGGGGTGCGGGTAACGGATGCCGGCGCTTTAGTCCTCGACGATCCCCACCACCGGGTTGGTCCCGGCCGCCACGTCCATTTCGACCGGACCGGTCACGAACATCCCGACGCGCCGGAATCCCGGCCTTGATGGGGGTTGACATCGCCAGCCCTGCCCGTACAATCGCTGTAATCCGATCCAGGGGATAGGAAATGATTCACCTCGACAGCATGTGTTGTTCGGGCCGTTGCGCCTGTCGGACGGGCGCGGAGAGACACGTGCGGTCGTAGCTCAGTAGGAAGCAAGGCAGTCACCAGGGCCGCACACGCGGCCCTTTTTCTTTGGTCGAGTCGGAAGGAGGAGGAACGAGATGGCTGAGTACGCAAATCCAGAGGCGCTGGTCGAAACGGGGTGGCTCGAGGAACATCTCGACGATCCCGCGGTGCGACTCATCGAGGTCGACGAGGACACGACTGCGTACGAGAAGGGTCACATCCGGAACGCATCCTCGTGGGACTGGTCGAAGGATCTGCACGAGGAGCTCAGGCGCGAGTTCCTGGATCAGGACGGCTTCTCCGGATTGCTCCAGAAGCTCGGCGTCGAGGATGCAACGACCGTCGTCCTCTACGGCGGCAACAACAACTGGTTCGCGGCGTACGCGTACTGGCTGCTGAAGTATGTGGGGTTCGACAGCGTCAAGCTCCTGAACGGCGGGCGGAAGAAGTGGGAGCTCGAAGGCCGCGATCTGACGGGTGACCTCCCGTCATTTCAGCCGAGCTCGTACGCAATCTCGGGGTCTGTTCGAAGCGAGCTCCGGGCGTTCCGTGACGAGGTCCTCGAAAAGCTCGAGGCGGCGCGGTTCGTCGACGTGCGCTCCCCCGAGGAGTACCGGGGAGACAAGCTCGCACCGGATCACCTTCCCCAAGAGCAGGCGCAGGTTCCCGGCCACATCCCCGGTGCGGCGAACGTTCCCTGGGCCGAGGCTGCCAACGAGGACGGTACCTTCAAGTCCGCCGACGAGCTCAAGGCGCTGTACGAGGAGGCCGGAGTCTTGGGCGATGAGGAGATCATCGCGTACTGCCGGA
This sequence comes from Actinomycetota bacterium, assembly GCA_050693155.1. GTDB lineage: Bacteria > Actinomycetota > UBA4738 > UBA4738 > CALAEC01 > JBOGWA01. The sequence goes on along the minus strand of JBOGWA010000021.1, from coordinate 2,937 downwards.
TCGGTGAGCGCTCCTCGCATACGTGGTTCGCGCTGACGGAGCTCCTCGGGATCGATCGCGCGAAGAACTACGACGGAAGCTGGACGGAGTACGGATCCCTCGTCGGAGTTCCGATCGAGCGGTAAGGAGCCTCGTACGATGGCTATGGAGATGAGAGCCGACAGCGAGCAGATCAGTCGACCGCCCGAAGCCGTCTGTCCGAAGTGCGACGGCCAGGGTGGACTGGGCGACGAGCGCTGCGCGATCGTGATCTGCGACGTCTGCCACGGTACGGGGCTTCCACCCGATCCCGGGCCGGTCGGCCCCGTCTCCTCCGCGAGCGAATGAGCGACCCCCCACGCAGGGAGCCGCCGGGGCGTGGCCGCGGCGAGGGGCAATGGGCGCTCGGCTATTTCGAGCCCCTCAATCCCCCCGAGCGCGCCAAACGCGACCAGGATCCGCTCGACATCAGGGAGACGATCGAGAGGGTCCACGCGAAGCGGGGGATCGACTCGATCATGGCTCCCGACATGAACACCCGGTACCGGTGGTACGGCCTCTACACACAGCGACCCCCCGACTTCTCGCCACAGGCCGAGCACGACGACATCAACTACGAGTTCTTCATGATGCGGATCCGGGTTCCCGGGGGTGTGCTCACCGCCGATCAGGTCGAAAGCGTCGGGCGGATCAGCCTCGAGTTCGGGCGAGACGTCTGCGACATCACCGATCGCCAGAACTTCCAGCTCCACTGGATCCGCATCGAAGACGTCCCGGAGATCTGGGCCCGGCTGGAGCAAACCGGTCTGAGCACCGCGAACGCCTGCGGCGACGTGACGCGCAACATCCTCGGCTGCCCGCTCGCGGGCGTTGCTGAGGACGAGATCATCGACGCGACGCCGTACCTCCTCGCCGTCGACCGGCGAGTGACCGGAACGAAGGAGTTCTCGAACCTGCCGCGGAAGTACAAGCTTTCGATCTCCGGCTGCCGCGAACAGTGCGCCGTGCACGAGGTCATGGACGTCGGGCTCGTCGGCGTGGAGCATCCCGACGGCCGCCCCGGCTTTGACCTCTGGGTCGGAGGTGGCCTCTCGACCACTCCCCGATTCGGCGATCGTCTGGACGCGTTCGTCCCGCCCGATCGAGTCGTCGAAGTGGTCACCGGCATCACCGGACTCTTCCGCGACTGGGGCTACCGACGGTCCAGGAACAAGGCTCGTCTGAAGTTCCTCGTTCGGGATTGGGGCCCCGAGCGATTCCGCGATGTCCTGGAGAAGGAATACCTCGAAGCGCCGCTGGAGGACGGGCCCGCGGCCGAGCCCTCCTCGTTCGCCAACCGCGACCACATCGGCTCAAAGCGACAGAAAGACGGGCGCTACGCTCTCGGTTTCGCGCCGATGGCCGGGCGCATCAGCGGGACGCAACTCCTCGAAATCGCCCAGCTCGCCCGGGCGTTCGGCCGCGGACGAATCCGAACCACGACGCAACAGAAGATGCTGATCCTCGACGTCCCCGACGATCGGGTCGAGAAGCTCGCGGCCGAGCTGGAATCGCTCGACCTGCCGACCGAACCGAGCGCCGTCCGCGCGGGAACGATCGCGTGCACGGGGATCGAGTTCTGCAAGCTCGCAGTCGTTGAGACGAAGCATCGGGCCAGGTGGCTGATCGAGGAGTTGGAGAAGCGCCTGCCCGGCTCCACGGACGCCGTTCGCATCAACCTGAACGGATGCCCGAACTCTTGCGCGAGGTACCAGATCGCCGACATTGGGCTCATGGGCTCCCTCGTGCCCGGAGAAACGGGCCGGGTCGACGGATTCCAGGTGCACCTCGGCGGGAGCCTCGGTCGCCGCTATCGCTTCGGCGACAAGCAGAAGGCGCTTCGCGTGGCCGGTGAGAAGCTCCCCGACTTCATTGCGCACCTGATCGGGGCTTGGATGCACGATCGGGACGAAGGCCAGGACTTCACGACGTGGGTCTCCGGCCTTCCCGAGACGCAGGCCTCCGAGTTGATCGAGGCGGCTCCGAAATGAGCCGACCCGGGAAGGGCATTCCGAGCGCAACGCCTCATGCCCCTCCGTTCCACTGCCCCTACTGCGGTCTCGAGGAGCTCCAGCCGGAGGAGGAACCTGGGACGTGGTTCTGCGAATCGTGCGCCCGCGTTTTCTCGCTCCGGCTAGAGGGGGTGCGTCGCTAGCGATGGCGTTCGGCTACCCCATCGCCCTCGATCTCGACGGACGGCGTGCGGTCGTGATCGGCGAAGAGGCCGTCCGGCACGGCAAGGTCGAAGGGCTCCTCGCCGCAGGAGCGTCGGTCCTCGTGGTCGCCAAGGGCCCCGGGGATCGCCTGAGCCGTCTCGAGGCCGACGACCGGGTCGTCGTGGCTCGCCGTGGATTCGAGCCGAGCGACCTCGACGAGGCCGCGGTGTGCGTCGCCTCGAGTCACGACCCCGCGGAGCGGGCCGCGATCGCCACCGCGGCGCGTCGCTGCGGGGTGCTCGTGAACGTCATGGACGACAACCGCAACTGCGACTTCGCGGCGCCGGCTATCGCGCGGCGCGGCGACCTCGCGATCGCGATCTCGACCGGTGGCCGCTCCCCCGCCCTTGCGCGGCGGCTCCGCATCGAGCTAGAGGAGCGATTCGGGACGGAATGGGGGGAGCTCGTCGACATCATCGGGAGGGTTCGCGAGGAAACGCTCGCGGGCATTCCGGACATCGAGGAACGCGCGAAGATGTGGGACGAGGCTCTCGGCCCCGATGAGCTGACCAAGCTCGCCGACCTCGTCCGAAGCGGCCGCCCGAAAGACGCGGAGCTACACCTGCGCGCGCGCCTGTCTCTCCGGGAGGCGCTGACGCCCCGAACCGAGGCGTCTGCTCGATGAGCGGCTTCGTCTATTTGGTGGGGGCGGGGCCCGGCGATCCCCGGCTACTCACGCTTCGCGGAGCCGAAGTGCTTCGCC
>JBOGWA010000020.1:0-48023 GCA_050693155.1 Actinomycetota bacterium | reverse complement strand
TCCCGCACGCGGCGTCGCTGCGTCAGGCTTTCGCCCATTGCGCAAGATTCCCCACTGCTGCCTCCCGTAGGAGTCTGGGCCGTGTCTCAGTCCCAGTGTGGCTGGTCGCGCTCTCACGCCAGCTACCCGTCGTCGCCTTGGTGAGCCGTTACCTCACCAACAAGCTGATAGGCCGCGGGCCCATCCCAGGCCGTCGGGGCATTTCCTCGCGAGGTCATGCGGCCTCGCGAGCGTATCCGGTATTAGCCACGGTTTCCCGTGGTTATCCCGGTGCCCGGGGCAGGTTGCCCACGTGTTACTCACCCGTTCGCCGCTCCGTACTCGGGTGGGTTACCCCTCCCGAGCCGATCGCTCGACTTGCATGTGTTAAGCACGCCGCCAGCGTTCGTCCTGAGCCAGGATCAAACTCTCCGTAGAAAACTGAGTCACCCGCCGAAGCGGGTTCTCTCGTCTTGGTTAGAGAGCAACCGAGGAGGACCAACTCCTCCCTCGGTTCTCGGATCCGGCCGGAGGTCGTCCGGCTGGTTGGTACAACCGTCAAGAGTTCGGGCACGCCAAAGCGCGCCCTCCTCAGACGGGATTCGCACTAGCTTTTGGCACGCTGTTTAGTTCTCAAGGTGCGCCGCCCTGCGGGCCCTTCCGAAGACCCAGAAGATGCAAAAAGTCGCCGGACGAACCGGCGACCGCCCTGCAACAACCTCACCCGAGGCCGTCTGCTAGGCAGTCACCTCCCGATCTTCGGTTTTCACGGACAAGTCGCGCATGCACGCTCCTCTGCCCCCGGACCCGCCGAGGGTTGTCCAAACGAGAATGATACCTGGGGCGGGCTGGCAGCGTCAACAGCAACTTGGGCTGCCCGGATGCGCAAACCAGTAACTCCGGACTCAAGGATCATACCGGTACCTCTTCGCCCAGCTCATCAGCTGTGATCTGCTCGAGCCGCCGCTGCCTGGTCTCCACACCGAACACCAAGACCGCGAGCACGGCCAAAGCCACTGGGACGGCCCCAATGAGAGCGGTGATCGAGATCGAGGGAGCGGCGATCGCCGCCGATACCGTTGCCAGGATCATTACACCACCGAACTTGGTCGCGCCTGCCGCCAACCCGGTCCCTCGCGACCGGATTCGCGTGGGATAGACCTCGGCCGCGTAGGCCGCGACGAGCGCCGTAAGCGAGCTGATCCCCCAGATCGGCACGATCAGCAGCACGTATAGGAGCGGCCGGTTGGAAACGACGGCGTCTCCAGCCGCCACAAACCCGAAGAGGGCAGCTGCCGTGGACGCCGCCATGAGGATGATCGTCTTCCTCGCGCTCCAAAACCCGTATGCCCAGGCGATGAGGAAGTTCAGCGGGAACCCGATCAAGGCCGAGTCTCTCAGAATCCTGCTTGCGTCCACCTCCGCGAAGCCCAGCCGCTGCAGGTTCGAGGGGATCCACTGTTGGAACCCGTACTGCACCATGCCAATCCCCAAGCCAAGCAAGATCACCGCGAGCGAAAGCCCGACGAAGGGGGTCGCAAAGAGCTGGCTCCAGCGGTTCTGCACGTTCTTCTCGATCCCGAGCTCGGACACCTCGCCCTCTACCACGGCAGCGCCGTAGCGCTTCATGATCGCTGCCGCCTCCTCACCCCGGCCGTGCTGGAGCAGGAAGCGAGGAGATTCGGGGATCCACCGATTGAGCACGATCAGGATCACTCCGGTGGGCAGGCCGACGAGCCACAGCATGCGCCATCCGAACGCGTCGGGCGCCCCTATCGTCGAGGCGAGCCAGCTGGTGATGATGTACGCGCCCGCCACATCGCCCCCGATCAGCACCATCAGCCAGCCGCGATGTCGCGCGGGGATCGTCTCGGCCATGAGGGCGAACACGATGGGGAGCATCCCGCCCACGCCAAGACCCATGACGAAGCAGGTACTTATGTTCCAGAGGAAGTCGGGCATGGCTCCGCAGACGGCCGTCGCGATGAACAAAACGGCGGAGAGAAGGATCGAGGCGCGCCGTCCGATCAGATCTCCGAACCATCCCCAGAGGAACGAACCGATCGCCGTCCCGCTGATGCCTGCCAGGGCATAGAGAGCGACGGGGAGACCACTCGCGTCCGGAGTCAGAGGAGATTTAAGCCCGTACTCCTGCGCCGCTCCGGGGGCCACGAACGCAAGCGTGGTGGGTTTCATCACGTCGATCGTGATCGCGGCGGCCATCACGACGAGGAGCGCAACATGGGCCGGCCTGATCGGAGCGTCGTCGAGCGCGCGGACACGGATCCGGGACAAGGGCCCTCGAGTCATCTTCGAGCGGCGAGGAAACAGCCCGTACACCGTCGTGGCGATCCCGATCACTATGAGGACCATCCCGATCGTCATTGGGAGATCGGCCGGCATCCCGGCCAACCGGTAGTTCATGTCGGCCGCGCCGAAATACATCGGCAAGTGGAGCAGCACCCCGACGGTGACCACTGTCGTGCCGAGCCAGAACGCGACGGGATGCTGGTACGCGATCCCGCCGTTGCTCCCGCGTCTTCGCTCAGCCATCACGGAGCGCATACCCTATCCTCGCCGAAGCCATTGGTACACTCTCCCGGCCGGGAGGGCGCCACACCGAACCGAAGCAACCGAACCGAAGCACTCCGGGACGGTGAACGTGGAGGTGCAGCTGCCGTGACAGATCGCGCCGCAGGCGGGAATGGGAGCCATCTCGACGCCGACGTCATCATCATCGGCGGTGGCCCGGCTGGTTCGACACTCGGCACGTTCCTCGCCCGAGATGGGCACAAGGTCCTGCTCCTCGAGAAGGACATCCACCCACGAAACCACGTCGGTGAATCGCTGACGCCATCAACGAATCTCGTCTTTAACGAGATCGGTTTCTTCGACAAGATGAACGACGCCGGGTTCATTCATAAGCCGGGCACCGGATGGAGCGGGCCGCGAACGCCGCTTTGGAAATTCATAGAGGTCTGGCTCTTCGAGTTTCCCCTCGAAGGGATGCCGGCGCCATACACCTTCAACGTCGAGCGGGACGTAATGGACGCGATGCTGATCCGTCACGCCCACGAGCACGGGACCAGGGTTCTCCAGGGAGTGACGGCCCAGCGCGTGCTCTTCGAGAACGGCCGCGCCGTTGGCGTCAGGGCCAGCGTCTCCGACGGCTGGGAACGCGATCTTCGAGCGAAGATCGTCGTGGATGCCTCAGGACGCCGGAGCGTTCTCGCGAAAGAGCTCGGCATGCGGAGGAACGACCCCAACTTCAACCAGTTCTGTATCTACTCGTGGTTCCGTGGGGTAAAGCAGCCCCCAAAACGCCTCGAGGGCTTCACGCTTTTCTACTTCATGGGCCTGAACCAGGCCTGGGCCTGGCAGATTCCGCTTCGGGGCGGCGTGAACTCGATGGGCGTGGTCGTCGACAAGCGCGACTTCCAAAAGTCCGGCAAGACCTACGAAGAGTTCTTCATGAGCCTCGTCCGACGTAACCGGACGTTCTTGCACGCCATGGAGGATGCCGAGCAAATCCGGCCGTGGTGGATCGAAGCTGATTACTCCTACAAGATCGACCAGTTCTCCGGGCCGGGCTGGTTGCTCATCGGCGACGCCCTGCGGTTCGTCGACCCGATCTTTTCCTCGGGAGTCGACGTCGCGCTGTACTCAGCCAAGTTCGCCTACGAGACGATCACCAAGGCGTGGCAAACGGGTCAGGAGGAGGCGGCCTTTCGCAGGTTCCACGAGCGGGTCGAAACCGGTGTGGACGTCTGGTACGACCTCATCTCTGCTTTCTACCGGCTTCAGAACCTGGTCACGCGGTACGCAACGAGTCCGCGGTGGCGTGAGCAGATCGTGCGCACACTTCAGGGCAATCCGTATTTGCCCGAAACCCGGGCTCGGTCTCGCGATCTCCTCGACGCGATGCGGCGCTCCTACAAGGTCATCATGAGGGACCCAAACAATCTCGTGCGCCCCTGGGCAATGGACCCCCAGAACGCGGGCTCGATCTCGTGCCCGAACTGTCTCGGGGTAGCGGACTACGTCGAGGTCGAGAAGGTCTTTGTGTGCCGCAAGTGCGGCTCGGCTACACCCGCGCCCGAGGGATGGCGCGAGAAAGCGCTCAAGTCCCTCGAGGCAGCCAGCTAGGCCCCTGCTCGCCCCCTAGCGCCCTCCGGGGCGTTGCCTGATGGCCTCACGGATCTTATCGGCCACCTCCGGCATGGCAGACTCCATCGATCGGAAGTCTCGCCCGTGCATGACGATCACGCGCACGGGAGTGCGCGTGACAACCGTTGCGGTCCGGCGCTCGGTCTCGACGAGCGCGATCTCGCCGAAGAACTCGCCCGGCCCCATGTCGCGGACGTGCTGGTCGCCCATCGTGACCTCGACCGTCCCTTCCTGGATCGCGAAGAACTCGTAGGCGAATTCCCCCTCGCTCGCAAGGTGCTTGCCCTCGGCAAGGTCGATTTCGTCGGCCCACCGGGCGACCTGTTCCCGCTCCTTGTTCGAGAGGGACGCGAACAGCGGGATCGACTTGAGCGCTCCCGGATCCATACTCGGTCCTCCTCCTCCCGCTCAGCATCTGAGATGTTCGCACGAATCGGTCGGCTGGGGCGACCGGCCCTCCGGCCGTCAGCCTATCGCAGGCGGATGAAGCGGCGGCGGCCGACCTGGATGACCCGCCCTGAGAGTTCCTTTGGACTGAACTCCGCGTCGGGGTTGGTGATTGGCTCGCGGTCGAGGCGGACGCCACCCTGCTCGATCAGTCGCTTGGCCTCCGAGTTGGACTCCGCGAGCCCTACGGCGGTCAAGAGCCTCGGGAGCCACACCTTCCCATCCTGCACCACATCTACAGGGATCCTTTGATCCGGCACGTCATCGGGGGGCTCGTGTTCTTTGTGGACGCGGTCGAAGCGCTTCTCTGCAGCGGTCGCTGCTTCCTCGCTGTGGTAAAGGCCCACGATCTCGCGCGCGAGCCGACGCTTCTGGTCGGCGGGATGGAGCGACCCCTCCGCCAGACCATGCTCGATCGCCTCGACGTCTGAGGGCTCGAGCGCCGTGCAAAGCCGGAACCAGGAAACGATCAAGTCGTCGGGGATGCTCATCACCTTGCCGAACTGCTCCTCCGGCGGGTCCGTCAGCCCGACGTGGTTCCCGAACGACTTCGACATCTTCCTGGTTCCGTCGGTCCCCTCGAGCAGCGGCATCGTAAACACGACTTGCGCGTCCTGGCCGTGCGCCCGCTGGACGTCGCGACCGACGAGCAGGTTGAAGGTCTGGTCGGTCCCGCCCATCTCGACGTCCGCCTCGACCGCCACGGAGTCGTATGCCTGCATGACCGGGTAGAGGAACTCCACGAGGCTGATCGGCCGCTCCGCCTTGTAGCGGGCCGCGAAGTCGTCGCGTGCAAGGAGCCCAGCAACCGTGAAGGAGCTCGCCAGCCCGGCGACCTCTTCGAATGTCAGCGGGGCAAGCCACTCGCTGTTGTGGCGGACCTCGGCCTGGCTGAGGTCGAGGACCTTGCCCACCTGGTCGAGGTACGTCTGCGCGTTTGCCTCGAGATCGTCGGCTGAGAGCACCGGTCGCGTTTCCGATTGCCCGCTCGGGTCCCCGATCCGCCCCGTGAAGTCGCCGACGATCAGAAGGGGGAGATGCCCAAGGTCTTGGAACTGACGGAGCTTCCTGAGGACGACTGCGTGACCAAGATGAAGGTCGGGCGTCGACGGGTCGATCCCGAGCTTCACTCGAAGCGGGCTCCCCGACTCCGCCGACCACTCGAGTTTCGCCTTCAGCTCGTCGATGGGAATGACATCGGCAGCGCCGGCGAGAAGCGCATCGAGCTGGTCGGTGACGTCCTCGGGCACGTCCGGCATGCTAACGCGCGGGGCGGGAGGCGAAACGATTGCCCCTCTCCACGAAACGCCACGGGCGTACTCGCGCCTCGGTGAAACCGATGCGGGCGGTGGCGAGCACCTCGCCGGTGGGCTTGCCGCGGGCGAGCCAGAGCCCGTCGCCGGTCGTGAGATCCAGTCCGTCGTTTGATCGGTCCAGGCCGAACGCCTGGCACAGGCGGCCGGGCCCGGCGCAGAGAAGGCGCGGTTCGCGAGTCCCCCGGCGCCTGGCCATCTCGTCCAAGCCCTCGAGCGGCTCGACCGCGCGGATGAGCACCGCCGACGGCCCGTCGGCGACCGCGTTAAGGCAGTGATGGATCCCGTAGGAGATATAGACGTAGGCATGCCCGGGTGGGCCGAACATCGATCGGTTCCGGGGAGTCTCGCCACGAAACGAGTGGCTCGCGGGGTCGTGTTCCCCGTAGGCCTCCGCTTCGACGACTCGACCGACGAGCCTCATGCGGCCCAGATCCCGGATCAGGAAAGCCCCGACGACGTCCCGCGCCACCTCGACCGGATCGCGTCGGTAGAAACGCCGTGGCAACGGCGTCGCCGGGACGCGCCGCCGTTGAGGGGGCCGACTCATACCTGCGTCTTCTCGAGGAACTTCCTGAGCTTCGTGAGCGGGTAGCTGTTGATGACCTCCGCCTTCTCGACCCAGCCCCGCTGCGCGGTCGCGATGCCGAAACGCAGGTTGTCGAGGTGCCCCGGGGCATGGGAGTCGGTGGAGATCGCGAACTTCACGCCATGCTTCTTCGCCCAGAGAAGGTGTTCGTCTTTCAGATCGAGCCGGTCGGGGAACGCGTTCACTTCCAGAGCAGTCCCCGTTCTCGCCGCGGCCTGGAAGACCTCATCGAGGTCGAACTCGATCGGATCGCGGCGCCCGAGAAGACGCGCGGTCGGATGTCCGATGACGTGGACGTTGGGATTCTCCATCGCCTTGACGATCCGCCTCGTCATCTCGTCCTTGGCCATGTTCAGGTGGGAGTGCACCGAGGCAACGCAGACGTCGAAGCCGGAGAGGAACTCCTCGTCCCAGTCGACCGAGCCGTCCGGCTGGATGTTCAGCTCCGACCCGTGGAGGATCGCCATGCCGCCCTTCTTCTCGAGCGCGCGGATCTTCTTTCGCTGATCGAGCGCCTTCTGCTTGGTCATCCGTTGCATGTAGAGGAGCTCCGCGTGGTCGGTGACCGCGTAGTACGCGTACTTCTTCGCGCGCGCGGCCTCGATCATCTTCTCGAGCGGCGCGACACCGTCGGTGAGGTTCGTGTGCGTGTGGAGGTCGCCGCGGATGTCCTTGACCTCGACGACCGTCGGGAGGTTCCCTTCCAGGGTCGCCTCTATCTCCCCGCGATCTTCTCGGAGCGTCGGCGGAATCCAAAGAAGGCCAAGGTGCTCGTAGACCTCCTCTTCGGTCTCCGCGACGATGAGCTTGCCGCTCTTCGCGCGGAAGAGCCCGTACTCCGACAGCTTGAGGCCCTTCCGAACGGCCATCTCGCGGGTACGGATGTTGTGGGCCTTCGAACCGGTGAAGTATTGGAGCGCGGCGCCCCAGACCTGCGGTTCGACGACGCGAAGGTCGACCTGGAGCCCCTTCGTCGTAATCACGGAGGACTTCGTCTCCCCCTTCGCGAGAACCCGGTTCACATAGAGCATGGAGGTGAAGGCCTCCATGACCTCCTCGGGCTTGTCGGACGCGACGAGAAGATCGATGTCGCCGATCGTCTCCACCATTCGCCTGAGGGAGCCCGCGTAGTCGGCGCGCCGGACCGCCTTGTGCTCCTTCAGACGCCCCAGGATCTCTTCGGCGAGATCGATCGCCACGCCCAGCTGCACCCTGCCGCCGGACTCCTGCATCATCCTGATCCCACGGAGCAGGTTCTCCTCGGTCTTCGGTCCGAACCCTTTCAGGTCGCGGATCTTCTGCTCGTGGAGGGCGTCGAGGAGCTCTTCAGGCGTCGTCACGCCGAGCTCGTCGTGAAGCCGGAATGCCTTCTTCGGCCCGAGCGTGGGAATGCCGAGGAGGGCGCGCACGCCCGCGGGGACGTCCGCTCGAAGATCCTCCAGCGCCTGGATCGCTCCGGTCTCGAAGTACTCGAGGATCTTCTCGGCGATCGACTTGCCCACGTTCGCGATCTCGAGAACCCCTTTCAGGTCGAGCGTCGAGATATCGGCGTGATATCCGCCGACGGACCGAGCCGCCTTCTCGTAGGCCCGTGCCTTGAACGCGTCGCCGGCGGTGATCGAAATGAGGTCGGAGTACTCCTCGAGAAGCTCGGCGACCTCGTCGTTCGGGCGGGCCACGGCTAGGCGGCGCCGAGGAGCATGAGCAGCAGCGCCTTTTGCGTGTGCAACCGGTTCTCCGCCTGGTCCCAGACGATGGACTGCGGGCCGTCGATCACGTCGTCCGTGATCTCCTCGCCTCGATGCGCGGGCAGGCAGTGCATGACCACCGCGCCGTCGGCCGCTCGGGAGAGGACGTCCGCGTTCAGCTGAAAGGGACCGAACACAAGGGTCCGTTCGTCGTGTTCGGCCTCCTGGCCCATCGACGCCCAGACGTCCGTGTAGAGGACGTCGGCGCCGGACGCTGCCTCGGCCGCGTCGTTCGTTATGTCGACCCCTCCCCCGGTGTCGGCCGCGATCCGTTCGGCCCGCTGGACGACCTGCGGGACCGGCTCGTAGCCGGCCGGGGTGGCGACCCGAACCTTCATCCCCACCTTGGCCCCGCCGAGAAGCAGCGAGTGCGCGACGTTGTTCCCGTCGCCGAGGAACGCCAGCGTAAGAGCTGCAAGGTCATCCTTGTGCTCGCGAAGGGTCAGAAAGTCGGCGAGCACCTGGCATGGGTGCTCGAAGTCGGAAAGCGCGTTCACCACGGGAACCGAGGCAGCCCGTGCGAGAGTCTCGATTCGGTCCTGGCCGAAGGTGCGAAGGACGATGCCGTCCACGTACAGGGAAAGCGTCCGCCCGGTGTCCTCGATGGTCTCACCCCGTCCCAATTGGAGCTCCTGCGACGACAGCACGACCGGGTGACCTCCAAGAGCCGCGACGGCAGCGTCGAACGAGACCCGCGTTCTCGTCGAGGGCTTCTCGAAGATCAGCGCGACCGAACGGCCCTCCAGGCGAGTCGCGTAGTCCATCGGCGATTGCTTCACCTTGGCAGCGAGTTCGAGAAGATGGTCGAGCTCCCTCGGCTCCAGATCGTCGCTCGAAAGGAAGTCCCGGCCGCCCATCCGAGGGCCAGTCTATCCAGCGCGGAGTTCCGCGCCGAAGCCCGCGGCCAGACGTTCGCTGATCTCCCGGACGATCCCTTCGACCTCCTCGTCCGTCAGGGTTCGATCGAGCGCTCGGAAATCCAGAGAGAACGCCAAACTCCGTTTGCCCTCGGGGAGGGGCCCTCCTTCGAAGACGTCGAACAGGAGCACCCGGTCAAGCAGCGGCCCCCCGGCTTCGACGAGCGCCAGTCGGACCTCGTCCGCGCGGACATCCTCGCCCACGAGAAACGCCAGATCTCGATGGACCGGCGGGAAGCGCGAGATCTCCTGAAACGAGAGAACTCCCGGCGAGTTCTCGATGAGCGGTCGGACCAGGAGCTCGAGGGCAGCCACCGGCCCGGTGAGGTCGAACGGTTCCAGGGCCGCTGGATGCATCTCGCCAACCTCCCCGATCCGCTTGCCGCCGACCAGAACTCCCGCCGAGCGCGAGGGGTGAAACGGACGTCCCGCTGGTGGCTCGAGGATCCACTCCGAAACGCCGAGCGAACGGAGCAGATGGTCGAGCACGCCCTTCGCATCGAGCACGTCGAGCTCCCGCTCCTCCCGCGGCCACTCCTCCTCCGCAGCGCCAGTCAGGACGACCGCGACGTGCTCGCTCTCGGTCATCGGCTCGTCGGCATGGAAGATGGCGCCGACCTCAAAGAGCCGAACCGAAAGCCTCCGATGAGCGACGTTCCGCCGCGCGGTCCGCATGAGTCCGGGGAGCAGGCTCGTTCGAAGGAAGGCCTCGTCGTCGGCGACCGGATTCGCGATCCGGATCGGTCGCGCCCGCCCGTCCTCGAAGAGTCCCGGATCGCTCGCCGGCGCGAACGAACTCGTCCACGCCTCGACAAGGCCCGCACGGACCAGCACGTCGCGAAGGCGGCGACCGAGTCGCTGATCGCGTGAGAGCCCACCTGCCTGACGGATCCCCGGAAGCGTGGACGGGATGCGTTCGTAGCCGCCGACTCTGGCAACCTCCTCCACCAGGTCCGCCTCTCGCTCCAGATCCACGCGGTAGCCGGGGACCTCGACCGTCACGGCGTTCTTCGACCGCTTCGCCGGAATCCGAAGGCGCTCGAACGCCGCGACCGCCTCGCCGGCCGAGACCTCCAGGCCGAGGAGCCGGGACGCTCGAGCCGGACGGAAGGCGACCTTCCGCCGGTCCGGCGCGCCCCCCACATCGATCGCCCCAGCGAGCACGCCGCCTCCCGACCAGGCGGCGATCAGGCCGGCGCACTGTGCCGCTGCGGCGGGTGGTGCTTCCGGATCGACGCCACGCTCGAACCGGATAGAGGCCTCCGTTCTGAGGCCGAGGCGGCGGGCCGTCCTCAGGATCGAGACCGGCTCCCAGCTCGCGCACTCGAGCAGCACGTTGGTTGTGACCTCCGAAACCTCCGACTGCTGTCCGCCGATCACTCCCGCAACACCGAGAGCCCCCGTATCGTCTGTCACGAGCAGGTCCCCCGGAGCGAAGGTCCGCTTCTCTCCATCCAGGGTGACGAGCACCTCCCCCTCGTCCGCTCGTCGCACGATGAGTCGGCCACCGGCCACCCGTTCGAGATCGAACGCGTGCAGTGGTTGCCCGGTCTCAAGCATCACGTAGTTCGTCGCGTCGACGACGTTCGCGAGCGGCCGCATGCCCGACGCCGAGAGGCGGATCTGCGCTTGGAGCGGGGAGGCTCCTAGCTTCACGCCGCGAATCACCCGGATCACGAATCGTGGGCATCCTGCTCGATCGCGCACGTCCACTGCGGCCGCGTCGGTCGCCTTCTCCTCGAGCTCATCGAGGTTGGGCTCCACCATGCGGAACTCCTCGCCCGTCGCCGCCGCCAGCTCCCGCGCGACCCCGACGACCGAGAAGAGGTCCGGCCGGTTCGGGAACACCTGGACGTCGAGCACGGCGTCATCGAGACCGAGGTGCGCTTTCAGGTCTTGGCCCGGGTCGGCGCCGTCCGGGAGAACGAGGATCCCTGAATGATCGTGGGAGATGCCGAGCTCCTTCGCCGAGCAGATCATGCCGTCCGAAATCACGCCGCGGATCTCCCGGCGCTCGAGGACCCCCTCCACGCCGGGAACCGTCGCCCCGGGCGCGGCATAGGCAACGAGGTCGCCCGGGGTCATGTTGCGAACGCCGACGACGACCTGCCGCTCCCCCGCGCCCGCGTCGATCGTCGATAGGCACAGACGGTCGGCCTTCGGGTGGTCGCGCACATCGAGCACCCGCGCGATCGACACGCCCGCCAGCTTCTCCCACGGGCGCAGGATGGCTTCCACCTCGACCCCCTGAAGCGTGAGGCGGTCGGCAAGCTCCTCGGGGCTCAGCAAGGTCGCACAGAACTCCCGGAGCCAGGAAACGGGTACTCTCACGGCTTCACCCCGCCGAAGCGAACTGCTCGAGGAACCGGAGATCTCCTTCGTAGAACAGGCGAATGTCGGGGACGCCGTGCCCGAGCATCGCAATTCGTTCGACGCCCATGCCGAATGCGAACCCTGAATAGCGTTCCGGGTCGATCCCGACGGCCTCGAAGACCGCCGGATGCACCATCCCCGCTCCCAGGATCTCGATCCAGCCGTTGCCACACACGCGGCACCCCACGCCGCCGCAGATGAAGCACGACACGTCGACCTCGGCGCCGGGCTCGACGAAGGGGAAGAACGAGGGGCGCAGGCGGACGCGCTCTTCTTCGCCGAACATCGCTCGGGCGAACTGTTCAAGGGTTCCCTTCATGTCGGCGAGTGAGAGGTCCTCGTCGACCGCAAGACCCTCGACCTGGTGGAAGATCGGAGAGTGCGTCGGATCCGGAACGTCGCGCCGATAACAGCGACCGGGGACCACCACGTAGATCGGTGGCGCCAGCGCCTCCATCGTCCGGATCTGTCCGGGACTCGTATGGGTTCGGAGCAAGAGATCCGATCGACCCGGCACGTCGAGGTACAGGGTGTCCTGCATCGTTCGCGCCGGATGATCCGGGGGGATGTTGAGAGCCTCGAAGTTGTACCAATCGGTCTCGGCTTCCGGACCCTCGCTCACCCGATACCCGAGGGAGACGAAGATGTCGATGATCCTGCGCTCCGTCTGCGTCAAGGGATGGAGGGCTCCCGCCGGGGGCCGTCGTCCGGGGAGAGTGAGATCGATCCTCCCCACCTCGAGGCTCGCCTGCTCCGCCTCACGTTTGAGGTCCGCCGTGCGCCTGGCAACCGAGGAGCGAAGAGCTTCGATGACCGCGTTGGCGAGCTTCCCGACGGCGGGACGCTCCGCCTCCGGAATCTCGCCGAGCGAACGCTGCACCTGCGCAAGCGGCGCCTTCCGGCCGAGCACCGCGACCTCGGCTTCCCGGAGCTCGTCCAACGATCCCGCGCCCTCGATTAGCCTCAGTCCCCGGTCTCGCTCCTCCTCGAGGATCCGGTTCGCCTCCCCCGCGTTCATGTCCGGGGCAGTGTAGTTTGCGCTCGGGAAGCCCCGCAGACTCATGAGCTCGATCTTCGTGACACGGGTCGACATCGCGCGATCGCCGGAGATCGTGTGGCCGTATCTCGTGAACTGGGAGCGCCTCGGCCAGTGGATGGGCGAGGCTCGCGACTTTCGCGTCGTTTCCGCCCACCGTGCAGGCGTTGGGGTCGAGGCCGAGGCGACAGTCCGGATCGTAGGCATCACGACCCGCGACCTGATCCGGGTGTCGCACTGGGAGCCCCCCGTCATCCTCGAGATGGAGCACTTCGGCTGGGTTCGGGGAACCGGCTACATGGAGCTCAGCCCCACTGAGGAAGGCACGCACCTGTTCTGGCGCGAAGAACTCGTCCCGCCGTGGGGTCTCCTCGGCGCCGTGGGGATGTGGCTCGCCTCACCCGCGATTCGCCGCACCTTTCGGCGAGATGCGGACGCCCTCCGCAATCTGATCGAGGAACTCAGCGAATGAGTTTGGCGGAGGGAAGACTCAGCGTAAATCGCACGAGGCCACCGGATTCGAACGAAAGGTGTCCGCCCTGCGCCTCGACCGCGAGCCGAGCGAGATACGGCTCGATCCGTCCTCCGCGGGCCGGCCCCTCGAGCAGGACCGCGGCTTCCTCGGGGGTCAACACACAGCCGTCACGCTCGATGGAGATCCGACTCTCCCCTGTGCCGGCCACGAAGCTCACGTGAACGGCGCCACGCTCCCCCCATCGGGCCGCGCCGTCAATAAGGATCGCCAGGACCGATCGCAGGCGATCCGGATCGGCGAGCGCCCGCGCGACGCCGGCGATCTCGACCGGAGGCGCGTCGGGGCTGTGGCCCATGACCTTCGCAGTTCGTTCGGCGATCTCTTGCAGCTCGAGGTTCTCCACCGATGCCTCGAGCCGACCGGACTCCAGCTTCGCGGCATCAACAAGCAGACGAACAAGGGCGGCGGCACGTTCCGCCTCCAACGTCATCGCCCCGATCAACTCTTGACGGGTCGTGTCGTCGAGATCGTTCCACCGCGTCACGAGGGTTCCGGAAAACCCCGTGAGCCCGGCAAGCGGGGATCGAAGATCGTGGGTTGCCGCCGCAAGCTGCTCCGCGAGCGATCCCCCATCGCCGTGGCCACCTCCCGCCCGCTGCCGAGACGCTTCGAAGAGCAGCAGGGCGCCGGCCGCAGCGAGGTTCAAAGATTCCGCGGATCCGCGGATTGGCACCCGAACCGTGCCATCGGCAAGCCCGATCAGGTCGGGCGGCAGGCCCCAGGCCTCGTTTCCCAGCAGAAACGCGGTTGGGGGGGCGAGGTCGACGTCGTAGACGCTGGCCTCCCCCGAGGCCGTCGCTGCGAGAATCTGAACTCCGTCGGCCCGAAGGGTCTCGACGATCTCCGCCACCGTGACCCGGCGAACGACGGGAACGTGGAACAGCGATCCGGCGGACGCACGCACCGTTTTGGCGTTGTAGACGTCGACCGACGACTCGCTGAAGAAGACGGCATCGGCTCCGGCTGCTTCCGCCGACCTGAGTATCGTCCCCGCGTTGCCCGGGTCCCGAACGGAGCAGAGCACCGGAGCGAGGCCGACGGGGCGCGGGACTTCGGAGAGCTCGACATCGACGAATCCTGCGACGCCGACGATTCCCTGCGGGGTGACGGCCGAGGTCAGATGAGAGGCCACCCTCTCCGAGACGCGAAGGACCAAGATCCCCTTTTCCTCTGCACGTCCCGCGAGCTCTTCGAGTTCTGCGTCGTCGTTCGACACGACAAAGAGTTCCTCGAGCGCGCCGGCCGCGAGCGCCTCCCGTGTCGCCCGGACCCCCTCGACGAGGAACCGGCGCTCACGCTCGCGGAGCGCCCGCTTCTTGAGCTTCGCTGCCTGGGAAACGTGGCGGTTCTTGGAGCTTGTGATCACCCGCAGGGCGGGGACTAGGCGGAGGTCTTTCTCGCGACGTCGGCCAAGTCCGCGAACGCCTTCGGGTCGGTGGCGGCGATGTCCGCGAGCGCCTTCCGGTCCAGCTCGACGCCTGCCTGCTTCAAACCACGGATGAAGGTCGAATAGGACATCCCCTGCTCGCGAGCCGCTGCTCCGATTCTCGTGATCCAAAGGCGCCGGAACTCTCGCTTGCGCGCCCGGCGATCGCGAAAGGCGTATACGCCGGAGTGGCGAACCTGTTCCTTGGCGACGCGAAGCCGCCGCGACCGCGCGCCCACGTATCCCTTGGCCTGCTTGAGGATCTCCCGGCGCCCCTTCCGTCCGTGGACGCTCCGCTTGACGCGCGGCATCGCCTATCGCCTCCCCAGCATCCGGAGCACGGTCGACCGCTCGGGACCGACCACGCTGGACCGCGCCAAGCGCCGTTTGGTACTCGAACGCTTCTTCTGGAGCTTGTGACCCCGCCCCGCGCCTCGGTGAAGGATCTTGCCGGTTCGGGTCACGCGAAAACGCTTCGCGGCTCCGCGGTGCGTCTTCTGCTTCGGCATCTCTACGCCTTCTGTTCCTGCGCCTCGGGCTCGGGCTGCTCGATCTCTGCCTGAGGCTCTGTGGTTCCAGGCCCGGTCTTTCCGGCTTGGGTCTTCTGCTCCGCGCGCCGCCGGATCGCCTCCCGAGTCGGCGCGATGACCATCACCATGTTCCTGCCGTCCTGTTTGGGCTGGGCCTCGACGGTCGCGAGACCGTCGAGATCTTCGACGAGACGGTCAAGGATACGTCGTCCGAGCTCCGTGTGAGCCATTTCTCGCCCGCGAAACATGATCGTGACCTTGACGCGGGCGCCCGAACGAAGGAAGCGTTCGACGTGACCCTTCTTCGTCTCATAGTCATGTCGGTCGATCTTCGGGCGGAACTTGATCTCCTTGACGTCGATCCGCACCTGCTTCTTCCTGGCCTCTTTCTGCCGGATGTCCCGTTCGTACTTGAACTTGCCGTAGTCCATGATCCGGCAGACGGGCGGGTCTGCCTGCGGAGCAACTTCCACAAGATCAAGACCCAGCTGCTCCGCGCGAGCCAGCGCATCTCGCGACGAGAGGATGCCGACCTGGGCGCCGTCGGCGCCGATCAAACGGACTTGGGGAGCCCGGATTCGGTCGTTCACGCGTGGTTCAACGGCTACCCGGCATCACCTCCCAGTTGGATGGGGTTCGTGGGATAGCGAGCGGATCCCCTGATCGGATCGCGGAAGGCGCCCGGTCACGCGCGACGGGCGAGAAGAGAAGGAACCATCTATGCCCGAGTATAGGCGTGCGTCCGAAGCCTGTCGATGTCGCGGGAGTGGGGGACGGCGGCGCCGATGATCACCTAGCCGACGGGGCGAACGTTCGCGGCCTGCTGACCCTTCGGGCCTTCGACAACCTCGAACTCGACCTCTTGACCCTCTTCAAGGCTTCGGTATCCCTCGCCGTCGATTGCGGTGTAGTGGACGAAGACGTCGTCGCCGTCCGGGCGGGTGATGAAGCCGTATCCCTTTTCGTTGTTGAACCACTTCACCGTGCCTTGCGTCACTTCAACCTCCTCAACCTCCGCGCGGGTCCTTCACCGCGCACAACCGGCGAACATTAGCACAGGCGCCGGAACCCGAAAAGATCGGGAGCCGTGCTCACCGGCGCGGTTCGAGAGGGCGCCCGTAGTCGTCTTGCAAGCGGAAGGTGTCGTCCTCGCTCGTGTAGCCATGTGCGATCTCGAGGACCCGCCCTCGCCTCGTTCCCGCGTTGGCGATGCGGTGGAGCTGCTCGGCCGCAACGACGAACTCGTCGCCCGGCTGTGCCTCGACGGTCTGCTGCCCAACCTGGATGCGGAGCCCGTCGTCCAGCACGACCCACATCTCGTCGCGGAGATGATGGAAGTGCTCGCTCGTCTCCTGACCCGGATCGATCGTGATGATCCTGACGGACGAAGGCTGGTTCAATGCATACGTCGTCACCTTGCCCCACGGCTTGTCGACGATCACGGCCCTATCCGACCGGGGGCTATCGCTCCGCTTTGGTCACACAAGCTTCCTGATCCTTCCTGGCTCCGCTTCATGAGCCCCCGGACCCCTCGCGCTTCGGCAACGACTCGAGCAATCCCGCCATCTCGATTGCGGCCAACGCCGTCTCCCAGCCCTTGTTCCCGTGCTTACCGCCGGCGCGCTCGAGCGCCTGCTCCATAGTCTCGGTCGTGAGCACGCCGAACATGCATGGGACGCCGGTCGTGAGAGCCACATCCTGGATCCCGCGGGCGGACTCCCCGGCGACGTAGTCGAAGTGAGAGGTCTCGCCTCGAACGATCGCGCCCAGACACACGATCGCGTCGAACCGGTCGGACTCGGCGAGACGCTTGGCCACGATGGGAATCTCGAACGCTCCGGGGGTCCAGGCGACCTCCACGTCGTCGTCCGCGACCCCGTGCTTGCGAAACGCCGAAGTCGCACCATCGAGCAGCCGCTCGGTGATGACACTGTTGAAGCGGGACACGACGACCGCAAAGCGTCGGGCGCGTCCTTCGATCGGGGCGTCGTAGACGCTCATGGCTTCGGCTTGGGCCTGCCCGAAACGCTCTCGAGATTCGACAGCAGGTGGCCGAGCTTCTCACGCTTCGCGGTCAGGTACCTGAGATTCTCTGCGGTCGGCGACGTCTCGAGGGGTACCCGCTCCACGATTCGAAGGCCGTATCCCTCGAGTCCGGCCCGCTTCGTTGGGTTGTTCGTCATCAGACGCATGCTCCGGACTCCCACGTCGTAGAGGATCTGCGCGCCGATCCCGTAGTCGCGGGGATCCGGGGGGAAGCCGAGCGAAACGTTTGCCTCGACGGTGTCCTGTCCCTCTTCCTGTAGCCGGTATGCGCGAAGCTTGTGCGCGAGACCGATCGCCCTCCCCTCGTGCCCCCGGATGTAGAGCAAGACGCCTCGGCCCTCGGCGCCGATCTTCACGAGCGCATCGTCGAGCTGGGGCCCGCAATCGCAGCGGAGCGAATGGAAGACGTCGCCCGTCAAACACTCGGAATGCACGCGGACGAGTACTCCCTCGCCCTCCCCCACGTCGCCCATCACCATCGCAACGTGGATCCTGTCGTCCACCTGGTTCTCGTATGCATGGGCGGTGAATTCCCCGTAGATCGTGGGGATTGAAGCCTCCGCCACGCGACCGATGAGCTTCTCGCGCCGACGCCGGAACTCGATCAGGTCCGCGATCGAGATGATGCGCAGAGAATGCTCCTGAGCAACCCGCACGAGGGCGGGAAGCCGAGCCATCGTGCCGTCGGGATGCATGATCTCGCAGATCACTCCCGCCGGGAACAATCCGGCCAGGATCGCGAGGTCGATCGCGGCCTCCGTGTGGCCGGCGCGCTTCAGCACTCCGCCCTCCTGGCCCCGCAGCGGGAAGACGTGTCCCGGTTTGCGGATCCGTCCGGGTGTGGTCAGAGGGTCGATCACACAACGGATCGTGGCCGCGCGGTCGTACGCGCTCGTGCCGGTCGTCGTGGTGTCGCGCGCATCGATCGAGACGGCAAATGCCGTCTCCTCGCTGGCCTCTCTGGAGCCCACCATGAGCGGGATGCCCAGCTCATCCAAACGCCAGCCCGGGCAGGGCATGCAGATCAGTCCTCGGCCGTGTGTCGCCATGAAGTTGATTGCCTCCGGCGTGACCTTCTCCGCGGCGATGATGAAGTCACCCTCGTTCTCCCGATCGGCGTCGTCGACCACGATCACGACGCGGCCCTCACGGATGTCCTCGATCGCTTGCTCGATCGGAGCGAAGATGGGCTCGGTCTCGAGCTCGGTTGCCTGATCGTCTCTCATTCCGTCGCTCATTCATCCCCCCGCAAGAGCTGTTCGACATACTTCGAGATCACGTCGACCTCGACGTTGACCCCGTCTCCCGCCTGAAGCTTCCCGAGGGTGGTCTCGGCAAGCGTCTGCGGGACGAGCGCTGCGGTGAACCGGCCATTCTCGGCGCTCGCGACCGTCAGACTGACGCCGTCGACGGCGATCGAGCCCCTCGGCGCAAGATGCCTCCGGAGCTCGGCCGGGACGCTCACCGCGAGCTTCACCTCTTCGCCGTTCGACTCCACCCGCTCGACCAACCCGACGCCGTCAACGTGACCCTGCACGAGATGGCCACCGAGGCGGTCACCAAGAGCCAGCGGTCGCTCGAGGTTGACGAGATCGCCGGAAGCAAGAGAGCCGAGCGTGGTACGAGTGAGCGTCTCGTCGACGACGTCGAAGCCGAGCACCGCGTCTTCGTGTTCGACGACGGTGAGACACACGCCGTTCACAGCCACGGAGCTCCCGATCCGGGCGTCCTGGTGGGCGACCCGACACTCGAGGACGAGCCGCGCCCCTCCGGGGCCGGGGTCGATTGACCGAACCCGTCCGCGTTCCTCAACGATCCCGGTGAACACGCGCCACCACCTTCAGGTCCCCGCCGATCCGTTCTACCTCGTCGATCGTGAGCGGGAGCGCCTCACTGATTGTTCGAATCCCGCCCCCCATGAGGATGCTCGGCGCTTCCTGGCCGCCGACGAGGATCGGCGCGAGAAAGAGAACGACCTTGTCGACCACGCCGGTGCGAACGATCTCCCAGGCGATCGTCGGCCCTCCCTCGACCAGGACGTGCTGAACGTCGCGCTTGCCCATCTCAACCAGGAGGTCGTCAAGCGGCACGAGCGCCGAGCCCGCGTCGTCGAGAACCAGGACCTCGGCCCCCGACTCTCGCCAGGATTGCCGACGTCCCTCGGGTGAGCCCCCGGTCGTCGCCACGATGGTCGGTGCGTCGCCGTTGAAGAGCTGATGGGTCTCCGGCACGATGCCCCGTCCATCGACGACGACGCGGCGCTTCGGCCGGCCTCCATAGGAGGGATCTCGGCAAGTAAGCAGCGGGTCGTCGCGAAATGCCGTTCCCGCGCCGACCAGGATCGCGTCGGCCTCGGCTCGCATCCGGTGGACGTCGGCTCGTGCCGGCTCACCCGTGATCCAGCGTGACGAGCCGTCCCGCGCTGCGGCCTTCCCGTCCAGCGACGCCGCCATCTTCACCGTCACGAACGGCAGTCCCGTCCGAACGTGTTTGAGGAAGGCCTCGTTCCGACGTTCCGCCTCTTCTGCGAGGAGCCCGGTTTCGATCTCGACCCCGGCGCGCTCGAGGATCGCCAGTCCCTGGCCATCGACGAGCGGGTTTGGGTCTCGCAGGGCCGCGACGACTCTTGAGATACCCGCCTCGACGACCTGCGGTGCGCAGGGCGGCGTTCGCCCATAGTGGGCGCACGGCTCGAGCGTCACGAACAAGGTTGCTCCACGGGCGCGATCGGCGGCCTCCCCGAGGGCGATGATCTCCGCGTGCAGATGGCCCGGCCCCTCGTGCCAACCCGAGCCGACGATCTCCTCGTCGCGGACGACAACGGCGCCGACGAGGGGGTTCGGCGAGCTGAGACCTCGCCCCCGCTCGGCCAGGTCGAGCGCCATCTGCATGTACCCGCGATCGTCCACCACAACTCCTCGCAAGGAGTTCGGGAACGGGAGACACGGAGGGAGAGGGCAGCCGCTGCTGCCGACAGGTCGCCTTCTCCCTTCCGGACTCTTACCGTCGGTCTCGGAATTTCACCGAGTCCACCCGCACATGGCTCGCACGGGGTCGCGGACTGTCACCGCCGGTGGGGAATTCCACCCCGCCCCGAAGACGTATTCCGTTGCCCCAAGTATACGCCCGAGGTCTCCGCGTCAGGACGGGGAGTGGGCGATCTCCGAGAGGCGGCGGGCCGACTCCGCCGGATTCTCGGCCTTGAAGATCGAGGAAGCCGCGGCCAGGATCGTGGCTCCGGCGGAAACGCACCGCGGTGCGGTCTGCTCGTTGATTCCTCCATCGACCTCGACGTCGACAGTGAGACCGCGGCGGTCGATCTCCTTCCGAAGGGCCTCGACTTTCGGTAACGCCTCTTCGAGGAACTCCTGCCCGGCCCAGCCGGGGTGCACGCTCATCACGATCGCGTCGGCGAGCTCGTCTAGGTGAGGAAACAGGACATCGACCGGAGTCGACGGATTCACCGCGAGCCCTGCCCGCATCCCGTGCCTGCCTGCGACCTCGACGACACGCCTGGGGTCGTCGAGCGCCTCGACGTGGGACGTGACCATGTCGGTTCCGGCGTCGGCGAGGTCGACGAAGAGCCCCTCCGGATGCTCGACCATGAGATGACAATGAAGGGGCAGCTTCGTCACAGGACGAAGCGAAGCGACAACGACGGGACCGATCGAGAGCGGGGGGACGAAGTGGGCGTCCATCACGTCCACATGGATCCAGTCCGCATAGGGCTCGACGGCCGAAACTTCGTCGCCGAGGCGCGAGAAGTCGGCAGACAGGATGGACGCTGCGAGCTTGGCCACCGGCCGGATCTTACCCAGCCGTCCGGGCGAGCCGGTCACCGGGCTCGGGGCGATACCCGCGAACGAAGTCGGCGCCGCTCATCCGCTTCCGGCCCTCCGGCAGGACGTCGGTGAGCACGACGCCGCCCTTCCCGCACGCGACCAGCGGGCCCTCGTCCCGGACTTCGAGAATCGTGCCGGCGCTCCCCTCCCGCGAAACGGCCTTCTCGCGCGTGGCAACGAACACCTTGAGCACCTTGCCCCGGAACGTCGTCCGCGCCCCGGGGTCCGGCGACAGAGCGCGAACGAGCCGATCGACGGCGGTGGCGTCGCGTGCCCACTCGATCCACTCGTCCTCGGTGGTCAACCTGGGCGCCAACGTCGCAGCGTCGTCATCCTGAGCCCGCGACTGCAGCTCCCCCGACTCGATCCCGTCCAGCGTCTCCACGAGGACGGATCCGCCAAGGGTCGCGAGCCGCTCGCCCAGCGTTCCCGCGTCGTCGTCGGGGCGGATCGGTTCCTCCTTTTGCAGCAGGATCGGGCCCGTGTCCATCCCTTCGTCCATCTCGATCGTCGTGACACCAGTCGCATCGAGCCCGTCGAGGATCGCCTTGCGAACGGGATTGGCTCCCCGAAGCGCCGGCAGGAGCGAGAAGTGAACGTTCACCGCAGAGACCGAGGGAACGTCGAGCACCGCGCGCGGCAGGATCTCTCCATAGGCCACGACCACGAGGACCTCGGGCGCGGCCGCGCGGAGCGCCTCGAACCCAGAGTCTTGCTTGACGGTGGCGACCTCCGCGAGCGGAAGGCCGAGGTGGGGTGCCGCGGCCGAAACCGGGGTCGGCGTCAGCTTGCCGCCGCGCCCGGCCGGTCGAGGCTCTCGGGTGACGACCAGACCGACCTCGTGCCGCGAGGCGTGGAGAGCTTCGAGCGAGGGCACGGACCAGGCGTCGTTGCCGAGAAAGACAGTGTTCACGGGGCTTGGGGGCTCAAGAGTGTCGCCCTTCCTGAGCAAGCGGCCGAAATCTGGAGCAAAGCGACGCGTTAGCCCCCAATCAGACGGTTAAAGCGCCCGGGAGGGGTCGGGCGGAAAAGCCGCGAGCCCGAGCTCCTGATCCCGGAGTCGCGCCATCGCCTGGCGCCGGCCGTCCTCGTCGAGACGGTCGATGAAGAGCACCCCGTCCAGATGATCGACCTCGTGTTGGAGCACGCGGGCAAGGAGTTCCTCCGCATCGAGCCCAACCGGGTTTCCCTCGAGGTCAACGGCGTCGCATCGGACAGCGTTCGCCCGTCGCACCTCCGCATAGATGCCGGGTACCGACAGGCACCCCTCCTCGCCGATCTGTTCGCCCTCGAAGCCGGAAAGCATCGGGTTCGCAAGCACCTGGGGCCCCTCGCCCACATCGAAGACGACCAGGCGAATGCTCCGCCCGACCTGGGGGCCGGAGAGCCCGACCCCAGGAGCGGCCTGCATCGTTTCGATCATGTCCTCGGCAAGGACGCGAAGAGATGCGTCGAATCGCTCGACGGGTCGTGCCCGCTCCCGGAGAACCGGGTCACCGAACAGCCGAATTGGAAGAATCGCCATGCGTCTTCTTGAGCCCCCGGATTCCTATAGCTGCGGCTCCGCCTCGACGCGCCTCGCGATTCCCTTCTCGAGAAGCGCGACCACCCGCCTGCGAAACGCCGGGACCGCGTCCGGACGGAGCGTCAGCAAGCATACCGTCTCGTCCCCCGCGTCTGATGCCAGCAGGCCGACGGGGTCGAGCTCCGCCAACGCATCTCGGATCCCGCTCCGTCCCCGGACTCGAAAAACTGGGAAGCCGACCGGGAAGCCGGCCTCTGCGCGTCGCTGCCGGTCCGATCGGTGGAGGCGCCATGGATCCCACCTAACGAGCGCCTGGATCGCCGCATGCCCGGGTTCTCCGGTCTGAACGAGCACTCGCCCGCCGCCCGCCTTGGGCCCCGCCCAAGCGGCGGCCTCAATCCACGTCGCCAACGATTGCTCCTGAGCGGAGAGTCCCGCACGCCTGAGTGCTCGATCGGGGTCGAGAATCCCCACGAGGTCGACGCGACGGGGACCCACATCCTTCACCGCGGCTGCCGTTCCCACGACGAGGAGACCGGGCTCGATGGGGATCGCCTGTGCCCCCTCGTCGACGCGCGTGATCGCGAGGGCGGTTAGGCCGCGGACCCACTCCTCGATCCGCTCGGTCCCTCCCCGCTCGACCCGAAACCGATCCGCGCCGCACTGCCCGCACACCGCCTGCTTCTCGCAGACGGCGCAGGCGGCGCGGCCCTGACGAATCACGACCGCGCCCATGCACTCGCCGCAGCGAGCCGGCTCACCACACGCGCGGCACACGCGGGCAATGCCGTACCCGCGCCGGGAGACGAGCAGAAACGCGCTCGTGGCGGAACGAACCGAATCGCGGAGTCGAGGCGTACGGTCCTCTCGCTCCGACCGGACGGTCTCGACCATCGGCGCAGCGGCGCGCTCGCGGGCCCGCGGAGCGCGAACGAGCTCGGCCCCGCCCTCATCGGCCAGCAGTGCGGCCACCGCGCTCGGACTCTGCCCGGCAAGGACGACGACCGCCTCGTCGAGCCGGCCACGGGCGAGCGCGACCTCCCGAACGTGGTACGCGGGGGTGCGCTCTTCTCGGTGACCGGGGTGGGCGTCGCGGTGCACCCACACGAGCCCAAGGCGTCGGGCAGGGGCGAAGACGGCGGGGCGCGTTCCCACGACGACGCGATACACGCCGTCGAGCATCTCGATCCACGAGCGGTACCGTGTCCTCGCATCCCCCCCGGCGAACCAGAGCGCGGCTTCTCCGAATGCATCGAGGACGGCAGCGGCCGTCGAAGGGGTCGGCTGCGACTCGGGAACCAGCACGATGGCGTCGCGGTCGCCCTCGACGCACGCGGCGACGGCTTCGAGGCACGCCGCTTGCTCATCGTCGGGAAGAGATCGAAAGACGAACGCCCCGCTCCCGTTCGAGCACGCAGCCCGAAGCGCCCCGCCCCGTTCGTAGCTTGCGAGAACGGAGGTCGGGAGTACGTCGGGGGCGGCCGCGGGCGATCTCGTCTTGCGAGCCTCCTCGCCCGCGACGCGGGGAGGGTGCAACCGTCCGATCGCCGTGGCTAGGGGGACGACGTATCGCTCGCTCACCCACCGGCAGAGCTCGAGCGTTCGCTCGTCGAAGATCGGACGACGCGAGAGAACCCTTCGCACGGGAAGGACTCGATCGGGGATTTCGCTGGTCGGCCCGAGCACCCAGCCCTTCACCGTCCTGCCGTGAAAGGGAACCGACACGAGCGTGCCGACGGAGACCGACTCCGGCTCGGGGATCAGGTACGTAAACGGTCGATCGAGCTCGAGTCGCGGGACCGCGACGGCGACGGCCACCGGCCGCCCTGCCGCCGAAGCCTGCGTCCTATCCGAACGCGCGCTTGAGCTCGTCGACGCGGTCGGTCGCCTCCCACGGGAACTCCTTGCGACCAAAGTGCCCGTAGCAGGCGGTCTCACGGTAGATCGGCCGGGCGAGCCCGAGGTTCTCGATGATCGCTGCGGGACGGAAGTCGAAGATATCCTGCGCGGTGCGCTCGAGACCAGCAGGATCGATCTCGGAGGTTCCGAAGGTGTCGACCAGGAACGAGACGGGGTGGGCCTTGCCGATCGCGAAGGCGACCTGAATCTGGGCTCGGGAGGCAAGCCCCGCCGCCACGATGTTCTTCGCGGCATATCGGGCCATGTAGGCAGCCGATCGGTCGACCTTCGTCGGATCCTTCCCCGAGAAGCACCCGCCTCCGTGCGGCGCCATGCCTCCGTAGCTGTCGACCATGATCTTTCGGCCGGTGAGTCCCGTATCGGCCTTCGGCCCGCCCACCTCGAACTTGCCGGTCGGGTTCACGATGAGCTCGACGCCTTCGGAGTCGAGCTCGAACTCCCGCAGGACTGGGTCGACGACCTCCGCTTCCAAATCGGGGGTGAGCAGGGTGTCGCGATCGACCTCGTCGCGGTGTTGCGCCGAGAGCAGCACGGTCCGGACGCCGATGGGTCGATCGTCTTCGTACTCGATCGTGACCTGGCTCTTGCCGTCGGGCCGCAAGTACGGGACGACGCCTGCCTTCCGCACGTCGGCCAGCCGCTTGGCGAGACGGTGCGCGACGGCGATGGGCATCGGCATGAGCTCCTCCGTCTCCCGGCAGGCGTAGCCGAACATCATCCCCTGATCGCCGGCGCCGATCTGGTCGAGATCATCCCCGGAACCCTCGCGGCGCTCCTCTGCTTCTTCGACGCCGGCCGCGATATCGGGCGACTGCTCCTGGATCATCGTGATCACGCCGCACGTCTCCCCATCGATGCCGAACTTCGCATCCGTGTACCCGATCTCGATCAACAGGCGCCGGGCGAGGCTCGAAACGTCGACATAGGTGGAGGTGTGGATCTCGCCCGCGACCACGACGAGGCCCGTTGTCACGAGCGTTTCGCACGCAACACGGCCTCTGGGGTCGTCACTCAGGATCGCATCGAGGACCACGTCGGAGATCTGATCGGCGAGCTTGTCCGGGTGACCTTCGGTGACCGACTCGGAGGTGAAAAGGTGCCGGCGGCTCATGTCCGCCGGATTCTAGCCACTGGTTCGGACGGTTGAGCTGGCGTCGCGCCAGCGTGAGCAGTCCCTCAGAGGAGCTCGGCGACGCGGTCGAGGACCGCAGCCGCAAGTGCTTCCTTGGTCCACAGCCGGAGCGGCTCGTCGCGTCCGTCGGCCGAGAGCAGCATCGCCCGGTTCGTCTCGGCGTCGAACCCGGTGCCGGGCGCGCCGACTTCGTTCACGACAACGAGATCGAGCCGTTTCCGGCGGAGCTTTTCCCGGCCGGCCTTCTCGAGCTCATCGGTCTCGGCAGCGAAACCCACGAGCACCCGCTCACCCTTCCGCTCGCCGAGCTCCGCGAGGATGTCCGGTGTCGGCTCCAGATGGACGTCCGGGGGGCCGTGCTCCTTCTTCAGCTTCCCGGACGCGGGCGCCTTGGGGCGAAAGTCGGCGACGGCGGCCGCCTTGATGACCGCCTCCGCGTCCTCCCAGACGTCGAGCACGGCGGCTCGCATCTCCTCAGCGGTCTCGACGCGAACGACGCTCACCCCCGGAGGATCTTCGAGATGCGTCGGCCCGGTCACCAGCGTCACCATTCCCCCGCGCGTGGCGGCTTCGCGAGCGAGGGCAAAACCCATCCGTCCGCTGGAACGGTTCCCCACGAACCGGACCGCATCGAGCGGCTCGTGCGTCGGGCCCGCAGTCACAACGATTCGCCGGCCCGAAAGGTCTCCCGCGTCCCCCAGCAGATCCTCGAGCGCGAACACGATCTCGTCGGGCTCCACCATCCGTCCGACTCCCTCGTCTCCGGCCGCAAGTGGCCCGGAAGCCGGACCCACCACGCGAACTCCACGGGCACGAAGGGTCTCCAGATTCGCCTGTGTCGCGGGCGCCTCGTGCATCCCGGAATGCATCGCCGGGGCAACGACGAGGGGCCCTCGGAACTCGAGCAGGGTGGCGGTCAGGACATCATCCGCCATCCCCAGGGCAAGCTTCGCGAGAACGTTTGCCGTCGCCGGAGCGACGATTGCGGCGTCGGCCTCCTGCGCGAGCTGGACGTGGCGCACGGTCTCGGACGCCTCGAAGAGATCCCTCGGAACAGGCCTGCCGGTGAGCGCCGAGAAGGTCTCCCTGCCGACGAAACGCGTCGCCGCCGCCGTCATGATGACCTGAACCTCGGCCCCCCGATCACGCAGGAGCCGGGCAAGAGAGGCCGACTTGTAGGCGGCGATCCCTCCGGAAACGCCGAGCAAGACGCGCTTTCCTGCCAGCGAGGCGGTCGCGGTCATTCGGTTGGGGGAGCGTCTTGCTCTGCTCCGGATGACGGTTTCACCGGGCTACTCTTGGCGAGCCGCGGAGGCCCCCAAACCCCCTACTCCGAAGGCTCGGGCTCGGGCAGCTCCGGGATCACCTTCCCCTCGGAGATCTCCTCGAACGCGATCGACAGCGGCTTGTTTCGGAGGCCGCCGGTCTCGACGAGCGGAGGCACGAACTCGCCGCGCCCCTCCCCGAGCTGGCTGTAGTAGGAGTTGATTTCGCGCGCCCTCTTCGCTGAAAGGATCACGAGCTCGTACTTCGATCCGACCTTTTCCATCAGGTCGTCGATGCTCGGCTCGATCACGTGGAAATCCTCCTCATCCGGCGCCTCGGGGGTTTCCGGCGCCTCGCGCGGCCCGCGCGGCGTCGATTATAGCGAGAACCTCCTGCGCCGCCCGGTTGATTTCGTCGTTCACGACCACGTGGTCGAAACGGCGCGCCTCCGAGAGCTCGCGGCGAGCCTCCACGAGACGCCGCTCGAGTTCCTCCGTCGATTCCGTCCCACGCTCCCTCAGACGCCTGGCCAACTCCTCTTCCGACGGCGGCTCCAGGAACACGAGGAGCGAATCGGGAACAGCTCGTCGCACGCTCGCGGCTCCCAGTACGTCGATCTCGAGAATGACGTCACGTCCGGTCCGCCGCGTCGCTTCCACCTCGGCGGCCGGCGTGCCGTATCGCTCACCGAAAACCTCGGCCCACTCCAGGAAGGCATCCTCGCCGATCATCCGCTCGAATTCGTCGCGGCTCACGAATCGGTAGTGGCGACCGTCCTGCTCGCCCGGACGAGGGGCGCGGGTGGTGTAGGAAATGGAGAGCACGAGGTCGGATCGCCGTTCGAGCATCCGGCGGACGACCGTGCCCTTCCCGACTCCCGAAGGACCCGACACGACGACGAGCAGGCCCGTTTCTATGTCTTCGAGAACTCCGCGAGCAGCGCCCGTTTCTGTTTCGACCCGAGGCCTCGAATCCGGCGGCTGGCGGAGATGTCGAGCCGCTCCATGATCCTCCGGGCCCTGACCTTGCCGACGCCGGGAAGCGCCTCCAGCACCGCCGAGACCCTCATCTTCGCGACGATGTCATCGGTTCCCATCGAGATGATGTCCTTCAGGGCAAGCTGCTGAGACTTCAGCCGCTGCTTCAGCTCGGCTCGCTTCCGCCGAACCTCGGCCGCCTTTACCAGCGCCTGTCGCCGTTGTTCCGGAGTGAGCTGAGGAAGGGGCATCTGATCTCCTGGTTGGTTGGGACCTGGGCGATTCTATCCAAGCCCTTTCGGGCCCAGCAAACAGGGTGTCGGTTAGCCGTGGCGGGATCCGGGGCTCTCGAGCGGGAGCTCCTGGTCGCAGAGCGGACACGACTCGGGCCGGAACACGTTCGCCTCTACCCGCGCCAACGCCCGGAGATGGAAAGAGGGGTCGCCGACCGACCGGTCGATGAGCGCCGCGACCCCGATCGGATCGGCCCCCACCTCACGCACGAGGCCGAGCAGCTCCCCCACCGACCCACCGGTGGTGATCACATCCTCAACGACCAGTGTCCGCTCCCCCTTCCGAAAGCTGAAACCGCGTCGAAAGAGGAGCCTGTCATCGGTTCGTTCCGCATAGACGAACCGGGCCGTGAGCTGTTGTGCAACGGCGAATCCGAGCGGGATCGCGCCGACTGCGGGTGAGGCCACCGTGTCAACGCCCTCGAACCACGAGCCGATCTCTTCGGCCAGCCGGGTCACGATCGCAGGGTCCTCCAGGATCCGGGCCTTCTCGACGTAGGTGTCGGAGTGGTTTCCTGAGGACAGCAAGAAGTGCCCCGAGCGCAGGGCTCCCCGCTCGGCAAGAAGGTCGAGGACCTCCTGGGCGCTGATCACGCCGTGGCTTCCTCGAGAATCCGGGACGCGGCCGCTGCCGGGTCGTCCGCCTGCGTGATTGGACGACCGACCACGAGATAGTCGGCGCCGGCCTCGATCGCCTCCCGTGGAGTGAGCAGCCGGGCGTGATCGTTCGAGGAGGCCCCCGCGGGACGGATGCCTGGGACCACGAGGATCGGCTCACCTCCGAGCGTCTCGCGGACGACGGCGACCTGCTCGCCCGACACCACCAAACCGCTCGCCCCGGCCCGAACCGCCTCGAACCCGATCGTCGTCGACGACGTCCCCTCCTGTTCGGCAAGGCTGGAGAGAATGGTCACGGCGACGACGGCCGGCGGCCGCACGCCGGCCGCGGCTGCGCCTTCCCCGGCGCCCGACGCGGCCGCTCGGATCATCTCCGCTCCCCCGAGGCCGTGGACCGTCACCATCTCGACGCCGAGTCGAGCAGCGTTCGTCGAAGCTCGCTCGACCGTCGTCGGGATGTCGTGAAGCTTCAGGTCGAGAAAGACCGGGAGGTGGCGCCCAATGCGCCGAACGATCTCGGGGCCCGCCGCCGTGAAGAGCTCGAGGCCGATCTTCACCATGCCGGCGATTCCCACCAACCGTTTGGCAAGCGTCTCCGCCCGGTTTGGATCGGAGAAGTCAGCCGCGACGATAAGCGGGTTCGTCGACCTCGTCACCGACCTCGACCCGTCCCCTGAGATCGGCGGGGCTCCGGAGGCCTCGTGCCGCAAGGAACGCACCGACCCCCCGCGCGACCTCCACCATCGCGTGGGGGTTGAAATAGTTCGCGGTGCCGATGGCGACCGCCCACGCTCCGGCGAGGAGAAACTCGATCGCATCCCCTGCGGTCCGGATCCCCCCCATCCCGATGATCGGGGTCTCCGGAAACGCCGTTGCGACCTGATAGACCGCGCGCACCGCAATGGGCCGGATCGCGGGCCCGGAGAGCCCGCCGGTAACCGCCGCCAGCCGTGGACGGAACGTCTCGGTATCGATCGACATGCCGAGCATCGTGTTGATGAGTGAGAGCCCGTGCGCGCCTGCGCGAATGCACACGCGAGCAACCTCCACGATGTCGGTCACGTCGGCAGTGAGCTTCGCGAACACCGGAAGCGGCGTGCTCCGCGCCACGGCCGCGATGACCTCCGTCGCCGCGTCCGGATCGCAGGCGAAGACCTCGTTCCGGCGCTCGACATTCGGGCAGGAGATGTTGGCCTCGATCGCTACGACGCCGGGAATCTGGTGGATGCCTTGGACGACGTCGAGGTACTCGCGAACGCTCTTCCCGGCGATCGAGACGATCACCGGCACATCGATCTCGGCGAAGAACCGCGCTTCGGTACGCAGGAACTCGTCGATGCCGGGGTTTTGAAGACCGATCGCGTTCAGCATCCCCGACGGCGTTTCGACCATCCGGGGAGTCGGGAGCCCGCGGACCGGCTCGACGGTGACGCTCTTTGTCACGATCCCCCCAAGGCCGCGATGGTCGAGAAATTCGAGAAGCTCCCGGCCGGATCCGACACACCCCGACGCTCCCAGCACCGGGGACGGGAGTCGAACCCCGGCAAGATCGACGGCGAGGGAGACCGGGCTCACGACTCACCGGGCGCCGCCTGTGCCTGATGGACGGCTGCCTCCTCCTCGGTCTCCAACACCACGTCTTCGGAGGGCCCGAGCCATCGATCCCACCAGATCTGCGCGCCGTTGAAGACCGGCCCTTCGACACAGGTCCGTAGGTTGTCCCAGTCGCGCTCTCCCTTGCGGATCACCGGCACGACGCAGGACCAGCAGACGCCGAACCCGCACGCCATCAGCTCCTCGATCGAGACCTGGCAGGGAATCCCTTCACGCAGGCAGTACTCAGAGATCGCGCGCAACATCACGTTCGGCCCGCACGCGTAGACGACCTCCGCCCCACACTCTTCGATGACTCCCGGCATCACGTCGGTCACCAGGCCCTGGATCCCATCGCTTCCGTCCTCGGTCGTCACGGTCACCGACTCTGCCCGTCGCCGCGCCTCCACCGGTTCGTACAACCGGTCGGCGCTCCGCGCGCCGAGGATCATCGTCACCCGCTTCTTTCGTTCCCGGAGCTCGTCGGTCAGGTAGTAGAGCGGAGCTGCGCCGTATCCACCACCGACGAGCAGGCAGCTCGTGAGTTCGCGCGGGTAGGGAAACGCTGTTCCGAGCGGCCCGAGGACGTCGAGCGTCCGGAGCTCCTGAATTCCGGCAAGCCACTCCGTGCCTCCTCCTTTGGCGTAGACGGCAAACTCGATCATCCCTCCGAGCGGCCCCTCCGAAGACGCATGGGCGATCGAGAACGGCCGGCGGAGGAGTTGCTCGTGGCCCGGCTCGATGGCGACCTGGATGAACTGGCCGGGCTTTGCCGCCTCGGCGATCTCGGAGGCGGCAATCCGGATCGTCTGATACGGGCCGCTCTTCCGATTGGCGAGCACGTCACACTTCTGCCTGATCATGGCTATTCGATTGGGGGCCCCCCAAACCCCCCCAGATGGTATTCCTGAAGGCTCATCGGCTCTTCCTCGGCCTGACTCGTCGCCTCGATCCCCTGAACCGCGGCGAAGACTCCGGGGAGGGTGGTGATACAGGGCACCCCGGCCTTGGCCGCCGCCGTTCGGATGTAGTACCCGTCCCCCCGCGGTCCTCGCCCGAACGGCGTGTTCACGACGAGGTCGACCTCTCCGGCGAGGATGAGATCGGCGGCATTGGGACTCCCCTCTGCGACCTTCGCAACCTGGGAGACCGGGACGCCCGCGCGTCCCAGAAGCCCCGCCGTCCCCCGCGTCGCGAGCACTCGGAAGCCGAGCTCCGCCAGCCGCTTGATGGGAAACACGATCGCCCGCTTGTCGCGGTTCGAGACCGAGACGAACACGGTTCCCTTCGAGGGGAGGGCTGCCCCCGTCGCCTCCTGGGCCCGAGCGAGGGCGACCCCAAGGTCGGAGGCGACACCCATGACCTCGCCGGTCGAGCGCATCTCGGGGCCGAGAATGGTGTCGACGCCCAGGAATCGGCCGAACGGGAGTACCGGCGACTTCACTCCCACATGACGCAGTCGCCGGAACTGGGCGGCATCTGATGGGAGCGCGCCCTCGGCACGAAGATCGGCAAGTCGGGCGCCGGCTAGAACCCGCGCCGCGACCTTCGCCAGCGGCACCCCGGTGACCTTCGACACGAACGGCACGGTACGAGAGGCCCTGGGGTTCGCCTCGAGCACCCAGATCTGCTCGTCCTTCACGGCGAACTGGATGTTGAGCAAACCGCGGACCTCGAGCGCCTCGGCGATGCGGCGCGTAAGGTCTTCGGCCTCGTCCAGCTCGAGATCGGAAAGGGTGATCGGCGGGATCGTGCACGAGGAGTCTCCGGAGTGAACGCCCGCCTCCTCGATGTGCTCCATCACAGCCCCGACGAACACTTCCTCACCGTCGCAGACCGCGTCGACGTCGATCTCGATCGCTCCCTCGAGGAAACGGTCGACGAGCACCGGGTGCTCCGGACTGGCCTTCGTGGCGCTCGCCACATACCCCGCGAGCTCGTCATCGGTGTAGACGATCTCCATCGCGCGCCCACCAAGAACGTAGGAAGGTCGGACCACAACCGGGAATCCGATCCGTCGCGCGACCCGCCGTGCCTCGCCCGCGGAAGACGCCTCGCCGTGGGGCGGATGAGCGATGCCGAGTCGCGCGAGCAGCGCGCCGAACTTCCCTCGATCCTCGGCAAGGTCGATGGAGGCCGGCGATGTCCCGAGCACGTGGAAGCCTTCGGCTTCGAGGTCGGCCGCCAGCTTGAGCGGCGTCTGGCCGCCGAGCTGAACGATGACCCCCTGGGGCTCCTCGGCCTCGCAGACGGCCAGGGTGTCTTCGACGGTCAGCGGCTCGAAATACAGGCGATCGCTGGTGTCGTAGTCGGTCGAGACTGTTTCCGGATTGCAGTTGACCATGACGGTCTCATACCCAGCCTCTCGGAGCGCGAAGGCCGCGTGGACGCAGGCGTAGTCGAACTCGATCCCCTGGCCGATCCGATTCGGACCCGAGCCCAGGATGACGATCCGAGGCCGCTCGGCGGGACGAAACTCCGAGGTTCGCTCGTACGTCGAGTAGTAGTAGGGAGTCCGCGCGGCAAACTCTCCTGCGCAGGTGTCGACGGTCTTGAACACTGGGTCCGCCCCGGTCATCCGCCGTGCCGTACGCACCTCCCGTTCGCCGGCTTTCAACGTCATCGCCAGCCGGCGATCAGAGATGCCGTCCCTCTTCGCCTCCGCGAGCTCCTCCGCGGAGACGCGGGCCAACCGGCGGCCGGCGAGCTGCTGCACCCGTTCGCTCACCTGGGCGATCTGATCGATGAACCACGGGTCGATCCGGGACGCCGCGGCAACCGCCTCGACGGAATGCCCGCGGCGGAGTGCGAGCTCGATGACCGCGAGCCGATCCTCCGTCGGCGCCGCCAACGCAGCCAGGACGTCGGCGGGTTCCTCGATCCCGTCGGCGCCGAGATCCGGAGCGTCGCGTTCGAGCGACCGCAGGGCTTTTCCGAGCGCCTCCTTGAACGTGCGCCCGATCGCCATGACCTCCCCGACCGACTTCATCTTCGTGGTGAGCAGCGGATCCGCGTCGGGGAACTTCTCGAACGCCCAGCGCGGGATCTTCACGACGACATAGTCAAGCGCGGGCTCGAAACACGCGGGCGTTTCTCCGGTTATGTCGTTCGCGATCTCGTCGAGGCGGTAGCCGATGGCGAGCTTCGCCGCGATCTTCGCGATGGGGAACCCGGTCGCCTTGCTCGCAAGAGCCGACGAGCGGGAGACCCTCGGGTTCATCTCGATCAACACGAGCCGGCCGTCCAGCGGGTTCACGGCGAACTGGATGTTCGACCCACCGGTCTCGACGCCGACCGCTCGGATGCAGGCCAGGGCGACATCGCGCATCTCCTGATACTCGCGGTCCGTGAGAGTCTGGGCCGGGGCGACCGTGACCGAATCGCCCGTGTGAACCCCCATCGGATCCACGTTCTCGACCGAGCACACGATGACGGCGTTGTCGCCGATGTCGCGCATCACCTCGAGCTCGAACTCTTTCCAGCCCTCGACGGATTCCTCGACGAGCACCTCACCGATCGGGCTGGCGTCGATGCCCTCTCTCGCAACCCGCCGAAGCCCGTCGAGGTCGGCCGCGAGCCCACTCCCTCCCCCACCCAGGACGAACGATGGACGAACCATCACCGGATACCCGAGGGTCGCGGCCGCCGCTTCTGCTTCCTCGACCGAGTAGGCGAACCCGGACTGGGGAAGCGGAAGCCCCGCCTCCTGCATCGTTCGGACGAAGAGGCGGCGGTCCTCAGCCCGCCGGATCGCGTCCAGGTCGGCGCCGATCAGCCGGACACCGAGCTCATCGAGCGCGCCGGACTCGGCGAGCGCGACCGCGATGTTGAGCGCCGTCTGTCCGCCCAACGTGGGAAGAAGCGCATCCGGGCGTTCCCGCCGGACGACGCGAAGCACGGACTCGGGCGTGAGCGGCTCGATGTAGGTCCGGTCGGCGAACTCCGGGTCGGTCATGATCGTCGCCGGGTTCGAGTTCACGAGGACGACCCGAAGACCTTCGGCTCGAAGGACCTTGCACGCCTGCGTGCCAGAGTAGTCGAACTCGCACGCCTGCCCGATCACGATCGGCCCCGAGCCGATGACCAGCACCGAGTCGATGTCAGTTCGCCGCGGCACCCATTTCCTCCAAGAAGCGATCGAACAAGTACCGAGAGTCGTGGGGGCCCGGCGCGGCCTCCGGGTGGTACTGAACCGAGAACGCGGGCGAATCGAGCAGCCGGAGCCCCTCAAGGGTCGCGTCGTTCAGGTTCCAGTGCGTGAGCGCGGCTCGTCCGAAGGACGTCTCGACGACCGGCGCCTCTTCGCGCGGGACCTCACGGGGAAGACCGAACCCCGCGGGGTCGACGGCGAACCCGTGGTTGTGGGAAGTCACCTCGACGCGCCGGGTGTCGAGGTTCAGGACCGGCTGATTCACCCCCCGATGGCCGAACTTGAGCTTGAACGTCTCTCCTCCGAGCGCGCGCCCCATGATCTGGTGACCGAGGCAGATCCCGAAGACGGGGAGCTTCCCGATGAGGTTCCTGGTGATCTCGACGGCGTAGTCGGTCGCCGCGGGATCGCCCGGCCCGTTCGACAGGAACACGCCGTCGTGGCCGTCGGCGAGGACATCGGCCGCAGGCGTCAGCGCCGGCATCACGGTCGTCTCACACCCGTTTCGCGCGAGGAGCCGGAGAATGTTTCGCTTGATGCCCCAGTCGTAGGCCGCGACCCGAAACGTGCGGCCGTTTTTCTGCTCCGCGGGCCCGACGACCTCGGCCGCCTCGTACGGGGCAACCGTC
This sequence comes from Actinomycetota bacterium, assembly GCA_050693155.1. GTDB lineage: Bacteria > Actinomycetota > UBA4738 > UBA4738 > CALAEC01 > JBOGWA01. Next base: position 12,972 of record JBOGWA010000020.1, on the reverse strand, counting down.
GAGACGCTCTGGGCGAGATCCGCGCCGAGCATCGGGGGCTCCGTCCTCACCCGCTCGAGAAGCGACGCGGGATCGAGGTCCCCGGTCGAGATCCCGGCCCGCATCGCGCCGGCTTCCCGAATGTGAAGGGTCAGCGCCCGCGTGTCGATGCCTTCGATCCCGACGATCCCCGTCTCTTCCAGATAGCCGGCGAGCGTCTGCTCGGCCCGCCAGTTGCTGGGACGTCGGGCGACCTCCCGAACCGCGAACCCGGAAACCTGGACGGCTCCCGATTCAGGGTCGGCGGAGTTGACCCCGTAGTTCCCCTGGTGCGGGTAGGTCATCACGACGATCTGGCGGGCGTATGAAGGATCGGTGAGCACCTCCTGATACCCGGACATCGCCGTGTTGAAGACGATCTCGCCAAATGTCTCACCCTCGGCCCCGAACGAACGCCCGACGAAGGACGTGCCGTCTTCGAGCATCAAGAGCGCTTCGCTCATCTCGTGGACTCCCCGTCCCGCACCGTGAAACCCCCACGGAAGATCGTGTGGCGGACCCGTCCGCGCATCGAGCGACCCAGGAAGGCGGAGTTCCGGCTCCGCGAGGCGAAGGGCCGATCGCCGGCCACCCACTCCTCGGCAGGATCGAAGACGACGAGGTTCGCCATCCGCCCGGGCGCCACCGGCCCCCCATGCTCATCGAGACCGAGGATCCGTGCGGGCGTCGTCGACATCGCCTCCAGAGCACGTGTGAGCGGAAGCATCGTCCCCTCGACGAGCTCGAGCACGGCCGGGAGCGCCGTCTCGAATCCAATCGTGCCCGGACGTGCCTGGTCGAACTCGCACTCCTTGTCCTCCACGGGGTGCGGGGCGTGGTCGGTCGCGATCGCGTCGATCGCTGCGTTGGCCAGCCCGGTTTGGAGCGACGATCGATCCTCGACAGATCGCAGGGGTGGGTTCACCTTCCGGTTCGTGTCGTAGTCGGTCAGATCCTCGTCGGCCAGGAGCAGGTGGTGCGGCGTGACGTCCGCCGTCACCCGGAGACCCTCGGCGCGCGCGCGGGCGATCGCCTCGATCGAACCGCTCGCCGAGACGTGGGTGATGTGAAGGCGGCCGCCCGTGAGGCGGGCGAGCATCAAGTCACGGGCAACCACGATCTCTTCGGCTTCGCTGGGAGCGCCTCGAAGCCCGAGCAGCGACGAGTAGTGGCCCTCGTGCATCTGCCATCCGTCGGTCAGCGACTCCTCCTGCGCGTGCTGGCAGATGACAACATCGAAGGCCTTCGCGTACTCAAGCGCCAGACGCATCACTCTTGCCGACTGCACGCAACGGTGATCGTCGGTGAACAGGCGAATTCCGAGCTCCGCCAACTCCCCGATCTCGACGAGCTCCTCGCCCTCGAGTCCCCGGGTGATCGAGCCGGCCGGAAGGATGTCGCAGAGCCCGACCTTCTCGGAACGCGCCATCACCTCGAGCACGACGGCGGCGTGATCCGCAACCGGTTCGGTGTTCGGCATCGCGCAGACCGCGGTGTAACCGCCCACCGCGGCCGCCCGCGAGCCGGTCTCGATCGTCTCGGCGTCCTCTCGTCCCGGTTCGCGAAGGTGCGCGTGCAGATCGACGAGCCCGGGGGCGACGACGAGCCCGTCGCAGTCGACAACCTCGGCTCCGCCTGCATCGAGCCCCTGGCCCACGTCGGCAACGAGGGAGTCATCGAGGAGGACATCGGCCCGGCCATCCTGGCCCGACGCCGGATCGACGAGCCGGCCGCCCCGGAGAAGCGTCTTGCTCACGGGCTCTCCTCGAGCGGCTCGTCTCCGGATCCGAGGATCAGAAACAGCAGGGCCATGCGGACGGCGATCCCGTTCGTCACCTGGTCGGTGACGAGGGACTGCGGCAGGTCCGCAACATCGGAGGCGATCTCGACGCCGCGGTTCATCGGGCCCGGATGCATGATGAGGGCGCCCTCTGGAAGCGCATCGACGCGGTCCCGGGTGAGTCCGAACGCCCGCGAGTACTCGCGGACGCTGGGGAAGAACTGCTCCTGCTGCCGCTCCTGCTGGACGCGCAGCATGTAACAGACCTGCACCTTTGGGAGCACCTCGTCCAGCCGGTAGGAGACCTCGGCTCCCCACGCGGATGCCTCGGGGGGGATGAGGGTCGGCGGCGCAACGAGCGTCACCTGCGCGCCCATCGTGGCGAGCGCGAGCGTTTCCGAACGCGCCACGCGTGAGTGCAGGATGTCCCCGACAATCGCGACGCGAAGACCGTCAAACGACGGGAAGTGCTCGCGGATCGTGTAGAGGTCGAGCAGCGCCTGGGTGGGATGCTCGTGGGTGCCGTCACCGGCGTTCAGCACGCTCGCCGACACCCAGCGGGAGAGGATGTGCGCGGCTCCGGATGACGAGTGGCGGACGACGATCGCGTCCGCTCCCATGGCCTCGAGCGTGAGCGCCGTGTCCTTCAGGCTCTCCCCCTTGCTCACCGACGAGCCCGAGGTCGTGAAATTGATGACGTCGGCGGACAGACGCTTCGCCGCCAGCTCGAAGGAGATTCGCGTTCGGGTCGACGGCTCGTAGAAGAGGTTGACGACCGTCCGGCCGCGAAGCGCCGGCACCTTCTTGATCACGCGGGTTCCGACCTCGCGGAACGAATCGGCGGTATCCAGGACTCGAGTGACGTCCTCCGGTGAGAGCTGCGAGACCGAGAGGAGATGCTTCATCAGGGCTCTTCCTCCCCAACCTCGACGGCATCCTCGCCGTCGGTTTCTTCGAGCAGCACGCGAACCCGATCGCCCTCGGCGGTCGGCAGGTTCTTGCCGACGTAGTCGGCGCGGATCGGAAGCTCCCGATGGCCGCGGTCGACCAGAACGGCGAGCTGGATCGCCCTCGGCCGACCGAAATCGACGAGCGCGTCGAGCGCGGCTCGAATCGTTCTTCCCGTGTAGAGCACGTCATCAACCAGGACCACGGTCCTTCCGCTGATGTCAAAAGGAATGCGGGTCTCGCGCACTTCCGGCGCCTCGGAGCGCAGACCGATGTCGTCTCGGTAGAAGGTGATGTCGAGGACACCGACGGGGACGCCCGTGCCCTGGAGCCCCGTGATCTCGGCAGCCAGCCGGCGCGCCAGGTCGTCTCCACGGTCTGCGATCCCGACCAGGACGAGGCCGACGGCGCCTTCGTTTCGCTCCAGGATCTCGTGAGCGATCCGCGTCACAGCTCGCCCGATCTCCTGCGCTTCGATCGGGCGGCTGCGGACCGCAAACGCCATCAACAAGAAAACGCCTCACCCGGAGGCAAGGCGCTAGGCGGCATCACGTAGTGTCCTCCCTTCCCGGCCTCTCCGGACCGGACTTAAAGGGCTGGTTCCTCGCGGAAGGATACACGAAGCCCGGGGGGTCTGGGGGGATAGCTCGCCAGGGGCGTGAGAATCGCTCTTCGTGCGGGCGAGCGGACCCCCGATCTGAACCGGTGTACCCTTGGCGCGAAGAAAGGGGTCCCACGTGAGCAGGTTCGTGGCGTTTCCAAGCGTAGGCTGGCCCGAGCTCCTCATCGTCCTCGTCGTCCTGTTGCTGCTCTTCGGCGCCCGACGCCTTCCCGAGATCGCACGATCGCTCGGCAAGTCCACGAAGGAGTTCAAGGCGGGAGTCAAAGAAGGCGTGTCCGACGAGGACGAAACCGAGGACGAAGAAGCCGAGACCAAGAAGTCAGCCGAATAGCACAATCGGGCGGAGCCCGCCCCCAGCCGGGAGCCCGACATCACCGAGCGGGCGAGCCCCCCAATGAGATGGCAATGCGGCCGAGGATTCCGTTCACGAATCCGCCCGACTCCCGCGTCGACAGGCGCTTGGCTGCTCGGACCGCTTCATCGATCGCAACCGCGACCGGGACGTCTTTCCGGTACAGCAATTCGTAGACCGCCAGCCGGAGAATCGCGCGGTCGACCGCGGCCATCCGGTCCACCGTCCAGTCGATGGCGTGCTCGCCGATCTGACGGTCGATCTCACCCAGACGCTCCGAGGCCCCCGTCACCAGTTCTTCTGTGAATGCCGAAACCCGTTCGCCCAATGCGCGGCGCTCTTCGAGGACCTGGACGGGCGTCCGATGGGTCGCGTCTGCTTGGTAGAGGATCTCGAGGGCGCGGCGCCGTGCCGCTCGGCGCCTCGCCATCCGGCTACTGCTCCCTGGTGAGGTACTCGCCGGTTCTGGTATCGACCTTGATGCGGTCACCGAGCTCCACGAAAAGCGGAACCTGAACGCGGAGACCCGTCTCCAGCCGTGCCGGCTTCATCGCACCGCTCACTCGATCCCCTTTGACGCCCGGATCGGTCTCGGCCACCGTGAGCGTCACCGCAGCCGGCAGCTCCACACCGAGCGCTCGCCCCTCATGCGTGGTCACCATGGCCATCGCCCCTTCGATTAGATAGTCGGCGGCGACACCGACGACGTCCAGCGGAACGTGCATCTGCTCGTAGGATCCGGTGTCCATCACGACCAGGTGGTCGCCCTCTCGGTAGAGGAACTGCATCTCCTTTCGCGAGACGATGGCCAGTCCGACCTTTTCGTCCGCGCGGAACGTGCGCTCGACGACGGCCCGACTCTGGACGTTCTTCAGCTTTGTCCGGACGAACGCGTGGCCCTTCCCGGGCTTCACGTGCTGAAACTCCACGAGCGTCCAGAGACTGCCCTCGAGCTCCAGTGTCATGCCGTTCTTCAGGTCGTTCGTCGAGACGTCCACTAGAGAACGAGGAATTCCTTCGTGGTCTTCGGCAGGGGTCGACAGCCATCTTCGCCCACCACGACCATGTCCTCGATCCGCACCCCGCCCAGCCCGGGCACGTAGACCCCAGGCTCGACCGTGACGACAGCGTTCTCGGGAAGGACGTCGGTCCCCTCCTTGCGCAGCGTCGGTCCCTCGTGGATCTCGAGGCCGACGCCGTGGCCGAGTCCGTGCCCGAACCGCGATCCATGCCCGGCGTCGGTGATCACCGCTCGAGCGGCCGCGTCGCAAGTACCCCCCTCGGCGCCCGTGCGGACTGCCAGTGCACCCGCCTCATGCGCTTTTCGGACCAAGTCGTGGATCTCCCGGAGCCTCGGATCCGGCTCGCCGAATGCGATCGTCCTGGTCATGTCGGAGTGGTATCCGTCCACGACGCAGCCAAAGTCGAGTTTCACGACGTCGCCCTTCATCAGCTTCCGCGCCGACGGCCGGTGGTGCGGCTCCGCCGCGTTCTCTCCAAACGCCACGATGGCGTCGAATGCGACCCGCTCTGCCCCAGCGCGACGCATGGCGACCTCGAGGTCGAAGGCCACATCGCGCTCGGTCACCCCCTCGCGAAGGCTCCCGAGCACTCGATCGAAGGCCTCGTCCGTGATCCGCTGTGCTCGCTGGATGAGCTTGATCTCTTCGTCGTCCTTCGACCAGCGCAGTCTCTCAACGGCATCCTCCAGCGGGACGAGCTCGAGGGGCTCGATCTCCCGGACCTGCTCGTAGGTCTTGAACGTGATCCCCGAGGTCTCGAACGCAAGGCGGCGAATCCCCGCAGATGCGAGAAGCGCATCTCGGAGAGCGTTCACGAACTCGCCCGCATAGATGATCCGCTCGACGTCCGGGACTTCCCTCTTTGCCTGCTCCTCGTACCGGGAGTCGGTAAAGAATCGCGCGTCACCTTCGAAGAGCAGCAGCTGTCCGTTCGAGCCGGTGTACCCGGCCAGATACCTGACGTTCGGGAGCCTCGTAACGAGGAACGCGTCCACCGACGCATCGGTGAGGGCGTCCGCCAACTGCTTTCGTCTCAGGGCGTGATCCATCGGAGGGCCTCCAGCGCCTGATGATATCCACCGGCTCCGAGGCCGGCGATGACGCCGCGGCAGACCTCCGAGATCACCGAGTGCCGGCGAAACTCCTCGCGGGCGTAGATGTTCGTCATGTGGACTTCGAGCACCGGGATTCCGCAAGCCTCGACCGCGTCACGCAAGGCATACGAGTAGTGCGAAAGGGCGCCCGCGTTCAGCACCACCGCACCGAACCCGTCGTCCCGTGCCCCTAGCAGTCGCCCGACGAGCTCACCCTCGTGATCGCTCTGTACCCACGCCACCGCGTGTCCGAGCTCGGTCCCCCGCTGCTCGACGCCGGACATGATCTCCTCGAGCGTTTCCTTACCGTAGGTCTCCGGGTCCCGCCGCTCCAGCGCCCCGAGGTTCGGGCCAAAGAGGAAGAGCACGTTCATGCCCCGAACCCCCCGGCCGCGAGGCGGGCGAGAGCCTCTCTGATCTCGGCGTCCGAGACGTTTTCGACCAGCTGCGCACGGCCCAGATCCTCAAGGAGAACGAACCGCACCCCGCCTCTGTATTTCTTGTCCAGCCGTAGGGCCTCGAGCACCGCTTCCGCGTCGGGCACATCGCGGTGTGCTGGGAGCCCGAGGGGCGCCAGCACTCGGCGATGCCGGCCGACGAGCCCGGGCGCCGCGAGGCCCGTGATCTCCGCGAGATGCGCCGCGAAGAGCATGCCGAGCGCGACCGCCTCTCCGTGGCTCGCCCCCCGATACCCCTCGATCCGCTCGATGGCGTGGCCGAGCGTGTGTCCGTAGTTGAGGACGTGCCGAAGCCCCGTGTCCCGCTCGTCGTGCTCGACGACCGACGCCTTTGCCCGGATGCAGCGCGCAACGAGGTCCTCGAGCAGCCTCTCGTCTCTTGCGAGCACCTCCTGGACGGATAGCTCGAGAAGCTCAACGATGCTGGGATCGACGGCCAGACCGTACTTCGCAACTTCTGAGAGTCCGGAGCGGTACGTGCGATCCGGGAGGGTTCGAAGCGTGGAGACGTCGGAGAGGACACCTCGCGGTTGGTGGAAAGCGCCGACGAGGTTCTTGCCGCGCGGGAGGTTGACGGCCGTCTTTCCGCCGATCGAGGCGTCGACCTGAGCCGTGAGGGTCGTCGGCGCCTGGAGGTACGGAACGCCGCGCATGTATGTGGCAGCCACGAACCCGGCGACATCACCAACAGACCCTCCGCCGAGAGCCACGATCACGTCGTCTCGATGCATCTCCTGGGTGGCAAGTTGTTGGTAGAGCGCTTCGGCCGTCCCCAGGGTCTTTCCTTCCTCGCCCTCGGGGACCGGCAGATGGACTGCGGGCCATGGGAGGACGGACTCGAGCTCGCTCAAGTACAGGCCCGCAACGGGCTGGTCGGCCACGACGAACGCGCGCTCGGCTCCCGGAATCTCGGGGAAAACGTCGACGGCGTGCTCCAGGATTCCTGCGCCCACGACGCACTCATACTCGCCTCCGGGCGTGCGGACCGGAACGCGGATCACGACAGCGCTTCCGCGATCTGTGCGGCGATTTCCGCGGGTCCTGCTGCCGCGTCAACCGTTACGTGCGCGGCGGCCCGGTAGAAGGCCACCCGCTCCGAGGCGAGCCGCTCCAGATCGCCCGGCGCTCGCACGAGAGGCCGCGTCTCGGAGGCGGCGCCGAGGCGGGCAGCGAGCGCTTCGATCGGCGCTTCGAGCAGCACCACGGTTCCCGATGAACGCATCCGTTCACGGGTCTCCGGGTCCAGGACGGCCCCGCCCCCGCAGGCAACGACAACGCCGTCCCGACTCGCAAGGCCACGAATCACGTCCGCTTCCAGGCTGCGAAACGCGGCCTCACCATCGGACTCGAATATGGCGTGGACCTGCTTCCCCGCCCGGCGTTCGACCTCGCCGTCAACGTCGACGAACTCCGCTCCGAGACGATCGGCCACGGTTCTCCCCACCGTCGACTTTCCGGAGCCGGGCATGCCGATCAGCCAGACGAGGGACATCGGCTCAGAGCGCGGACAGGTACCCGTCGACGTTTCGACGGGTTTCGGCAACCGAGTCGCCCCCGAACTTCTCCAGCAGTGCATCGGCGAGCACGAACGCGACGGCGGACTCGCCGACGACCGCGGCGGCGGGCACCGCGCAGACGTCGGAGCGCTGGCGGATGGCCTCGGCCTCCGCGCCCGTGTCGAGATCGACGGTCGCAAGCGCCTTGGGCAGACTCGAGAGGGGTTTCATCGCCGCTCGAATCCTGAGCGGCCCGCCCGTCGACATCCCGCCTTCGATCCCACCGGCTCGGCCGGTGCGCCGAAGCGGGCGTTCCCCTTGAGCACTGATCTCATCATGGGCCCTTGAACCGGGGCGGGCCGCGCCCTCGAACCCGTCGCCGACCTCGACGCCCTTGATCGCCTGAATGCTCATCACCGCGAGGGCGAGCCGCGCGTCCAGCTTTCGGTCGAAGTGCACGTAGGACCCCAGCCCGGGAGGAAGACCGTGGGCGACGACCTCGAAGATCCCACCGAGCGTGTCTCGCTTCCGCCGGGCCGCCTCGATCGCGTCGACCATCCGACCCGCGGCTGCCTCGTCGAAACAACGCACCGGCGACGCGTCGATGACCTCGAGGTCCCCGGGCTCCGGCACGCGATAACTCCGCGTCGCGACGGAGCCGATGCGAACGACGTGGGACACAACGTACATGTCGAGCTCGCCGAGGAATGCTTTGCAGAACGCGCCCGCGGCCACCCGCGCGACCGTCTCCCGTGCGCTTGCCCGTTCGAGGACGTTCCGCACATCATCGAATCCGTACTTCTGCGCCCCGGTGAGGTCGGCATGTCCGGGTCGCGGACGCGTCAGCCGGTCGTCGGGATCCTCGACCCCGAAGGGCGACATCCGTTCGCTCCAGCGCTTCTCCCATTCCGCGTTGTCGATCGAGATCGCGATCGGGCTTCCGAGCGTTCGGCCGTGACGAAGGCCTCCCAGCACGTCGAACCGGTCCCGCTCGAGCTTCTGACGCCCGCTTCTGCCGAAGCCGTGGCGGCGCCGCGCGAGCTCCCCTTCGATCTCCTTCTCCGAGACGGGCACGCCAGCGGGAAGGCCCTCGATGATCGCCACGAGAGCCTTCCCGTGTGACTCGCCTGCGGTCAACAGCCTCAACGTCATTCCAGACTCCCAGGAGGCACAGGATATTGCGGGAGGCGGTCCCGAAGGACCGCCTCCCGGCTCCGGCGACCGTTCCCCCCGGTCTGGGCCGCCGGAAACTTGGGGCCGCGCGGGCGCGCGGGAACGCCTCGGCTAGGTACAGAGGGTGAAGCGCTCGTCGCCGTGAAGGAACGCGGCGCACGAGCCATCGATGCTCACGACCTTGAAGTTGTCGCTGAAGGTGGCCCCCTCCTCGACGACGTAGGTCTTGTTGTCGACGCGAACCTGGGCCCGCTCCTTGCCATCGCTCGAGAACACGTCGATGAGGGTGACGGTGTGGCCCCCAACCCTCCTGGAGTTCCCCGCCTGCTGACCGCCCCCGCCCCCGCCGTCGGTGCCGCTCCCGGCGCCACCGTTCTGGCCGGCCGGCGGTTCCGTCGGCTCTCCGGGCTCCTGTTGACCACCCCCGGTCCGCGGTTCCTCGACTCTGGGCTGGGTCGTGCCGCTCCCGCCACCACCCTCGGGTGCGACCACGAGAGGCAGGAACGGGTTCCGACCGGCGAAGAACGAAAATCGGGGCGGCGTAGTCATGATGTCACCCGGCTCGGGCATGCTGATCGGAGGCGGCGAGACGGTTGGCGTGGGGGCGGCTACCTCATCCGCCCCGCCGTCACCGTTCAGCAGACCCTGGCCGAAGAGAAAGAAGGCGCCGGCGCCCAACCCAAGGATCAGAAGAATGAGCACGAGTCTTCGTTCCCGAGGAGACATATCTCAACTCTCCGGACTTGGACTCGGCGTCGACCCAGGCGATGGACTCTCCTCCGGCGACGGGCTCGGACCGGGCAGCGGCGCCTCGATCGGCGAACCGGGGCCCGCGCTCGTGTCCGTCGTGAAGAACTGTACCTCCATGGTCACCTGGAGTTGCGGGAGTCCGTCCGGCCCCTCGGCGACCTCGATGGTCGTCACCTTCGCTGCCCGGTCGAAGGACTCGATCTCGAACAGAAACCGGTCCACAGAGAAGAAGCCACCGATCACCTGGACCTGAGCGGGGATCTCAGCCCCGATCGCCCCCGGCACGGGCACAGGGGTTCCCGGTGAGACGGAGAAGAAGTCCACCTCCGACTCATCGGCCGCGTCCTGAAGAAGATTGATCAATTGGGGCAGGTCGGCAACCGGCGGCACGAGCTCTCGGATCCGCGCCAGCTGGCGGCGGATCTGAGCAGCCTGAGCGCGAGCCTCCTCGAGCTCGGCGAGCTGTACCTGAAGCGCGACCTCTTCCGCCACCGCAGCGTCCAGATCTCGCTCCGCGCGATCGACTTCGCGAACCTTGGGAAGCACGAGCAGCACGAAGGTCCCGACTGCGAGACCGGCCATGACGATCGCCGCAATGATCGCGCCGCCCCTTCTCATTGCGCGCTCCTCGTCGCTACCTCAGCGGAAAGGTCGACCGAGCTCGTGAACTGCACAACCTCTGTCGGCCCAACGAGCGTCTTCGTGGAGCTCGAGAGCCACGGGTTGAGGAACCCGCTGATGTCCTCAAGCCGCGTAAGCCACAGAGCCACCGACCGATGGGAAAGGCCGAACCCATTGAAAGCGATCTGGCCGATAAGCCCGCTCACATCGACCCCGGGCGACGCGATCGGGTCCATGACTGTCCCGCTGACGCCGACAAGCCACGCGTCCCCAGGAATGATGAGCGAGACGTCGCGCAGCACCCCCGACCACTGGACCTCGTTCACGAGAAACGCATCCACGAGGCCTTGGCGACCCTCGAGCTGCTGCTTGAGCTCGCCGAAGCGAGCGATCTCCGCGATCTCCGCGCGCAGTGCGTTGTTCGTGGCCTGCTGCGCATCGAGATCCCGTTCGATGTCGCCGAGGCGCCGCTCCTGAAGCACGAAGTAGCCGCCCAGTCCACCGATAACGAGGAGGCCGATCAGGATCACGGCCACCGCGCCACGGCGCCCTCGCTCGCGCTCGCGCAGCTCCGGTGGGAGAAGGTTGATCCTCATCTCCTGGCGCCCTCCTGAGGCAGGGCAAGTCCCACCGCCACCGCGAGCAGCGGTTCGGCTTCGGCCAGGGTCGTGTCGTCCATGTCGAGCCGGACCCGCACGTGCTCGAAGACACGCCCGCGACCGACCTCTGAGGGGACCTTCGATGCGAGAACGTCGAGCAGGTCGGGAAGCTTCGAACCGCCCCCGGTCACGAGAACCCGGCCGATCCGCGCGTCCGGCGTCTGCGCCTGATAGAAGTCGAGCGAGGAACGGACCTCGTCGACGAGCGTGCCCACGGCATTCCTCAGAGCGTTCGGCGCCTCGCCCGGGAGGTTCGGGACCGCCTCACCGCGAGCGTGCGCTTCGACCTCATCGACTGGGATGCCAAGCGAGCCCGCGACGAGCCGCAAGACGTCCCTGCCTCCCGACGGGAGGATGCGAACGAACCGCGGTACGCCTCGATCGTGGACGCAGATGTTCGTGACGTCGGCGCCAATGTCAACGAGCGCCTCCTCGCCGGCATCGGCTTCCTCGAGACCAAGCCCCATGTCCATGGCGACCGACCTGATGAGGGCGAAGGGGATCAGGTCGATTCCGAGGGGCTCGAGCCTGGCCATTTCGGCCGCCTCAACGAGCTGATCGAGGATCTCCCGTTGCGCGGCGACGACGAAGAGGCGGTAGGAGCGCTGCCCGTCGATCTCGACCTCGTCGAGCACGTCGAAGTCCATGACGGCGTTCTCGAGTGGGATCGGGATGAGCTCCTGAACCTGGAACGGAAGCGACTGCCGGAGATCTCGCTCGGGCATCGCCGGGACGGTCACCTCGCGGACGACGACTCGCTGGCTCCCAACGCCCAACGCAACGTCGCGGGTCTTGAAGCCGCCGCGCCGCCACAGCTCACGGACGGCGTCTGCGACCGCGGCGATGTCTTTGACCTCGCCGTTCTCCACAGTTCCCGCAGCAAGCGGGACCTGTGCGGCTCGCACCAGGGCCGGGGGGTCGGATCCGACTGAGAGCTCGGCCGCCCGGACCGCGGTGGACCCGATGTCCAGTCCCACGCGGATCCTGGCCATTTACCGCCCCTTCTCGGCCCCTCGGTCGCTATCGACCCGAACGGCGCGATCCGATAGGTAGCTGTCGACGTCGGACTCACGGATCCGGTAGTTCTTTCCCACCCGGATCGCGGGCAGCTGGCCGGCCTTGATCAGCCGATACACGGTCATGTTCGACACGCGCATCGTGGCAGCCACCTCGCCCACCGTGAGCAGACGGTCACCAGCAAACGGACGTCGCTTCGGCATCACTCAGGCTCTCCACATGACCCGTGACCTCCCCGGTCGCTCACGAGTCTCCTCCCTCGCTTCAACATCCCCAACAAACACCACACACCCTACAAGTGTAACATGAACCTCATGCTCAACACGTTACCCTACGTTCCCTAGCCTTCCAACGTTCCACAGACTCAACGTTGAGCGCTGACCGTAACAACTACCCCTCTCCATGTCAATAACCCTAACGGGATACATATCATGACCAGGCACGACTTACACCACTGTAATTCACCCATTGCCGCTACGGGTGAGCACAATCGCGCTCCCACAATCGCGTTCGAAAGGGGAAGCCGGTGGAGGGGTTGCTGCTAGGTCAAAAGCGACAAGTACGCGTCCGCGATGCTCGGTGCGGCCAAGGCGGCGCCGACGGCGCCCAGAGCCAGGTACGGGCCGAAGGGGATCTGCTGGCGGCGTCCGTAGCCGAGAATGACGGCGGCCGCGATCGCCCCCACCCCGCCCGTGAGGATCCCCAGGGCCGCGGCCACGGCCACGTAGCGCAGTCCGAGAGAACCGAGCACGAAACCGATCAAGGCGACGAGCTTCACGTCCCCCATCCCCATCCCCCGAGGAACGGCTAGGGCGAGAAGAAATAGTGGGCCCGCGTACGCGGCCAGCCCGATGAGCGCCGGGATCAGCTCCACGCCCAGGTCCGCAAAGTCCCCAGCGACGACGGCCACCGCGAAATAGGCCAGAGCCGGGTACACGATCCGGTTCGGAACGATCTTGTGG
>JBOGWA010000019.1:0-11110 GCA_050693155.1 Actinomycetota bacterium | reverse complement strand
TCGTGGTGGCCGCAGAACTGGCATGAGTAGGAGGGCCGAGACTTGACCCGATGGTGCTTTGTGACCTTCTTACAGTTGGGGCAGAAGATGCCATCCGGGTATAGGTAGCCGACTAGCCATTCGAGGCAGGCGGCATCGTCGGGGAAGTCTCGCTCGAACTCCACGAAGGTGTAGCGGGACTCAGACGCTGTGGATCGCTTCGGGTTGTTCCGGTCGCTCCTGCTCATATGCTGAGTATACCACACGTAGGTACCTACGTCAAGGGGATACTACCCATTCTCTGTAACAGGACCCCAAAGTCAGAGATGGAGGATGGCCCCCACGGCCTCGGCGACAAGCCGCTCGACCTCAGGCGGCGGGTCTACGTCTTCGGTGATGAACCGGCGCACGGACGCGTACGGCACGTCCAGGGCGAAGCGGAAACGCCCCTCCGACACGCGACCGAGCCGGCTCCGGAGATCGCGGAGTCCGGCCGCGGCCCGATCATTCAGGGTTCGCGCGCGGTCACGGACCTCATCGGGCCACGGGCCCTCCACGAGGTCTTCTCGCCGGTAGAGCATGAGCAGCTTCGCCTCGGCCGGGTGTCCGCGAACCCACCGAACTACGTGGCCGGCTGCCGCCCGGGCCGCCTCCGCCGGGTCGGGCAGCGCCAATGCATCCAGGTAGCCATCCTGAAACGCCTCCACGGTCCGAAGCCAGAGCGTCGCCAGCAAGAGATCTCGAGAGCGGAACCGGTAGTAGATCGAGCCGCTCGGCGCATGGAGCTCCTGCGCCACGGCGGTGACGGTGACGTCGTCCGCTCCTTCGCGAGCGGCTACCGCAAGCGCCGCGTCGAGGATCTGATCGGTCGAGTACCGGGCTGGGCGCCCCACCTTGACGATTTTAGAGGATGCTCTCTAGAATAATAGAGAGGTGTCTCCAGAACAGGGGGGGTTGTCATGCGGGTGGTGAACGTGCACGAACGTCTGCTGGCGGCGAGCCCTAGCCAGCTAGGCGCACTTCTCAATTCGCTTGCCTCAGAGAACGACCGCCTGTGGCCGAAAGATTTGTGGCCCGCCATGTGGTTCGATCGCCCGCTGAGCGTGGGCGCCTCGGGTGGCCACGGACCTGCGCGCTACACGGTCTCTGAGTACGAGCCGGGGCGTCTCGTCCGCTTCCGCTTCAGACGCCCAAGGGGTTTCGACGGCGAGCATCGATACGAAGTGCTCCTCACGAACGAGGGGGCGATTCTTCGGCATGTGATCGAGATGCGCGCCCGCGGCCGCGGCTTGCTGAACTGGCTTCTCTTCGCCCGCCCGATCCACGATGCCCTCGTCGAAGACTGTCTCGACCGGGCAGAACGTGAGCTCACAGGTGCAGTCGTGAGCTCTGCGCGCTGGTCACCGTGGGTGCGGTTTCTCCGCCGCGTCTACGTGCTCAGTCGACGCCGGCGGCGCGGTAGCCGACGCCGCGAACGGTCTCGATGAGGTGCTCGTGCTCGGGGCCGAGCTTCGCGCGGAGGCGGCGGACGTGCACGTCGACGGTCCGCGTTCCGCCGTAGAAGTCGTAGCCCCACACCTCTTGGAGCAGCTGGGCGCGGGAGAAGACCCGGCCGGGGTGCTGGGCGAGGTAGCGCAGCAGCTCGAACTCCTTGTAGGTAAGGTCGAGGGGTCGTCCGCCGGCGTTCACCTGATAGGTCTCGACGCTGATCGTCACCGGGCCGAGCCTGATCGCGCCTTCGCCGGTCTCGCCTCGCCGTGCCCGCACCATCGCGAGCCGGAGCCGGAGCTCGGGCTCGGAGATCTCGGGGAAGACGAAGTCGTCGGTCACGTCGTGCCAGGGGAACATCTCGAGGGCCGATCGGGAGACCACCACGAGCACGCCGGTCGGTGTCCCGGCCGCCGCGAGGGCGGAGAGAAGCCGGTAGGCGCGCTCGGGGTCGTCGTGCGCGTCTACGACGACGATGTCGGGTGCGAGGTCGGGAAGCCGGGCGAGGGCGTCGGTCACCAGCGGCTCGGCCTTCACGTCGGCGTCAAGGGCCCGGGCCGCGGGGAGGACGTCGTCGGGTGAACGGTCCGTGAGGACGAGGATGCGGCGCAACCCGCTTGAGCGTAGCAAACAGTCCGTCCGCTAGCCTGGCAGTGTGCGGCGCGCCGCCCGAAGGACCGATCCCGATCTCACGTTTCCGCTCCCCGGAGCGTTCTCTCCAGTGTGAAGCTTCCGCCGTTCCAGCGATTCGTCGAAACGCACTGGGAGGACGTCTCTCGATTCCTCCGCGCAACCATCGGCAGGAGCGACGCGGAGGACTGCCTTCAGGAGACCTTCCTCGCGGCGCTCCGTTCGTATCCGCGACTTCGAAACGACGACAACCTTCGCGGTTGGGTGCTCACGATCGCCCACCGGAAGGTCCTCGATGCGCATCGAGACCGCGGCCGGCGAGCGTTCCCGGTGGCCGAGATCCCGGACCGCGCAGCGCCGGAGCCGCCGGAGGCGAACCCCGGTGTGTGGGAAGCGGTGGAGAGCCTTCCGCCGAAGCAGCGCGCCGCGGTCGCGCTCCGGTACGTGCTGGACCTATCTCACCGGGAGATCGCGCGGATCATGGGCGGCTCAGAGGAAGCGGCGAGGAGCAACGTGCACGAGGGTGTGAAACGACTTCGGAAGGAGAAGGGATGAATGACGTTCGCGCAGCGCTTCGCAGGATCGGGGGCGGGGACCCCGGTGTCCGATTCGATTCCGACCGGTTTGCCGACGCGGCCCTCGCTCGAGGAATCCTCGACGTGGCGTATGCGACGGTTGAATCCCCGCTCGGTCCGCTCGTGGCGGCCGCGACTCGTCGGGGGCTCGTGCGTCTCGCATACCTTGCGTCCGAGGACGAGTCGATCGACTCCGTGCTCGAGGACCTCGCCGACACCCTCTCTCCCCGGGTGCTCGAGGCGCCATCCCGGCTCGACGAGGTTCGCCGGGAGCTCGATGAGTACTTCGCGGGGCGTCGGCAGACGTTTGATCTTCCGCTCGACTGGTCGCTCGTGGCAGGGTTCCACCGGAGCGTGCTGCGAACGACCGCTCGCATTCCATTCGGGGCTGTGGCGTCGTACGGAGAGGTTGCGAGACGAGCGGGAAGTCCGCGGGCCGCGAGGGCGGCCGGGAATGCGCTCGCCGGGAACCCGGTTCCGATTGTTGTGCCGTGCCACCGGGTGGTTGCGGCCGGCGGAGCCCTCGGTGGCTATACGGGAGGACTCGACCGAAAGCGGTTCCTCCTCGATCTCGAGGGTGTATCGATCTGAGCGTCCGCTCCTGAGGGAGCGGAAGGAGGAACGGGATGGGTGCAGAGCTCTCAGCGATGCAACGAGGCGTTTTCGATGGGAAGAACTTTGCGCACCTGGCGACGCTCATGCCAGACGGGCGCCCGCAGGTGACCCCGGTGTGGGTCGACGTAGAGGATGGGTTGATCAGGGTCAACAGCGCAAAGGGACGAGTGAAGGACAAGAACATGCGTCGGGATGCGCGGGTGTGCATCTCGACCCATGACCAAGAGAACCCCTACGAGCGAGTCGTTGTTTTCGGCAGGGTCGTGGAGATCACCGAAGAGGGAGCCGGCGAGCACATCGACGCCCTCGCGAGGAAGTATCAGGGGGTCGACCGATACGAGTGGCTGGCCCCTGGAGAAGTCCGCGTCACCTACAAGATCAAGCCGGAACGAGTGGTCTAGGCGGGGCTCGGTCGCTCGCCGAACCGTCGATTGACCGGCGGTCAGTCGGCTGAGTAGCATCCGGGCCGACCTCGTGAACGCCCTCGCCCAGTTCGTCGTCCGGCACGCTCGCGTGGTCGTCCTCGCGTGGATCGGCCTGGCGGTGGCTCTCGGGGTCCTCGCGCCACCCCTCGACGACGTCGTCACCCAGGACGAGACGGCCTTTCTTTCCGAAGAAGCCCCGAGCATCCGGGGCGCGATCGCGTTCGTCGATCTTTGGCCGGAGGACGAGCTCTTTCAAAGCGGAGCGCTCGTCTTCCGGAGGGACGCCGGGCTGACGTCGAGCGATGAGGCCTTCATCAAGGAAAACGAGTCCTGGCTCGGCTCGGATGCCGCCCCCGACAACGTCCGACTCACGCAGTCCGTGTATTCGCGACCGGAACTGGCCGAGATCCTTGCCTCGGCGGATGGGAAAGTCCAACTCATGATCATCGGCTTTACGACCCCGCCGTTCCAGCCGGAGACGGACGCGGCGGTTGCGACCATCCGCCGGCACGTTAAGGAGGCGGCGCCGACCGGGATGCGGGTCCACCTGACGGCGGCCGCGGGGGTGGCCGCGGATCAGGCGTTTGCGATTGAGGAGAGCATCCACCGGACGACGATCATCACCCTCTTCCTCGTCGGCGCGATCCTTCTCTGGGTCTACCGCTCCCCGGTGGCGCCGCTCATTCCGCTTCTCACAATCGGGGCGGCGTTTTCCGTCGCCCGAGGTGTCATCGCCCTCGTTGCGGACGCGGGGCTACAGGTCTCCGCGCTCGTAGAGACGTTCATGATCGTCATCGTCTTCGGGGCGGGCACCGACTACTGCCTCTTCATCGTTTCCCGCTTCAAGGAGGATCTTGCGCGCGTCCGTCGCCGTCGGATCGACCATGCGCGCACGCTCGTCGCTTCCATGGCGATCGTCGGAGCCGTGATCGCGTCGAGCGCGGCCACCGTGATCGTCGGATTCTCGAGCCAATCCGTGGCCGAGTTCGGTCTCTACCGGACGACCGGACCCGCGTTGGCCATCGCCGTCGTCATCACGCTCGTCGCGGGTCTCACTCTCACCCCGGCGCTTCTCAGGATCCTCGGGTCCTGGGCGTTCTGGCCGTGGACGGCGGAGAAAGCTCGCGCGAAATGAGCTGGGAACGCCTCGCCGACTTCGTGCTCCGCCGGCCGTGGGTGACGCTCGCGATCTCGCTCGCGGTCATCCTGCCGCCGCTGCTCGGCCTCCTCGGCATGAAGAGCTCCGTGAACGAGCTCGGAGAGCTGCCATCGAGCGCGGACTCGGTTCGTGGATTCCAGGCGCTGGAGGGTTCAATCGACCCTGGGGAGGTCCAGCCCGCGGTCGTGATCATCGAGTCGAAAAGCCCGATCTGGGAAGATGAGACCTTTGCTGCGATCGATCTCCTGACGGTAAACCTCGGAAAGATCCCGGCCGTCACCAAGGTTCGTTCGATCACCCGCCCCACGGCGGGACGGGTGAGCCCCGAAGACCTGGAGGAAGTCGGACTCGGCGACCTCGTCTCGCTCGCGGACGATCTGCCCCGGGCCGACCGAGGGCTCGGGCGAATCATCGATGGTGTCGCGCGGATCCGCGGCGCGCTCCGGCAGGTCGCGGCCCGCATCCCTGGTCAGCGGGGGGCGCTCGCTGAGGGCCTCGAGGGGATTCGAGCCCTGCGCGACGGGGTGGCGCAGGTCGACCAGGGCATCGGTCGCTTGCGCGACGGACTCGCCGAGGCCAGGGACGGTATTCGTTCCCTCGCCGACGAGGTGGCCGACCGGACCCTTGCGAGCCTCCGGGCGGCCTGGGCCGACCTTCGACAGGCGACGATCGCCCGCGGCGATCCCGAGTATGGGCAACTGGCCGAGCACGTCGGAACGGCCCTTGGGGCCGTCTCGGGCCGATGTCCGGACGCGACCGGCATCGGGCCGCAGCCGCCCGACTGCCCGGCGGGGGAGCGAGTTGATCCGAACTACGAGGGTCTCAGCCCCACGCTTCGAACGATTGCCGACGGGCTCGGAGCCGCCGTGGACGGACTCGGCCGGATCTCGATCGGGCTGGATGAGATCGATGCCGGTCTCGCCGCCTTCGAGGCCGGGCTCGTCTCCTCGCAGTCGGACCTTGCCCGGCTCGAGGACGGCGCGGGGAGGATGGTGGACGGCCTCGACCGAATCATCCCCGGGCTGCGTCTCCTTCGTCGCGCGCTCGCCGTCGGCCTCGCCCAGGCACAGGAAGCCGGATTGCTGCCGGACCCCTCCGAGGAGCTCGCGATCACGGCGTCGATCGCGCAGGCGTTTCCGAAGCTCCGCAACCGCCTCGAGTTCTTCGTCGACGAGAAGGGAACGGCGACTCGCGTGTTTGTGACGTTTGGGGTCCAGCCCTACAGTCCGCAGGCGCTCGAGGCCACGCGGGAGATCGACGATGTGGCCGCGCTCTCGCTGCGGGACTCGCCCCTCCAGAACGCGATCGTGCACGTCACCGGACCCACCGCCTTCTTCGCTGATGTCGAGGAGGTCGCCGGTCGCGACTTCAGAACGATCACATGGGTGGTCGTTCTCGGGATCTTCCTCGTCCTCGTCATCCTGCTCCGGAGCCTGATCGCCCCTATCTACATGGTCCTGACGGTTCTGCTCTCGTTCGCTTCGACGCTCGGTCTGACCGCTTTCGTCTTCCAGGGGCTGCTCGGCGAGGAAGGACTCGTGTGGTGGCTTCCGTCGTTTCTGTTCGTGATCCTCGTCGCGCTCGGGGCCGACTACAACATCTTCCTGACGACCCGCATCCGGGAGGAGACGCGGCGCCACTCGACGAAGCGCGCGGTGGCCCGTGGCCTCGCCGCCACCGGGCACGTGATCACGTCTGCCGGGCTCATCCTCGCGGGGACGTTCGCGGCGCTGCTTCCCTCGTCGCTGGGTGGACTCGTACAGATGGGGTTCGCGGCGAGCGTCGGTCTTTTGATCGACACGTTCATCGTTCGGAGTCTGCTCGTTCCGTCGATCGCGGTTCTCGCCGGGCGATGGTCGTGGTGGCCCTCCCGTCGAATCATGCTGTAGGCTCGCGCGCGGTGGAGCCGATCCCGATTCCGGGGGAGGGAGCGCCCCCGCCGCGACGGCGGCGGCGCGGCCGGATTCTCGTCGCGGTCGCGATCACGTTTGTCGCCGTCCTGGCCGCGATCGACTTCGGTCTTCGGTTCTGGACCGAGAGCTGGCTTTCGAGCGTGATTCAAAACTCCCTCGGACTCCCGGCCCAGCCGGATCTCAATCTCGGGGGGACCCCGTTCACCTATCAGGTCGTTCGGGAGGAGTTCTCCTCCGTTTCGATCGACGTGGGGGGACTCGCCGCCGGCGGTCTGGAATTCGAGACCGTCGCGCTCGATCTCGAGGACGTGCGCTTCGAGATCGGCGATCTGCTGAGTGGTGACACCGACACCGTCGTGGTCGCCGGCGGGGGAGGCGGCCGGGCGGAGGTGAGCGACATCGCGTTCACGGCGTTCCTTCAGCAACAAGGAAACCCGATCGAAGTCGAGTTCCTAGGTCCCCGGGTGCGAACGACGACCTCGGTGGCCGTCGGGACGAATCAGGCGGTGGCCACGGGCCTCGGGACGCTGCGCCTCGAGGGTTCGTCCCTCGTGTTCGATCCGGACCGGGTCAAGATCGAAGGGAACATCACGATCTCCGAGGAAGCCCTTGCCTTCAGCGTGCCGCTCCCCCCCGTGCTCGACGGCGTGGCGTACGAGAGCATCACGGTGACCGACAGCCTGGCCGTCCTTACGGTAAACATTTCGGAAACCCTTCTGCAGGTGTGACGGCGGCGTCGTGAAGCCTGCGTCGGGAGCGGTATCCTGCCTGCACCGTCCCACGCGATGACGGGAACAAACATGGAACGTGAACCCATTGCGCCCCACGGCGACGAGCTCGTCAACCTTGTGCTTTCGGCAGAAGAAGCGGAAGCTGCCGCCGCGGACGCCGAACATGGTCCGAAGATCTCGCTCGGCCCCCGCGAGATCGCCGACCTGGAAATGCTCGCCACCGGCGGGCTCTCTCCTCTGACCGGATTCATGACCGAGAAGGACTACCGGTCGGTCGTCGAGGAGATGCGTCTCGCCTCGGGACTTCTCTGGAGCATCCCCATCACGCTCTCGGTCGACGACGAAGAGATGAAACGGATCGGCGGCGCAGACGAAGCGACGCTCTTGATCGGAGACCGGCCGTCGGCCGTCCTTCAGATTGAGGAGGTCTATCGCCGCGACAGGGAGGTCGAGGCCGAGGCGATCTTCCGCACGACCGACCCGTCCCATCCTGGCGTCGACGCCCTGATGCGATCGGGGGACTGGGTCGTCGGCGGGCGGCTTCGCGTTTTCGACCCGCCGCGACACGATTCGTTCGGCGACTACCGGATGACACCGGCCGAGACTCGGCGGGCGTTCGTCGATCGCGGATGGCGCCGGGTCGTCGGCTTCCAGACGCGCAACCCCGTCCACCGAGCGCACGAGTACATCCAGAAATGCGCGCTCGAGATCGTCGACGGGTTGCTTTTGCACCCGCTGGTCGGCGAGACGAAGCAGGACGACGTCCCTGCCGACGTGCGGATGCGCTGCTACGAAGTCTTGTTGGACGGTTACTACCCGAAGGACCGCGTCCTGCTCTCCGTGTTCCCCGCCGCGATGCGCTACGCGGGGCCGAAGGAGGCGGTCTTCCATGCGATCGTCCGAAAGAACTACGGCTGCACGCACTTCATCGTCGGTCGAGACCACGCCGGCGTCGGGGACTTCTACGGCACGTTCGACGCCCACCGCATCTTCGACGAGATCGATCCGGACGAGCTCGAGATCACGCCACTCTTTTTCGACCACGCGTTCTGGTGTCACCGGTGCGAGGGCATGGCAACGACGAAGATCTGCCCGCACGGCGATGACGATCGACTGATCCTTTCGGGAACGAAAGTGCGCGAGATGCTCGGCCGGGGCGAGCGGCCGCCCATCGAGTTCACACGCGCGGAGATCGCGGACGTGTTGATCGCATCGATGGCCGAAAACGCCGAGTAGGCGGCTTGTGGGCGTCTACGAAGGGCTTCAGGGTCTCGTCCGGCGGCTTGCCTACGTCGGCAGCCGGGACGACGACCCTGCCGAGGAGCGGCTCCGGCGAGCAACGCTCACCCTGGCGACCGGCCTGACCATCGTTCTCGCGATCCCCTGGGTCGTCGGCTACGGCGTGGCGGGCCTCGTCGTGCCGGCCTCACTAGCCGGCGCCGGTCAGTTCGGCGCGCTTGTTGCGCTGGTCTTCCTCGCTCGAACGAAGCGATTCGAGATCTTCCGGATCGTCGAGCTGACGGCGATCCTCCTGCTTCCTTTCGCGCTTCACTGGTCCCTCGGCGGGTTCGTTGCTTCGAGCGCGATCGTTCTGTGGTCGATGCAGGCGCCGCTCGGGGTCGTGATGTTCGAGGGCACGAAGCGAGCGCTCCCGTGGTTCCTGGCGTTCGCGGCCCTGACGGCGATCTCTGGAGCCCTCGACGGCGTTCTCGCGAGCAAGGCTCCCTTCATCCCCGCCGGGGTGATCATCGGGTTCTTCGTCGTGAACATCGGCGGCCTCTCCACGGTGTCGTTCATCGCCCTTCAGTTCGTGGTCGGCGAGCGACTGCGGATCCTCCACGCCCTGGACGCCGAGCGGGAGCGCGCCGAGCATCTTCTCCGGCACGTCCTCCCCGAACCGATCGCCGAGCGCTTGAAGCATGAGGACGGGGTCATCGCCGAATTGCACGGTGACGCCACGATCCTGTTCGCCGACCTGGCCGGTTTCACGCGACTCTCGAAGCGTGTCCCGCCGGAGCGACTCGTCGAGATCCTCGACGAGGTGTTCTCCGCCTTCGATCGACTCGTCGAGGTTCATGGCCTCGAGAAGATCAAGACGGTGGGCGACGCCTACATGGCGGCCGGCGGCCTCCTCGGGCCACGTGAGGATCACCCAAGCGCGATTGCCGAGCTCGCCCTCGACATGCTCGATGAGGTCGAGCAGCTCGCTCACCTGCTCGGCCAGGAGCTCACACTCCGGATCGGGATCGACACCGGGCCGGTCGTTGCCGGCGTGATCGGGAAAAGCCGGCTCGCCTACGACGTATGGGGCGACACCGTGAACACGGCGAGCCACATGCAATCGCGCGGCGTTCCGGGCAAGGCACAGGTGACGGAACGGACCTACGAGCGGCTCGTCGAGGCGTACCGGTTCAAACGCCGGCGCCTTCTTCGCGTCAAGGGCTCGGGGACGATGGTGGCCTATCTGATGATCGGCCGACGGGAGGAAGCGGTTCGGGCGAGCGCGGTCGGGCAGTAAACTTCGGCCTGTGAGCCTGCATCCGCTGTTCACCCAGGAGCACGAAGAGCTCCGCCAGCAGATCCGCCGATTCGTCGAGACCGAGCTCCAGCCGCACGCCCTCGACTGGGAACGGGAGGGCGATTTCCCCGACTGGATCTTCAAACGCATGGGTGATCTGGGCTACCTCGGTCTCCGGTTCCCGCCGGAGTACGGCGGCCAGGGAGGGGACTGGGGCCACGCGATCGTCCTCGCTGAGGAGCTCGCGAGGATCGGATCCGCGGGCGTCGGTATGGCGATCGCCGTGCAGACCGAGATGGCATCGCCGCCAATTCTCCGATTCGGCACCGAAGAGCAGAAGCAGCGGTACCTGCCGAAGCTCGCGAGCGGCGAGTGGGTGGGCGCGTTCGCGATCACCGAGCCAGAGGCCGGATCGGACGCGGCCGGCATCAAGTCGACGGCTCGCCGCGACGGGGACCACTTCGTGATCAACGGGTCGAAGACGTTCATCACCAACGGCCCGATCGCCGATGTGATCAGCGTGGTCGCCGTGACCGATCCGGAGGCGGCTTCGGGTCAGCGCATGTCCTGCTTCATCGTCGAGCGTGACACGCCCGGCCTCGAGATCGGCAAGCACCTGGACAAGAGCGGGAACCGTTCGTCACCAACGTCCGAGTTGCACTTCACCGACATGGCCGTGCCGGCGTCGCAGCTGCTCGGTCCGGAAGGCTCTGCGTTGTGGAAGGTCGCGTTCGAGTGCTTCGACTGGGAGCGCACGGTCATGGTCGCGGCGTCGCTGGGCGGGATGGAGGCGCAGCTGCGCGGGTGTCTTGACTACGTCAAGGAACGCAAGGCCTTCGGCAAGGCGATCGCCGAGTTCGAGATGATCCAGGACAAGCTCGCCCGGATGCGGATCAACATCAACACGGCGCGCTGGGTCCTCTACCACGCAGCCTGGTTGAAGCAGGAAGGTCGCCCGCACATGATGGAGGCGTCGATCGCCAAGCATCACATCGCCGACGTCGCGGTCCAGAACGCGCTCGAGGCGGTCCAGATCTTCGGCGGCTACGGCTACATCAAGGAGTTCCCGGTCGAGCG
>JBOGWA010000018.1:0-20230 GCA_050693155.1 Actinomycetota bacterium | reverse complement strand
CAGAGCCTCCAGGCGTACTTCGAGTTCGCCGACGAGCGCGAGGACGGCTTTCGAATGCTCAGTGATGCCCGCGCGCGCATGGACCCAGACACTCGGGCTCGTCTGGGCAGCGCCTGGGACACGCTGGCAGACGGCGTCGCCCGAACCGTAGGTGACTTACTTCGCGCGGCCGGGCTCGATCCCGCAGGTGCACCCGTCTACGCGCGAGCGCTCCTGGGCATGGCGCAGGCAGTCGCCGAGTGGTGGCTCAGCTCCCGCCCCGTAAAACGCGAGGCGCTCGTCGATTATCTGCTCGCGCTCACCTGGCGCGGATTCGACGGGCTGCCGCGGCACCCGACGCCGTTTCGGCCGGGACGCCGGTCTCGACCGCGCCGGGCGACCCCAACCACTTCTCGCCGCGGCCGGCCCGCTGCGCTCGGTTCGTCCTAGAGAGCGATCGAGCGGGCGCGCTTCATCCCGACCGCCCCGACGATGCGCTCGAGCACGTCCTGCGGAATCGGGCTGTCGACCGTAAGGCCCATGAGCGCGAGCCCACCGGCCTCCTTTCGGCCGACCTCCATGCTCGCGATATTGATCCCGCTTTCACCGAGGAGCGAGCCGACTTTGCCGATCACGCCCGGCCGGTCCTCATAGAGGAAGAAGGCCATGTGCTCCGCCGGGGCCATGTCGATGTCGAAGTCGTAGACGCGGACAAGCCGCTCCGCGTTTCGCTTCCCGACGAGGGTTCCGCCGACCGTCACCTCCCCCGCTTCCGTCTCGGCGCGGAACACGAGGAGGTTCACGTAGTCGCGCGAGACCGTCGAGCGCCGTTCCGAGACCCCGATGCCTCGCTCGCGCGCGAGGAGCGGCGCGTTGACGTAGGACACCGGTTCGTGGACGACCGCCGAGAGCATGCCCTTGAGGGCCGCCAGGGTGAGCACCTCGGTCTCGAACTCGGACACCCGCCCGAGGTACTCGGTCTCGACCGACTGGATGGGGGCCTCGGCGAGACCGGTCAGGATCGCGCCGAGCCGCTCGGCGAGTGGCAGGAACGGCCGGACCTGCTCGGGAACCTCCCCGGCCGCGACGTTCACGGCGTAGGGGACGAACTCCCCGCGAAGCGCTAAACCCACCATTTCGGCGACCGCAACGCCGGCCTTCTCCTGCGCCTCCTGCGTGGCCGCACCGAGGTGCGGGGTGACGACGACGTGTTCGAGGCCGAAGAGCGCATGGTCGGTGACCGGCTCGTTCTCGAAGACATCGAGAGCCGCCCCCGCAAGTCGTCCGTTCTTCAAGGCCTTTGCGAGTGCCTCTTCGTCCACAATCCCGCCGCGAGCCGTGTTGATCAACCGGGCGCCCTCCTTTACGAGCCCCAGCTCGCGTTCGCCGATGAGCCCCTCGGTTTCCGGAGTCCGCGGAAGGTGGATCGTGATGAAGTCCGCCTCGACGAGGAGCGCTCCGAGGTCGGGAGCAAGCTCCACCCCCATCTGCCTGGCCCGGTCGGAGGGCACGTAGGGGTCGTAGGCCACCAGCCGCATGCCGAACGCAAGCGCCCGCTGGGCCACCATCGTACCGACGCGCCCCAGCCCGATGATCCCGAGCGCCTTCCCGTGGAGCTCGGCTCCCTGGAACCGCTCGCGGTCCCACTGTCCGGCGGTGAGCGCCTCGTGCGCACGAGGAATGTTTCGGGCGAGCGCGAGCATGAGCGCCATCGTGTGCTCCGCAGCGGAGATCACGTTCGACTGCGGCGCGTTCATCACCATGATCCCGCGCCTCGTCGCAGCCTCGACGTCGACGTTGTCGAGCCCGATCCCCGCGCGCGCGATCACCTTCATGTTGTCAGCCGCCCCGATGACTTCGGCGTCAACTCTGGTCTGCGAGCGAACCACGAGCGCGTCGTACGGAGCGATCGCATCTGTGAGCCCCGCCCCGGCCAGCTCGGGTCTCTCGTCAACTTCGAAGTCCCGCCGAAGGACCTCGAGGCCGGCCTCCGACAACGGCTCGGTTACCAGAATCCTCATCGCGGGCGAGTATACGAGGGGCCCCGGACCCCAATCCGACTGGGGGATTCGCTCGCCTTCTGTCACTCGGTTGGACCCCCCCTGGCGAGCTACTCCCCCGGACCCCCTCCGCGACTTGCCCGGAGAGTGACAAATGCGGTCAGATAGACGCTAACCCGGAAAGGGAAGGAGGCCCCGTATGGGCGTCTACATCTCCCTGATCAAATGGACGGATCAGGGTCGCTCGAAGGTCGATAGCCTGCCGGACCGAGTCGGCGAGGTGGAGAAGCGGCTCGAGGCAGCCGGAGCCAAGTCGATCGGCAACTGGCTCACCATGGGCCGGTTCGATCAAGTGGCGATCGTCGAAGCGCCAGACGACGAGACCGCCGCCAAGCTCCTCATGGTCATCGCAGGACGCGGGAATGCGATCACCGAGACGCTTCGCGCATTCACGATGGAGGAGGCGCGCAAGCTCATCTAGCGCCGACCAGGCAGTGCGCGCGGGCCGTTAGCTCGCGGAGGCGAAGACTTCCTCGGCCGCCGCGACTGCGGCCCCGCGCTTGATCGGGTACCCCAGCGCTTCGAGCGTCATCTCAAGCGCAGCCAGCGCTCGAACGATGTCGAACCGGTCGTAGTAGCCCAGGTGGCCTATCCGAAGGATCTGTCCCTTCAGCGGACCCTGACCGCCCGCAAGGATGATCCCGTGATCGCTCCTCACTTTGGCAACGAGCCCCTCGCCGTCGATCCCCTCCGGGATTCGCACCGCCGTCACGGCCCAGGCACGCTCCGGATTCTCGCCGAACAGATCCAGGCCCAGGGCCCGCACGCCTTCCTTCGTCGCCTCGGAGAGCATCCGGTGCCTGACGAGCACGGCGTCATGCCCTTCGGCGTCGAAGATCCGGAGCGCCTCTCGCAGGCCGAGCATCAGGCTGATCGCCGGCGTATATGGATTCTCCGGATCGGACAGGTCGTAGGACTTCTGGTACGCGGCCCAATCGAAATAGAAACGGGGGCTCGACGCCTCGCGTGTGGCCGCCCACGCAGCCTCCGAGACCGAGACGAACGAGAGCCCCGGCGAAGCGGAGAGCGCTTTCTGCGATCCGCCGACCGCCACGTCGATCCCCCAGCCGTCGCCTTCATAAGGCATCGCGCCCAGGCTCGAGATCACATCGACGACGACGAGCGCGCCCGCCTGCTCCGCGGCTCGCGCGATCGCCTCCACGTCAATGACGACGCCTGTCGACGTCTCGCTGTGCTGCACGAGCACGCCCTTCGTCGGCGCTTCGGCGAGCGCCGCCTCGACGTCCTCCGTTTTCGCCGCGCTCCCCCACTCGTACTCGACTCGGCGAACGTCGAGCCCGAACGCCTCGGCGATCTTCGCGAACCGCTCGCCAAAGTAGCCCGCAACAACCACGACGACTCGGTCGCCCGGTGAGAACAGGTTCGTGACCGCGGACTCCATCGCGCCGGTTCCCGAGGCGGTGAAGATGAGCACATCGGATTGCGTCCGAAGCATTCGCTGGAGGCCCTCGGTCACTTCTCTGAGCAGCGCCCCGTAGCCCGGTCCCCGGTGATAGACAAGCGGGCTTCCCTGGGCCAGCAGAACCTGGGGAGGGACCGGCACCGGCCCCGGCGTCATCAGAATTTCGGGTCGCTCGGTCTCCATGGCGGGCACGTTAGCACGCAACCCTCAGGACTCCGGCCGGATCCGGTCTAGAGGAAGGCGACGGCGCGGATGCCGGGGAGGCCCTCGGCGGCCGGCGACCAGGATCCTCCCTCGTCATCGGAGACGAAGACCGTGCCATCTGGAGTCGCGAGCGCGGCCGCGGCGCCATCCGCGGCGAGCCAGAACGTGTCGAGGTTCGCGTCGAACCACTCGGGAAGGCCCCGGCATCGCTCGAATGATTCACCGCCGATGGTCATTCGGTAGAGCGCCGCCTGCTTCGAGTCGTGGCCTGTCGATGCCGAGAGGAGGATTTGATCTCCCGAAACCGCCACGGCTCGACAGTAGGGCGCGTGAAGCCCTTCGGTGAGGAATTCCCAAGAATCGCCGGCATCCCGACTCACGGCCAGCCCCCGAGCGCAGGCTGCGAGAACGAGACCGTCGTGAGCGAGCACCTGATGGACATCGGCGTTGATATCGATCGTGGGCTCCCAGTTCCCTCCTGGGCGAGCTCGCAAGATGCCGCCGACGTGGACGTTGACGTAGTCCGTCAGATCCGCGTCGCGAGAGATCGACCGCACGTCCGGCGGACCCCCCCACGGCGTGTACCAATCCCCGTTTCCGGGCGCCCTCTCGAGCTCCAGGCTCAGAAATTGGTATTCGGCCTCCAGGAACAAGCGGGCCTCCGAGGTCCCGACCACGAGGTCGCCTCGCTCCGCCCCGGGATCGGCATAGAGACACCGCGCCGTGAAATCGGGGAAGGGAAGCGTGGTTCCCTCTTCCCAATCCCCACTCACCCGCGATTGGCGGAGGGGCCGCCCATCGACGATTGCCCATCGCTCACGTTCCGCCCGGCCGCCCCCGCGTGTCACGAAGCCCGCAACGTCGCGACCCTCGAGCACGTGGGCCCTCTCGCTTCCGATGCGGTGGAGGCCGTTCACAGTCGCGGCCCAGAGTTCGCTCACGATTCCACGATAAAGCGAAACCCCCGGCCGGAAGGGGCCGGGGGTTTCGGAGAGACCTTGGACGGCGGTTAGGCCGACTCCGTGGTCTTCGACGCGGACTGCCGCTTCGCAGGACCAAGCAGCTTCTTCGTGATCGGCTCGAACGCCTTCACGAGCGAAAGCGCGTAGTCCTTCTGCGTCTCCACGATCCGCTGCGCGAAGCCGAAGGAGATCTTGACCAGCTCCTCCGGACGCGGCAGCTGGTCCGCGAACGGGATCGAAGGAAGCGTCGGCAGCAAGTCGCCGATGCGCTCGGTCACGCCCGATACAGCGTTGACCGTGAGGTCCTCAGCCTGCTTCACGGTGTCGATCACCCTGTCGCCGGCCTTGGAAACCACATCTGTGTATGCACCCATTTCCTTGCCTCCTTTCCGAGGTGTGCTTAGTATACCAAGCATCTGATCGGCTTGTCAAGTCTCTTTCTTTAGGACTGCTCGACCAGGCCCCGGTACACGCGAATGAGGGTCTCCTTCTGCTCGGTCGTGAGGCGGCGGTCGAGGCGGACCGCCTTCTCGACGTCGGGGGTCTCCCCCCTGTCATCCTCAGTGTCGAGGAGTCCCGCCGCCGTGTAGAGGTTCTCGGCCGAGATGTCGAGTGCCTCGGCCACGTGCTTCAGCACCTTCGCGGAGGGCTTGTAGATCCCACGCTCGATCTGGCTCAGATAGGCGTTCGAGACCTTCGCGAGCTCGGAGAGGTGGCGAAGCGAGAGTCCCGCGAGCCGACGCTGCTCGTGGATGAAGTCTCCGATGCCCTTGCCGATGTCCTCAGCTCGTTGGCCGATCCCCTTGCCGATCTTCTCGGCGCGTTTGCCCACGCTCTCAGCCATATTGGAGATCATACCACGTGCTTGGTATTCCAAGCACGTGGTATCAGACCGGACCCCGGGTTGACCACCGACCCCCCGCAAGAGGACGATGGCATCCCAGCGGGGTCGGGAGGTTGCATGGCGGAGCGGTTGAGTCCCCTCGATGCCTCGTTTCTCTATCTCGAGCAGCCGAACGTCCACATGCACGTGGGCGGCGTCGCCATTCTGGATCCTTCGACGCATCCGAAAGGTCGACTCTCTCTCGATGAGCTGGCCAGCCTGATCTCGGACCGGATCCATCTCGTCCCCCGGTTCCGCCAGAAGGTGGTCTTCGTGCCGCTTGGAGCCGGGCGGCCGGTCTGGGTCGACGACGCACACTTCGATCTCGACTTCCACATCCGCCGTGCGGCGCTTCCCTCACCCGGAGGAATGCGAGAGCTCACCGATCAGGTGCAGCGCGTCCACTCCCGGCCGCTGGATCGATCGAAGCCGCTCTGGGAGGCCTACCTGATCGAAGGCCTCGAAGATGGCCACGTCGCGGTCTTCACAAAGGTGCACCACGCCATGATTGACGGCATCAGTGGGATGGACATCGGGACGGTCCTATTCGATTTTGCCGAGAAGCCGAGAAGGGTCAGGCCCGAGCCGTGGAAGCCGGCCCCGGAGCCCAGTCCCCTGGAACTCCTCCGCGAGGCGCTCGTCGAAACGGTGAGCCATCCGGTGCGTTCGGTCGTGGAGAACGCGGCGCTCGCGATCCAGACACCCCAGATCATCATCGACCGGGCTCGGCGTGTCCTCGGTGGGCTCGGCACGATGGCGGCGACGGGACTTGCCTCACGCGGTCCCTTCGACGTCACCGTTGGTGCGGCCCGTCGATTCGCGATGACCGAGGTTCCCGTTTCGGACGCCAAGGCGATCAAGAACGCCCTCGGCGGGAAGGTGAACGACGTGATCCTCGCCGCCGTCGCGAGCGCGCTCCACGAGCTCCTCAAGGCTAGGGGGATCGCGAGCCGTGGGATGACCCTCCGGGCCATGGTTCCCGTCTCGACACGCGACGAGTCACAACGGATGGCGCTCGGGAACCAGGTGTCCTCGATCTTCGTCGACCTCCCTGTCGGCCCGATGAAGCCGGCCGCCCGCCTGAAAAAGGTGGTCGCCGCCACCGGGGACTTGAAGTCTTCGCACGCCGCCGTCGCCGCCACGGCATTGATCAACCTCACGAAATGGGCCCCGCCGACTCTTCACGCGCTGGCGGCCCGGTTGTTGGCCAGGCAACGATTCGCCAACCTCGTGGTCTCCAACGTGCCGGGGCCGCAGATCCCCCTCTACCTCGCGAGGGCCCGCCTCATCGCCTACTACCCGGTCATGCCCCTCGCCGAGACGACCGGCCTCTCGGTCGCCGTCACCAGCCTGTCCGGCACGATGGGATTCGGCTTCACGAGCGACTGGGATGCTCTTCCCGACATCGAGGTCCTGGCCGACGGGCTGCAATCCGCATTCCAGGATCTCAAGAAAGCCGCAAGCGTCTAGGCCGTACCTCAGGCGCGGGCCGCGCTCGCCCGACGACCCGGCTCCGGCATCGCGGCCAGCAGCGCGGCGCGGCCTCGACCGGCGAGCCACGTTGAGACGGCCTCTAGAAATCGGTCCGGGGCCTCGAGCATGGGGACGTGTCCAACACCCTTGATCGAGACGAACGTCCAGTCGGGACGGATCCGAGCGAACTGTCGTGCGGAGCCAATCCGTACGAGGCGATCCGCTGCCCCGTGGATGTGAAGCGTCGGAGCCGTGATTTGCCGAACGGTCTTGTGGTATTGGGGTCGGTTGAAGATGAAGCGCATCAGTGACCGCGCTGTCTTGAGGAACGCCTCGTCGGCCCACGGCATCTCGAACCGCTCGCGGGCAAACGCGACGTGCGCGTCGAACACGTCGGCGGGAACCCGGTTCACGTCACTACAGCAGAGCTCCAGGGTCTCACGGACCATCCCCTCTGGCCCGAGCCGATCCCGGTGTCGGCGGATGAACGACGCGCCGAATCCCGGAAGTCCGTAGGCGGCGAACGCCTTGATGACGAGCGGGTCCGACGGGTAGCGGGGGCGCACCGGCAGCGCCGGGTTGACGAGCACGAGTCCCGCGGCGAGGTCCGGCCGCGTTGCCGCCAGAAGGACGGAGAGGGCGCCGCCCGTTGAGTTCCCGACCAGGATCGCAGGCCCCCCCACGACGTTCCCGAGGAAGCTCTCGAGCAGCGTGAGGTGACCTCCGAGAGTCATCGGCCGGCCGGCAGGAGGCGTCCGGCCGAACCCCACCAGGTCCGGCGCGAGGGTGCGGCCGTGCTCGGCGAGCCCGGGGCCGACCGCGAGCCAGTTCGGGTGGGAGCCGCCGAGCCCGTGGACGAGCACGAACGCGGGTCCGTTACCTCCGAAGTCCAGGTAGTGGACGGGGCCGTCGAGGTCGACCGTCCGCGAAAGCATCCGCGCCACCCTACAGGAGGGAGGCCAACTCGTCGAAGAGGCGACCGATGTCGGCCTCGGTGTTGAAGAAGTGCGGCGCGATCCGGAGTCCGTCCTGGCGCGCGTCGACACAGACATCGCGCGCGTAGAGCTCCTCTGCGATCTTCGCTGCGCTCGGTCCCACGCCAACGTTCACGACGCCCCCGCGCGCGGCTCGGTCTCGAGGGGTGCGCACCGGGAGACCGGCGGCATCGGCCCTCTCGATCACGAGGTCGGTCAGCTCCCCCTGTCGCGCTCGGATCCGCCGCGGTGCGGCTTCGGCGATGATCTCGAGGCCGCCCTGAGCGATGTAAGGGACCGGCGCCGGATGCGTCCCGGTCTCGAGTCTCCTGGCAGTTGGATGGAAGTCGAGATCGAGGCCAAACGCGAAGGGCTCGCGTTGCCCCCACCAGCCCGTGACGGTCGGCTCGAGCTCGGTCAGGAGCTCCTCGCGCGCGTAGAGGAACGC
This sequence comes from Actinomycetota bacterium, assembly GCA_050693155.1. Classification (GTDB taxonomy): domain Bacteria; phylum Actinomycetota; class UBA4738; order UBA4738; family CALAEC01; genus JBOGWA01. Next base: position 11,824 of record JBOGWA010000018.1, on the reverse strand, counting down.
CAGACCCGGTCCGCCGCAGAGCCACTTCAGCACTCCCGTTGTGTAGAAGTCGCAGCCGAGCGTGTGGACGTCTACGGGGATGACGCCGGCCCCGTGAAAATCGTCGACAACCGACAAGGCGCCGGCCTCTCGGGCGAGCCGGCAGATCTCGGCGGCATCGAGCAGCGCGCTCGATCGGTACAGCACACGATTCACGCAGACGAGCGCCGTTCGTTCGTCGATCGCGGCCGCGAACGCCTCCAGCGGGACGGTCAATCCGTCCGGGCTTCCGAGGACGACGACCTCCGCGCCGCGACGCTCCTGTGCGCGGAAGACCTGGACTTCGGTTGGGAAGTCGAGGTCCGTCGTCACGATCCGGTTCCGCTGCCCTTCGAAGTCGAGGCAGGAGACGATGGAGGAAAGGGCGAGCGAGACATTCGTCGTGATCGCAAGTTCGGTGGGGTCGGCCCCAACGAGATCGGCGAAGAGCTGCTTCACACGGCGGATCCTCGGGAAGATGTGCTCGAACCACACCGGCTCCGGCGCGCCCATCTCCTCCCAGGCGCCCAGGTACTCGTCCAGATATCGCTTGGACCGAAGCGACAAGGGACCCAGCGAGGCGCTGATCAGGTAGGCCTTCCGCGCAACGACGGGAAACTCTTCCCGATACCCCTCCAGATTCAACCGTCGAAGCGAAGGATGTCGACCCCGCGCGTGAAGTCGGGAACGTAGACGTACCCGTCGTGCCAGTAGGCCGCCCACGCGCTTGCGTCATCCGGGCGGTAGTAGCCGACCTGCTGGATCTTCTTGGGGTTGGACACATCGAGGAACCGCGTCCCCTGACCGTAGAACGCAACCGCCAGCATGAAATCACCGCGATCCTGGAACCAGTGCGCCGAGTCGCACCCCGTCGAGCCTTCCTCGCCTTCCGGGGTCCAGACGTCCAAGGCGCGCATCCGGAAATGCGTCTGATCGATGTCGATCCAGCCCTCGCCGTCGTAGGAACCCAGCAGGTCGTAGGTCACGAACCGACCGGAGCTCGCACATTCGGTCGTCACGTTCTCTTCGCTCGCGTACAGGACATCGCCGCGGCGGCCCTCGACCCGCGCCTTGACGTTGTGCCAGGCGTTGTGCATGAACGTGGACGGAGTGGCCTCCTCGGGAGTTCCCCCACCGGCGTACGGAATCGGGTCGCACCCGGTTGCCAGCTCGCGCTTGCCAGTCAGCGGATTCACGTGGCGGCCTTCGGTCCAGTAGCCGCGCACCCCTCCCCGACCGGAGACCCAGGCGATCCCGTTTGCATCCACCGATACGTCGTGCGCGTAGTCGGTTCTCCCGTCGTTTCGTCCGGTATCAATCGGATCGGGGCACGCGATGGGGTTCATGGGATCCGTGATATCGGTCGCGAAGACCGGCCGTCCGCCCCACTCGGTCGGCTGGGTAGCCCCGGTCGCCGGGCCGCCGGTCCACAGGAAGTCGCAACCGTTGACGCAGGTGGAGGTGTGGCCCGACGGGAGCGTGAACACGTTGAGTTGCGTCAAGGCATGCGGGTTGGAGGCGTCGATGATGTGCACGGCGCCGTACGGGAAGGCCGTCGTTCCCGGCGAGGTGAACCCGCGGGGGTCCCGACTGATGAACACGTAGTTCCTGGCCGGGTCAACGTCCATGTCCTCGTTTTCCCAGATGTACATGGGAAGCGCCCCGATGAGACTCGGCGCGCCCGGGTCGGAGATTCCGTAGGCGTAGAGGCCGTGAACGGTCGAGACGAACATCGTGTCGCCGATGAAGCCAAGCGCGATCGCCGAGGCCATCTCGGGGATGTTCGCCACGAACTCGACGTTCTCCGACATCTCGCCCGCCGGCGGGCCGCCGGCGCCCTGGCCGCGGGCGAGCGGAGCAAACGCCATCATAAGTACCACCAGTCCGGCAACCAGGGCTCGTTTCATTCGTAGGCCCTGAGACCCGTGACGGCCTCCCCAAGGATGAGCGAGTGGATCTCGCTCGTTCCTTCATACGTGAGGATCGACTCCAGGTTGTTCATGTGTCGGATCACGGGGTACTCGAGCGTAATCCCGCTCGCGCCCAGGATCGTCCGCGCTTCCCGGGCGATGGCGAGCGCCTCGCGAACATTGTTGAGCTTTCCGAACGACACGTGCTGGGGCTGAAGCCGGTTCTCGTCCTTCATCCGCCCGAGGTGCAGGGCGACGAGCGCCGCCTTGTTCAGCTCGACGAGCATGTTCGCCAGCTTCTGTTGGGTGAGCTGGAACGCTCCGAGCGGCTTCCCGAACTGCGTGCGGGTCTTCGCGTGCTCGAGCGCCGACTCGTAGCAGGCCCGGGCGGCGCCGACGGCCCCCCACACAATCCCGTATCTGGCCTCCGAGAGACACGAGAGCGGACCCTTCATCCCGGTGACGCCCGGAAGCACGGCATCCTCGGGAAGCCGGCAGTCGTCGAAGACGAGCTCCGAGGTGACCGAAGCCCGGAGGGAGAGCTTCTGCTCGATGTCGCTGGTGGAGAACCCCGCAGTGTCACGCGGGACGAGGAATGCGCGGATGCCCTCCTCGGTCTGTGCCCAGACGATCGCGAGATCGGCGATCCCGCCATTGGTGATCCACATCTTCGAGCCCGAGACGATCCAGTCCTTCCCGTCTCGCCGAGCGCTCGTGCGCATGCTCGCAGGGTCGCTTCCGGCATCGTGCTCGGTGAGCCCGAAGCACCCGACCACCTCTCCTTGAGCCATCCGCGGAAGCCACTCCCGCTTCTGCTCCTCCGACCCGTAGGCCCAGATCGGGAACATGCAGAGCGAACCCTGGACGGAAACGAACGATCGAAAGCCGCTGTCGCCCGCCTCCATTTCCCGACACGCGAGCCCGTAGCTGACGGCGTTCACCCCGGCGCAGCCGTACCCGGTGAGGTGCATGCCGAGGAGCTCCATCGCGGCGATCTCCTTGACGAGCTCGACCGGAAAGACCCCGCGCTCGAACCAATCCCTGATCTCGGGGAGGACGCGGTCGCGAACAAAGCCCCGGACGGTATCTCGGATCATTCGCTCCTCGTCGGAGAGCAGCGAGTCGACCTCGAGGAAGTCCACGGGATCGATCGGGGCTCGCCTGGAACCCTCAGTCATCGCGGGCCTACGATAACCGCCCGAACAACCGAAGGAGGTCAGCGCAATGGAGATCAGAGGAGCGAACGCCGTCGTCACGGGAGGATCGCGGGGCATCGGGCCGTACATCGCCAAGTCATTGCTCGCGCGAGGGGCGAAGGTCACGCTGACCGCCCGCTCCGCCGGTGACCTCGAGCTAGTGGAGCGTTCCTTCCAGAGCAACGGGCATGTCGCGAGCGTGGCGGCCGACGTGAACGAGGCGAAGGACCGACGGCGGATCTTCGAGGCGGCGCAGGAGTCCGGTCCGGTCGACATCCTCGTGAACAACGCCGGCATGGAGGTGCTCGGACGGTTCCCGGACTTCACGCCCGAGGACGTTCACCGGATCGTCACGACGAACCTCGAGAGCACGATCCAGATGACGCTCCTCGCCGTGCCGGGGATGCTCGAACGAGGTCACGGTCAGGTTGTCAACATCGCCTCCCTCGCCGGGAAGGTCCCGCTTCCCTACAACTCGGTGTACTCAGCCACCAAGTTCGGACTGGTTGGATTCTCACTCTCCGTCCGCTCCGAGCTGCGTGGGACCGGAGTCGGCGTCTCGGTCGTTTGCCCCGGCTACGTCGTCGAAGCGGGGATGTACGCCCGCCATGGTGAGAAGAAAAAGCCACGCGCCGGGAGTTGGACGACCCCACACAAGGTCGGCGAAGCCGTTGCGAAGGCGATCGAGCGGGACCTTGCGGAGATTCTCGTCTGCGGCGTCCTTCCCCGTTTGGGGGACGTCATGCTCGCGATCTCGCCGCGCATGACCGACTCCATCGCCAGGAGGACGGGCGGGTACCGCCCGATCCAGCGCAACGTGGAGGCAGCCGGGAAGGTCGACAGTACGAAGACCCCGCCGGGGGCGAACTAAGCGAGCCGACCGAGAGCCCGGAAACGTGCTCCTGCCTACCGCGCCGGTTTGGGGGGGTCGAGCTCGCCGTTCCACTTCAGGATGTCGATCCCGCGCGTGTAGTCGATCGCGTAGACGATCTGGTCGGTGAGCCACCAGTCACCGGAGGTCGATCCCCCGAACGGCAGGAAGTAGCCGATCTCCGTGATGGCCCCGTCGGCGTCGATCCACAGGAATCGGGTCCCGTGCTCGTACGCGCCCATGGCGACCAGGCCGCCGTTCAGGAATCTCGGATTGGCCTCGAACCAGTGGGCGGAGCAGCCGAGCCCGTTCACCGGGGCGTTCCCATCCATGGCCGTGCCCGTCTGAAGCACATAGGAGTCGACGTTCTCGTAGAACTGACTCTTGCTCCAGCCCGTGGAATCCCATGACGAGAACGAGGTCTCGCCGTCGTCCTCGGTGCACTGGGGATTGGCATTGCTCTCCGACTGACCGAGGATGAACCGATCGGCGCCCTCGTTCGGCCAGCGGGAGCTGTGCTGTGGCCGCGGGGCGCCGCCCCCCGCCTTCGCGACGATCCTCGGAGCGGTCGGATCGGTCGTGTCGAGCAGGGCGCCCTCGCTGCTCGCAACGAGCACGAGACCGGGTCGGACCTCGGTCACGTCGTGCCCGCCGCTCGCCCCCGAAAGCTCGGTCCAGCTTCCCGCGAGCTTGGGGTTCGCGGGATCGCGCAGATCGGTGATCGTTCCACCCGATCCGTAGACCCACTGGCAGTCGTAAAGGCAGGTCGAGGTGTGGTTCCCCGCTCCGTTGAGGGTCGCGATCTCCACCGGGGCCGTCTTTTCGGTGACGTCCCAGACATGCAGGGCGTCACCGGGGAGCTCCTCGGAGAACAGGAGCACCTCGCCGTTCGTTGGCATGTCCTCGCTCTCGAACTCGAAGCCGATCGGCGTGATGCTGATGAGCTGTGGGTCGAGCGGATTCGAGACGTCGTAGATCGAGATGTTCTTCCAGCTCGACAGATACATGTAGTCGTCGATGATCCGGACTCCGGTCGCGGTCGCGACCTCGAAGGGAACGAACTTCACGTACTCGACGTCGGCCGAGGTCACGCCGTGTGAGACGCGCTGCGCCCCCGCCCCGCTGGCAAGCGCTCCCGCAGCAAGGAGGCTCACGGCCAAGATCGAAATGATTCGTCGCATGTTCATTCGGACTCCATTGTCTCGGCCAGGGGGAGTGAGCGATCTTTCGGAGTCGAACTCTAGCAGTTACGCGATCCGAGCGAGACTCTCCATGGTGGTGCGGGCGACGCGCCGGCGGCGGCTCACGAGAGCGCGGTAGTCACCGAGGGCCTGTGCGTCGAGGAGCGCTCGGAACGAGAACGGTTTGCCGGGAATCGCCCTGTCTGTCTCGCGATCGGGATCGACCACCTGGATGAAGACCCCGGCATCCGGTCCGCCCTTGTGGAGCTGGCCGGTCGAATGCAGGAACCTCGGCCCGATTCCGACCGTCGTCGCGACCCGGTACCGATCGCGGATCGACAGGCGAGCCGTTTGCAAGGCCTTCATCACCTCGTCGGTGGCGTCGACGAACGCCTGGATCGCGACATAGTCGCCCGGTCTGGTTTCCTGAAGGAGCGCTTCGAGATCGCCCATCTCGGGCTGCTGACCGGGCTCTTCCTCGAGGATTCGCGCCGTTGCGTCTTTCGCTTCCTGGACGTTCGGTTGGTCGAAGGGGTTGATGCCGAGCACGTATCCGGCGACAGCCGTTGCGAACTCCCACCGGAAGAATTCAGCGCCGAGAGCTCCCGTGCCGCGGCCCCCACTCAACCAAACCACTGCCTGCCCTACGTCCTCGAGTGCGTCGATCGCGGAATCGAGGCTTGGGTAGGCAGCGAAATCGAGGCCCACGAAGAGTCGGTCGTCGCCGTACGCCTCCGGGGGACCGAGGTCCTCGCCGTCGATCGGGAGGATTCCTTTCGCGTCCTTTCCGGTCGACTCAGCGATGAGCTGTTCGATCCACGGACCGATTGAGATGATCTCCTCTGACAGGGCCAGGGTCAGCTTGTCCCGCCCGTCCAGAGCTGCCTCCCCGAGTACAGCCCCGAGCCAAGCGCCGGGATTGTCACCGAGCGTCCGGCAATCCGCCGCCATCTGCTCTGCCTCGCCGAGCAGCGTTCGCAGGTCCATCCCTATCAGCGCCGCCGGAACCAGCCCGAAGAGCGAGAGCGCCGAATACCGGCCGCCGATGTCTTCCGGATTCAGGAACGTCGCCCGGAATGCTCGCTCCGCCGCCAGCGTCTCGAGCGGCGTTCCCGGGTCGGTGATCGCCACGAACTGCTCACCCCGCCCCGCCTTGTCCCAGAAGTACGCGAGGTGAGAAAGCGTCTCGACCGTCGTTCCCGACTTGCTCGCAATGACGAAGAGCGTGCGGTCAGGGTCGAGGGACTCCTCGACCCGTGCAATCGTTGTCGGGTGCGTGGAATCGAGCACGCGAAGATCCAGAGCGCCGTCCGCGACTCCGAACGTTCGCCTGAGAACCTCTGGAGCAAGGCTCGAGCCGCCCATCCCGAGGAGCAGCGCCGTGGTGAAGCCATCCTCCGCAGCTCGTGCGGCGAACCCTTCGAGCTCCTCCACTCGCGCGCGCATGTCCGCGGCGATCGTCAGCCAGCCCAGACGGTTCGAGATCTCAGTCGGGTCCGGCTTCCACACCGCGTGATCTCGCTGCCAGATTCGATCCACGACGCGATCGGCGGTCAAGCGTTCCAGACGAGCCTCAACGGTCTTCGCGAGATCTCCGAGCGAGGCGACCACGTGGGAAGGAGTCACCGAGTCGCCGGTTCTATCCCGCGAGGCGTTCGCGCAGAAGGCGCTGGGCCTCCTGCGGGTTTGCGGCGCCCTTCGACTTCTTCATCACCTGGCCGACGAGGAAGCCGATGACCGTGTCCTTCCCATTGCGGAACTGCTCGACCGGCTCGGGGTTCTCCGTGATGACTTCGTCGGCGATCGCCCCAAGCGCGGACTCGTCCGAGATTTGGGCGAGCCCCTTCTCCTCGACGACCTCATCGGCGGCCTTCCCCGTTGCGAACACTTTGGCAAGCACCTGCTTCGCGCCGGCCGTCGAGATCGTGCTCTTGGAGACGAGGCCCACGAGGTCCGCAAGGTGTCGGGGCTTCACCTGCGACTCCTCCAACGAGATTCCGGCCTCGTTGAGCAGACCGGCGAGGTCGCCGATCATCCAGTTCGCGGTTGCCTTCGCATCGGCGCCGAGCTCCACCGTCTCCTCGAAGAACGAGGCCCAGGAACCGCGGCCTGCGATCTGGCCGGCCATCGCCGGATCCAAGCCGAGCGTCTCCACATACCGCGCGCGCTTCGCGGCGGGAAGCTCCGGCAACTCGGCACGGAGACGGTCGATCCATTCGGTGTCCGGCTCGATCGGCGCGAGGTCTGGCTCCGGAAAGTAGCGGTAGTCGAACGCGTACTCTTTTGACCGCAGCGGAGACGTGAACCCTTTGTCTTCATCCCAGTGACGAGTTTCCTGGGTGAGCTCCTCTCCGCGCGCGAGCGCCTCGCGCTGTCGCTCAGCCTCGAAGCGGAGCGCGCGCTCGACCGACCTGATCGAGTTCATGTTCTTGACCTCGACCTTCACGCCGAGCTCCGGATTCCCGGCGGGACGGACGGAGATGTTCGCGTCGCACCTGAGCGACCCCTCCTCCATCCGAACATCGGAGACCCCGAGGGACTCGAGAAGGGCGCGAAGCTCGAGCAGATACGCCCGTGCCTCCTCCGGAGAGCGTATGTCCGGCTCGGAGACGACCTCGACGAGGGGGACGCCCGCGCGGTTGTAGTCCTCGAGGGCGTATTCGGCCTCAGCGATTCGCCCGGTCGCGCCGGCATGCGTGGTCTTGCCCGTGTCCTCCTCCAAATGGACGCGGGTCATCCCGATCCGCCGGGTAACCCCTCTCACCTCGATGTCAAGGTAACCCCCGGCCCCGATCGGGAGGTCGTACTGGCTGATCTGATAGTTCTTGGGCATGTCGGGATAGAAGTAGTTCTTCCGGTGGAACAGCGACCGAGGGGCCACCTCGGAACCGAGCGCAAGCGCGATCTTCATCGTGTATTCAACGGCTTGACGATTCGCGGCGGGAAGTGTGCCCGGGTGACCGAGGCAGACGGGGCACACGTTCGTGTTCGGCTCGGCCCCGAACTCGTTCGGGCAGGCGCAGAACATCTTCGTCCGGGTCGCGAGCTCCACGTGGCACTCGAGCCCGACGACGGTCTCGTGCTCAACCATCAAGCGGCGTCCGTCACGAGCGGAGGGACCTCGGCGAAACCGAGGTCCTGCTCGAACGCATACGCCGCCCGAAGCACGGTCGATTCGTCGAGCGCTTTTCCCATGAGTTGCAGCCCTACGGGGAGTCCGTTCTCGTCGAGTCCGCACGGGACCGAGATCCCGGGAATGCCGGCCAGGTCCGCGGGGATCGTGAAGATGTCCGCGAGGTACATGGCAAGCGGGTCTTCGGTCTTCTCTCCCAGCCGGAACGCCGTCGTCGGCGACGTCGGGCCGAGCAAGAGGTCGAACTCTTCGAACGCCTTCTGGAAGTCACGGATAACGAGCGTCCGCACCTTCTGTGCCTGCCCGTAGTAGGCGTCGTAGTACCCGGCCGACAGCGAGTAGGTCCCGAGGATGATCCGGCGCTTCACCTCATCGCCGAATCCCTCGCCGCGCGTCGCCATGTTGAGCTCGACGACGTCCTTGCCGGGAACCCGCAAGCCGTAGCGCACGCCGTCGTACCGGGCGAGGTTCGAGGACGCCTCGGCCGGAGCGATCAGGTAGTAGGCCGAGAGCGCGTAGTCGGTATGGGGAAGGCTCACCTCGCCGAGCTCCACGCCGGCTCCGGACAGCCGTTCGATGGCCTCCTCGATCGATTGCTTGACGCCCGGCTGGACCCCCTCCCCCAGCCAGTCGCGGACCACGCCGACCCGGAGGCCCTTCACGCCGGCATCGATGCCCTCCGTGTAGTCCCGGGGGGCCTCTTGGAGAGACGTCGAGTCCTGTGGGTCGTGGCCGGCGATCGCGGACAGCAGCGTCGCCGCGTCGCGGACGTCTCGGGTGAGCGTCGAGACGTGGTCGAGAGACGACGCGAAGGCGATGAGACCGTACCGGGAGACCAGGCCGTAGGTCGGCTTGAGCCCGACGATCCCGGAGAGCGCGGCCGGCTGACGGACCGAGCCGCCCGTGTCGGTCCCGAGCGCCCAGATGGCCTCTCCGGCGGCGACGGCCGCCGCCGAGCCGCCGGATGAACCACCAGGCACCGTCTCGAGGTTCCACGGATTGTGCACGGGACCGAACGCCGAGTTCTCGTTCGACGAGCCCATCGCGAACTCGTCGCAGTTCGTCTTACCGACGAGGACGGAGCCGGCGGCCTTCAGTCGTTCCCACGGGGTGCAGTCGTACGGCGGGACGTAGTTGTGCAGGATCCTCGACCCACAAGTGGTCGCGATTCCTTTCGTGCAGAGAACGTCCTTGAGAGCAAGGGGAATCCCCGCCGTTCCCCGTAGCTCCTCGCCCTGGACTCGACGCTCGTCAACCGCCCGTGCCTGGTCTCGCGCGAGGTCGGCGGTGACCGTCAGAAACGCGCCGACCTGCTCGTCGACGCTCCCAATGCGTGCCAGACAGGATTCGACGACCTCGAGCGCTCCCGCTTCCCCACCTCGAATCCGGTCGGCAAGCTCGTGGCCGGAGAGATCGCACAGCTGGGCCACTTACTCCGCCTCCACGATCCGGGGGACCTTGAACCTGCCGGCCTCGGCCTCGGGAGCTCCGGCGAGCGCCTCTTCGTGAGAAAGACACTCCCCCGGTTCGTCTTCACGAAAGACGTTGCGCTGCGGGATCGGATGCGACGTCGGCGGCACGTCCTCGGCCGCCACCTCGCTCACTCTCTGGGCGTGCTCGAGAATGACGGCGAGTTGCGCCGCCAGCCGCTCGCGCTCCTCGTCGGTCAGCCGAAGGCGCGCAAGCCGCGCAACGTGGTCGACATCGATCTCAACCGGCACGCGCCGAGTCTAGTCGGCAGACTCTGGGTCCTCGTTGTGGTGAGCCGAAGAACGCGTCGCGGAGAGGGGGCCGAGCAGTACCGTAGGCGCATGGCGACCGCATTCAACGGCTTCCTCAGGCCGATTGCGTGGCGGGGGAAGACCCCTCGACGGCGTGATGTCGACGGCCAGGTCATTTTCAGGAAGGACCGGCGCGTTCAGTCATTCGACGGGACGACGATCGCCTATACGGTTCGCGGGAAGCGCGGCCCGTGGGTCGCACTGGTTCCCGGCTTCTCCTGCCCGGACAACTTCTGGCGGTACCTAGTCCCGGAGCTGGAGAAGCGGTACCGCGTCATCATCTGGGACCTTCGCGGGCTCGGACTCTCTGGTACGCCGTACGCTCCCGGATATCGCGCCACACGCCTCTCCCCAGCCCACTTCACGATCGAGAGCTACGTCCGCGATCTCGAGGCCATCCTCGACGCCGAGCGCGTCCAGAAGGTCGCGCTCCTCGGGCACAGCATGGGCGGGCAGATCATCCTCGAGACGTACCGAGAGTCGCCGAAACGCGTCTGGGGCCTCGCGTTCGTCACAGCACCGTACGAGAGTCCCCTTCGGACGTTCTACGGCCGGGACTTCACGAGTCTCTTCCACGGGCTGAACCTCACGATCAACCTCGTGCCACGGCCCGCGGTCCTTCTTTGGCGGGCGCTGTTCGCCGTAAACACCGCCGTCCCGCATGCGCTCGCGAAGCTCGGGCGGGCTCTCGGTCCCAACGCGAAGCACGAGGACATGGCGCCGTACTACCGGCACATGGCCTATCTCGATCCGCTCGTGATGCTGAAGATGGCCGAGGCGATGCGCGCCCATTCGGCTGCCGACGTGCTCCCGACGGTCAAGGTCCCTGCTCTTGTCTTGGCCGCAACCAGCGACACGTTCACACCGCTGGACCTCGCTCGCCGAATGGCGAAGACGATCCCCCGCGCGGAGCTCATGGAGATCGAGGGCGCCGGCCACGGAGCGATCATCGAGAAGCCCGATGAGGTGAACTCGGCAGTCGTCGACTTCCTGAAACGGCACGCGCCTCGCGCGCGCCGACGGGCTAAGGCGGCGTCCAGTCCTCGGAGCCGGGGACGTTGAAGACGAGCGTCTCCTGAGTCGAGCGAGCAACCACCGTCCGGACGGGCTCCACTTCGCTCGCGTTCATCTCGACGTGCACAACGTTCGGGGGAACCCAGACGAAGTCACCGGCCTGTGCCCTGTGCTCGACATCGAGCCGCTCGCCGGTGAAGAACCGGGCCGCCCCGGAGATCACATAGATGCCGCTCTCTGCCTCGCCATGGTGATGCGGGACCGAGGCCGACCCGGGAGGAAGCTCGACGTAGCCGAACCAAATGCGTTCGGCGCCAACGAGACCTCCCGAAATGGCGGCCTCTCGCACCATCGCACCGCTCGCCTGATCCGGTGTCCGGTCGCCGGCCCGGATTACGCGGAGGTCCTCCATCGCGGCGTCAGCTTATACGATAGGGGACTTCCCTTTTCCCCGATTCAGGCCGGTGACATCACTCCGAGACAAGAGGAGTCCCATCGACTCCAAGACCGCTTCAGAACCATTGGGATGCGTGCGCGGCGCTCCTCAGAGGACTTCGCCCTTAGTCGATGGGGTGGCTGCGCTGGGTGGCTATGGCCCTAGTGGTGTTCGAGGCTGGGTTCATGGTGTTCGATGGGAGCCGGGCGCTCGTAGTCGGTGACTACATCACGCCCAGCTCGGGGAAGTACGCCGGCCAGCTCGGCCCGTGGACGAGATTGGTC
>JBOGWA010000017.1:0-6909 GCA_050693155.1 Actinomycetota bacterium | reverse complement strand
AGCGCCGCGGCTCTCGACCCTGACAGACGATCTATCGTTCTGCGATCGTCCCGCGCAGCTCCTGGGCGGCGTCCGCCGCCTGACCGAGCTTCTCGGAGCTCACCGCTTCGTAGAGCGCCTCGAGCTGGGTGTTGATCCGGGTGAGATCGGTTCCCTGGAGCGTCTTCTGGATCCGATCCCGAACGTAGTCGAGGCTGAAGAAGTCGCCGGTGACCGACGACGAATCGGCGGCCGCCACGTCGACCAGGATCTGAGCCAGCCAGAGGTCGAACCGGGCGACGTCGATCTCCACCACCGGGCGGTACCGGAGCTGAAGATCGAGGCTCGACCGGGCAACGTCGATCGCTGCCTGGCTTGCCGCGGCTCCGTTGCGCCCTTCGACCGCCCGTGCGAGCGCGTCGAGGTCCTTCGTCATGATCGGCTCGACCAGGACAGGCACCTCGCCGGCCCGGTAGCTCTCCCACGCCGCCGTCAGGTTTCCGATTCTGGCAGCAGCCTTGCTCCAGTCGCCCGACCGGGCTGCGTCGAAGACCTCGAGCGCGCCGGTCGACAGCGTCGTGAGCTCCGCAGGCGCCGGCTCCGAGAGCGCATCAGCAGAAACCGCCAGCGCGGCAGCCTCGGTGTTTCCACCGCCGGAGGTGTAGAACTCCCCGTATCCGGGGGCGAAGAGCTTGTCTTCGGTGAACCCATCCATGTGCAGCTCCTCGATGAGGAGGGCGCCGCCCATGGGGCCAAACGGGCCGTCCACCGTTTCGCCGACCGCCTTCACGGTGACTTCCTCGAAGACGAAGCCCGGGATGTTCTCGGGTCGGTAGACGTCTCCGACCTTCGGATCGGCCGGCATGATCAGGGCGCCGGGTCCATCCTTGCCGGCGATCCAGGTCCCGTGTGTGTTGACGATCGCGCCGTCACGGAAGTTGAAGACGTCCTCGCCGAGGTACCACACCGCTCCGCTGTCGTCCTGGGCGTAGAAGTCGTAGGCGACCTCCTCGAGCCGCCCGCCGAGGAACGCGACGTATTGCGACACGAGCGCCTCGATCCGCTGATCGTTCCACTCGATGACCCTGGTGTCCGGCAGAGTGGTGACCTCCGTCCGGAACGGCAGGCCATCGACCCGGCCGAGGAGCAGAACCGACTCCTGGCTCGACACGGGGAACAGCGGATTCGTGATGTTCGTGGGGTCGGAGAACGTGGGCATCTGAAGATCGACCCGCTGGCTCTCCGGGGCGACTTGGAGACCCTTAACATCCGGCTGCGGAATGAGTCGCGTCGAGTCACCGCCGAGCGACCCCGCCGCCTGGTTGGCTGTGCACGCGCTCGCCGCCAGCACCAGCCCGAGCCCCATCGCGAGGAGCGCTGCCGCCGGCCGGCGAGCCCACTGCCCCATCCGGTCCGTTTCCCGTTTCATGTCGTCCTCCTCTCGTCGGCGACCGCCGTGTGCGGTCTCCTGCGTTCGTGGCGCCCAGGATGGACGAGGACCGATGAGAGCTTCGTGAGGGTGAAATGAGAATTCGATGAGTCGTGAGAGGTCGTATGACCTTTTTTCGTTTACTCGGTGGCGAATGGCACCTCGGTGAGCGTCTGGTTGCCGCTCGCCTCGATGGCCAGTACCTCGACCTTGTATTCCGCTCCCGGCGCCATGAACTCCGCGGGCACGGTCAACCGCCTGGCCGAGGCCGGAAGGTCGGCCTCCAGATCGCCGGTACCACCCTTCTCCCGCACCACGATGACCTGGTAGCGGGCGATCTCGACCCCGGGCTCGGGGACCGGCTTCCACCGAACGACGAGGTTGTCGGCCGAGACCGTGGAGTCCTTCGTTGGGAACAGGATCTTTGGCCCCGCCGGGAAGTCGTGGCTGAGCGGGACGGCGCTTCTCATCCGCACCCCGTCGATCGTCTCGCCCTCGAAGGTGTAGTCCCCTTCTGGAAAGAGCTCCATGAACTTCTCGATCGGGAACTCCGAAAAGGGCGGCTCGCTCGACTCCCAGAACAACTCGGTGAGGCCATAGTCGACGAGCACGCCCTCGGTCTGAAGGTCCACGAGCTTCGTTCCGTCCGGCCGGAAGATGGCGATCGACTTCCACGGCTCATGGTCGAGGAATACTTGGAAACCTGCGTCGCCGTCCGTCGCGTTGATCTCGACGATCAGTCTGGCTTCCTTGAACGGGACCACATCCTCGCCCGCGGCATTGGTGTCGGACACCTGAGTTTGTGCCGCCTCCCTCGGGCTCTCGCCAGCGCATGCCCCCAGGAACAGCGCTGCGGCAAGGGGCGCTACAAGCACCGCCGGTGGCCTCATCGAGCTACCTCCGTTCCCCCGGTTTTCTTTCACCGAAAACGCGCGACGAACGTCGCGCGTTCCTAGCTCCCGCTTCCTTCGTCGTCACCCGGCCCGTCGGTGTCGTTCGGGCCGTCGTCGTCCGGGGTGTCGCCCATGACGTTGAAGTTCTGGTCCAGCTGCACCTCGACGACGCTGCCATCCGGCTTGCGAATCTCGACGCCGTATGCGGCGCCCTCGTCGCCGGTCTCGGTCTCGAGGACGGTTCCGCCTCCCGTGTGCTCGAGCGCCGCCTGTGTCGCCTTCTCGAGCGCCGATCCGGTCAGAGGAGTGTCGCTCCCCGACAGCGTTGCGAGACCAACGCCCGTCCCACCGCTGATGGCGGCAACCGCAATGGCCGCCCCTACGATCAGCTTGGTCCTGCGATTCATGTCCGTTCTCCTCTATGCGGCGTGAACCGCTTCCTACGATACGAACCTTCTCGCGTCCAGTTTGCCCAAGGACCGATGAGATGACGGTGAGTCGAACATGAGAGGTCAGCCTGGGATCCGAAGCACGACGACCGCGCCTCCTTCAGGCCGATTCATCGCCTCCACCGAGCCACCGTGAGCCTCGATGATCGCCCGAACGATCGAAAGCCCGAGTCCTGAACCGCCCCCGGCCCGGGTTCGCGACTCATCGGCCCGGCTCATGGGCTCGAACGCCCGGGGGAGGAACGAGGGCGGGAATCCCTCTCCCGAGTCGGCAACCTCGATCGATAGGGCGCCGTCTCGACCGGCAAACCCCACGCTCACCCGCCCTCCCACCGGCGTATGGCGCAGCGCGTTGTCTATGAGGTTCTCGAGCGCCTGACGAAGTCGGGCCCCATCGACCCTCGCTCGCGGTGATCCCTCCCGACTCGAAGTGATCGAGATCTCGCGTTCCTCCGAACGGCCTGAGAACGAGTCGATGGTCTCGTCGATGAGGTGCGCGATGTCGGTGTCTTCCCGCCGCATCGGGAGTCGCCCACGATCTGCCCGGGCAAGAACCAGAAGGTCTTCGGCCAGGTGGGCAAGCCGGTCGGTCTCCTCGGCCGCACTGCGCAGCGCGCCGATGAGCTCGTCGGGCGTCCGGGAACGGCGAAGGGCAAGCTCCAGCTCGGCCTTCAGGTTTGCGAGCGGCGTGCGGAGCTCGTGACTGGCGTTCCCTACGAACCGCCGCTCCCGCTCCACTGCGTCCTCGAGTCGGCCGAGCATGCGATTCAACGTCTCCCCCAGGTTGGCGAGCTCGTCACCCGTCTTTGGAACGGGTAGTCGGCGCCCGGGTTCCGATGCCGAAACCGCCTCCGCCTCGGCCCGCATCCGCTCGACGGGCGATAGCGCCACCCCCGCAACGAGCCAGCCGACTCCGCTCGCGAGCCCGATGGCCACGGGGCCTCCGATGCCGAGCAGGACGAGCAATCGGCCGAGGGCCTCGTTCTGTTCTTCGAGGGACGCGCCGACCACGATCACTTCACCTCCAGAGGAGGGCACGGCGAACAGGCGCCCCGGCACTGGTTCCTCGAGTGTCCGGACGTCGGCCTCGAAGAATCGCGCGTCGTCCAGCGACGCCACGGCGCCGGAAGGAAGCAGCGGCCCGGGAACCAGGCCCGGAGAGGAGCGCAGCACTCGGCCATCGGTCGCGAGTACCTGAGCGAAGGCTTCGCTCGCCTCGAGCAGCCCACCGCCCGCTAGCGGTCCGCTCTCGGCCGCCCGCAACAGGGTCTCCGCGCGAGAGCGAAGTCCCGCGTCCACGGTCTCAACGAGGTCTGCTCGAAGCCGGAGATAGAGGAACGCGCCGAGCGCGACCAGGAGGAGGGCCATCAACGCGCCCGAAACGAGGGTGAGCCTAGCCCGGATCGGCAATCGCACCGTCGGCTTCCTCCCGGAGCCGGTACCCCGTCCCTCGGACCGTTTCGATGGAGTCCCGCCCATAGGGACGGTCGATCTTTTCGCGGAGGTACCGGACGTAGACATCAACGACGTTGGAGTCTCCCTCGTAGGCGAAGTCCCACACATGCTCTATGAGCTTTGTTCGGGTGAGAACCTCGCCGGGATGCCGCATGAAGAACTCGAGCAGGGCGAACTCCTTGGCGCTCAGGTCGATGGACTCGGTCCCCCTCACCACTCGCTTCGTTGCGGGATCGAGGGTCAGACCGGCCGTTCGAAGGACGGCCGGGCGCTCGCTCGCCCCACGCCGCATGAGGGCACGGAGCCGGGCAAGAAGTTCGCTGAACGAGAACGGCTTCGCGAGGTAGTCGTCGGCCCCCGAGTCGAGGCCCGCGACCCGATCGGCGACGGCGTCTCGGGCCGTGAGCATGAGAACCGGGGCCCACCGGCCGGCGGTTCGGAGCCGCCGGCAAACCTCGAAGCCGTCCAGGTCCGGGAGCATGACGTCGAGAAGAATGGCGTCGTACGGGTTCTCGGTCCCCAACCAGACCGCCTCGGAACCATCCTGGGCGACATCGACGGCGTAGCCCTCCTCCTCGAGCCCTCGCTTGAGAAGGCCGGCCATCTTGACCTCGTCTTCAACAACGAGCACCCGCATACGGGCACAAGCGTAGGCGCTCCAGATGAGAAAGAGATGAGAAAGTTACATCCCGTCCGAGGATGGGAGCGATTACGACTTTCGTGGCTCCAGGATCACTAGCGGGATCTTGCGCGTTGTGCGTTCCTGATAGGAGCTGAACCCGCCGTAGGTCCGCACGACCTTTGGCCATAGTCGGGAGTGCTCTGCGTCGGAAGCCTCTCGCGCGCGCACCTTCAGGCGCTTTGGACCAACCTGGATCGTCGTCTCCGGGTTCGCGCGAAGGTTGTGAAACCAGGCCGGGTGCCGGGGATTTCCTCCCTTGGACGCAACGATCACGTGGTTCTCGCCGTCGACGAGATATGCGAGCGCCGCCGTCCGCCTCGCGCCGCTCTTGGCGCCGACGTGATCCACCAACAGCATGGGAGGAGCCCCAAGGAAGCGGTGGCCGACCACGCCGCCGGTCGCTCGGTAGAGAAAGACGTGCACCTTGACGAGCTGGCCGAGCACCGGCCAGAGCCGATCCGCTGCTCGCAGGTAGTCCATCAGCTGGATCGATACAGGAGGTCCTGTGTACGGAGGATTCGTTCGAGCAACGTCGGACGGTTCGTCATGATCCCGTCGACTCCCCACCGGATGAGCCGCTTCATCGTGCGGCGGTCGTCGATGGTCCACACGTGCACCGCGAGATCGTTGGCGTGCGCGCTCTCGATGAACTCGGGAGTCACGACCGTGATTCCCATGAACTCGATCGGCACTTGAAGCGCGACGTACCGGGGGTTTGGGGCGCCGGGGAGCGGCCCTTGCGTGCTCACGTAGAACAGTGCCGTCTCCACGGTCGCCGTTGCCGTGTGCACGTCGGGTGCGAAGATCTTGAACAGCTCGATGGACTGGTCCATGAACGACACGACGATCGTGTCTGTCGTCCGATTGAACTCAGCGAGCAGCGCGGCAAGCTCCTGCTCGTACGGCATCGTCTCGGGAGCGGTCGCCTTGATCTCGACGTTGATGAGCATGTCCGGGAACGTCTCGAAGACCTCTCGAAGGGTGGGAATCGTGAAGTCGCTGGGCGCGAACTCTCCCAACCGTTTGGGGATCGGACGTTTTCCGGTCGCGAACCCACGATACGCATAGGCGCTCTTGGGCTCGTCGAGGCACGTCCCACAGCCTGGAACGAACCAGTGCGCCGCGTCGAGCTTCTGGATCTCCTCGAGCGTCATCTCGTCGACGGCGCCGCTTCCATCCGTCGTCCTGTCTACGGTCGCGTCGTGGAGAACAACGATCTCGCGGTCCGATGTCGCGTGAACATCGAGCTCGAGGACGTCGGCCCCCTTTGCAGCGGCCGTCTTGAAGGCGAACATCGTGTCGGAGGGCGCCTCGATCTCGCCCCCCTGGTGCGCCATGTTCAAAACGCGCCGGTCGAGCCAGGGATTGCCGCCTCGCGAATCGGCATTGGCCGATGTAGCTGGTGCAAGAACCAGCAGGCCCAGCAGAGGTCCAAGGACGACCGTCCGCCGATTCATCATCACTGCGGCGCCTAGAACTGAGCGATGCGGTCGAGGACCAGAGTCGTGTAGTACGCGGAGATGAACGTGTTCTCGGTGCCCTGTTCGAGGTTCGCGCGACTTCGCGCGGTTTGCTCCATGAACGGAACCGTGTCCCAAGGCTGGTGGTACCCGAGGTAGTCGCGCGCCGTGCGCATGCCGGTCCAGCGCATCGTGAACCAGAGCTTCTCCGCGAAGTTCCGCTCGTCGGAGTTCCGAATGTTCACGCCGCAGGAGCAGACATGACCAACGTCCCCCGTCGTCGTCTCGGGAAGGGCGCCGCCATCGCCCTCTGGGAAACCGAGGAAGTCGAAGTTCACGTAGTCGATGATCGGATCCGCGATCGTGGCGTCCGGCGGATTCGGACCGTGGTAGATGCAGATGCAATACGGCGCCGGATACCCGATGCCGACCATGTCAAAGCCGAGCGCGGCGTGGATCTTCTGCCCTCTCTCGACGAGCATGTCGGCGTACGCCTGCGATGCGAGTAAGCCGTTCTCCTCAGAGTCGAACCACAACAAGACGATCGACCGGTCGGTCTTGA
>JBOGWA010000016.1:0-13792 GCA_050693155.1 Actinomycetota bacterium | reverse complement strand
ACGCTCAATCGCCCTGAACGACTGAACGCGCTCACCTCCGTGATGAGCGACGAGCTGGTGGACGCATTCGAGGGAGTGAACGCCGCCGGAGTATCGAGAGCGGTCGTCGTCACCGGCGCCGGCCGGGGGTTCTGCGCCGGGCAGGATCTCACCGAGTTCGAGCAGGCCTATCGGGATGGAGGCCGCCTCGACGTGAAAGCGCACCTCGACACCAGTTACCACAAGCTGATTCCCATCATCGTCAACACACCGCTTCCCGTGATCGCCGCCGTGAACGGCGTCGCCGCCGGCGCTGGCCTGTCGCTCGCAACAGCCTGCGACCTTCGACTCGCGAGTGATGAGGCCCGATTCACGCAGGCGTTCGTAAAGATCGGGCTCGCCCCCGACTCCGGAGGTTCGTACTTCCTCCCACGATTGATCGGCTACGCGAAGGCGCTGGAGCTGACGATGACCGGCGAGCTTGTCGATGCGAAGACCGCCCTCGATCTCGGACTCGTGAGCCGAGTGTTTCCCGCAGCCTCGTTCCGAGAAAACGTTGCGGATGTCGCGGCCGAGCTCGCCTCACTCCCGACGAAGGCGATCGGCGAATCGAAGAGGCTCCTGCGAGAAGCGCTCGAGCTCGGCCTCGACGTGGCGCTCGACCGCGAGGCCGACGCGCAGGACCGGATGGTCCAAACGGCCGACCACATCGAGGGCGTCACGGCGTTCGTCGAGAAGCGCGAGCCCATCTTCAAGGGAGAGTAGCTACTTCTTCTCCTTGAAGCCTTCGAACGGGTTGCGGCATGCCCGGCAGAAGTGGGTCGACCGACACGGCGTCGGGCCGAACGCGGACTCCTGGACCGTCTCGGTCGAACCGCAGAACGGGCACGGAAGGCCGGCTTCCCGAAAGAGCGGGATTGGCGTCGGGCCGGGCGCCGCCCAGTGCGGGGAGATCCCAATCGAGCGCATCGCTCGTTTCCCCTCGTCGGTGATCCGGTCGGTCGTCCAGGGTGGGTCGTAGATGAACCGCACCCGAATCTCTCGCTCCCCTGCGAGCGTACGAAGGGCTCGCTCGACGTCCTCGCCGATCAGGTCCTTCGCCGGGCACCCGACGAACGTTGGGAGCAGATACACCTCAACCGTGCCGTTGACCGCCGTCACCCGTTCGACCATCCCGAGGTCGACCACTGAGCACGACGGGATCTCCGGATCCATCACGCCGCGGAGCGACTCCCAGATTTGGTCCTCGAGTGTGCGGGTCGCTACCACGTCGCTCCGGGGATCGCCCGATAAAGATCGGTCATCTCTTCCCAGAGTGCCACGAAATCATCGGTGTGTCTGCCTTGACGTCCTCCGGCTCCCGAGAACTCACCGACGTGAACCCAGCGACCGTCGCGCCGCTCGATCCCCGGCACCGCAAGCGTGTGCTCTTCCTCAACGACCCCTGAGGACGTCGGAGTCATCTCGCCCATTTCCCGATGTTCGGCAAGAATCCAATCGAGCGACACCGATTCGATGTCTCCACCGATTCGCTCGAGCCACAGGCCGAGGAGGTCTTCGCTCGAGCGTGCCAGCACGCGATCCGAAACGAGGTTCTGCTCGCCCGGGATTTCCTCGAACAGCCCGACGGCCTCCCGCAGGGCGCGCGTGAGCCCCGCCGCAAACCGCTCGCGAGCGCCGATCGGTCCGCGCGACAGCCGATCGAACCACAGGCGAGCATGCTCGAGGTGGTATCGCTCTTCCATCCGGATCGTTCGAACGGCGTCGGCGAGCTCGCGAAACGTCGAATCCTCGAGGGCCTGAAGCCGCAGGTCGTCGGCGGTGTCGTAGAGATACTGGCGAGCCACCGTGTATCCCCAGTCAGCGTTTGGCCGTTCGCAGAGCACCGCGTGCCGGTATTCGTCCGGTTGTCGGCCGAACGCGAGTCGGTCGGCGTCCGTGCCGGCAAGATCCGCGGCGACCTCGTAGAGCAACTTCGCGTGGGCCATCTCGTCCTGGGCGATCGAGGAGAAGGCGAGGTCCTCTTCGATGTGGGGCGCCCACCCCGTCCATTCCGAGTGGCGATGGCCGATCACGAGCTCGTCGTCGGCGAGCACAAGGAGGAGCCCGAGCCGCGGATCGTCAACCACCGCTCGCTGCCTCCGCGCGGGCGCTCGGGCGAGAGTGTTCGATGGCGAGGCCGCGCTTCGCCATCTCGCGATGCACGCGCTTCAGCTTCGCCCCCACGCCGACGTAGCCGTCCTGACGTCGATAGGAGCGATCGATGACGCCTCCGATCCCGGTGGGGTCCGCGGCTTCGTGCACCCCGTCCTCGCCGCGACGCCGGAGCGCGAACGTATCGCCCTCGCCATGACGGAAATGCGTCTCGCGAGCGAGGAGCATCGCCATCTCGAGGTCCGGCGCCTTGATCGAGCCCACCACGGTCCAGTCCTCGTCCGGTCGGCGGGACAAGACCTCGAAGACTTCCATTTACACGGCGACGCTCGGGATCCCCTGGAAGACCTCCCTGACCCAGGCGTGGTGATCCCACATCGCCTTGCGGTAGGCGAGCCGCGTCTTCGTCATCGGCCCGTTCCCCCGCACGACTTCCCAGAACTCGTCCCAGCCCGGATCGGACCAGGTCCACTCCCCCGCATCCTGCTCGTAGCGGAGCTCGGGGTCGGGGACCGAGATCCCCACGTCCCAGAGCTTTGGCACGTAGAGACTGAAGAACTCCTGCCGGAGATCCTCGTTGCTCCGAGTCTTGATCCGCCAGTAGAGCAGGATGTCCTTGTCCGGCTTCGACGGCGGACCGAAGAAATGCATGATCGGCCTCCACCAGCGGTTGACGGCGTCCTGGAACATCTCACGCTGCTCGGGCGCCCCGGAGACGAGTTCGAGCGTGAGATCCTCGCCGTGTCGAAGGTGCACGGATTCCTCCGCGCACACACGGCGCATCGCTCGCACGTACGGCGCATACGAGCAGGTCAGAAGAGCCTTCTGAGTGACGAGGGCGGCCCCGTCGATGAGCCACCCGATCACGGCCACGTCGCCCCACGATGACGTCGGATAGTGAAAAACGTTGTGAAACTTCGTTCGACCGTTGACCAGGTCGTCGAACATCTGCTCGCGACTCTTTCCCAGGTCCTCGGCAACCCGGTACAGGATCTGGGCGTGACCGGCTTCATCCTGCACCTTCGCCGTCAGCGACAGCTTGCGCCGAAGGGTCGGCGCTCGTGGGATCCACTCGCGCTCGGGAAGACACCCCATGATCTCGGAGTTCGCGTGCATCTCGATGAACTTGAGGGCGGCCTGACGGTACTCGTCGGGCATCCAGTCCCCCGCTTCGACCGCCTCACCCGCGTCGATGCGGGATTTGAATTCGGCTGTGCGCTCTTCGTAGGTCACCGGCGCCGCCATAGTAGCGCGGCCAACATGCGCTCCCGGTGCGGGTTCTGCTACAGCAGCGAAGCGGTGACGAGCGAGAGCGAGATGCCGAGGACCGATTCGGCTCGGGCGACCTGCGGCGCGAGACGCGTGATGCCGATCGTCCCGCTCGACAGGATATTCGAGCCTGGATGCACGCCGATCGTCACGAGGATGCCCACCGCGCCGCCGTCGGAGCTGATGACCGCGCTCCCCGAGTCCCCGAAGATACCGGCGCCGTAGGCGTAGACCTGATCGGCGTCCGGCATCCCGAGCGCAAGGTGCGACCGAGCCGGGGTCAACGCACTCACGACGTCGCCGTTCCCGTAGTGCTGGAGGAGAACCGGCGCCGTCGTCTGGCTGGCGTTGATCCCGGTGGGTCCGCCGAAATGGCACATCTGCGCGTCGGCCTGAACCCCGGGATCGAGCTCTATCAGGGAAAAGTCCTTCGGGTCTTCGAGAACCCCGTAGACGAACCGTCCGATCTGGTTTCCAGCCCCGTCGTAGGCAGCCGGTCCCGTTCCCGACGGCCAGGATTGCTCCCCCCCATCGAGGATGCAGTGCCCCGCAGTCGACATGTATCGCGTCGAGCCGCTCGAGAACATGAAGCCGAGGGTGCAGGTCGCAACGTCGGACGAAACCAGGGCCCCCGGGCGAACTCCCGGACAGGGCCCGGTTCCAATCGGGAAAGCCTCCGCGGGAAGCTGCGCGGTGGTGCAGTTGGCTTCGTGGAGTGCAGCCGGGTCGGCAAGTCTGGGAACGAGACGGGGAACAGCCGCCTGAGCAGTCGCGACGCCGAGCGTCGAAACGAGGAACAACCCGGCGGTGAGGAGAAGAGCGAACCGGCGCAGCCTCATAGCAAACCTCCTGTGTCCGGGGCCTGCGTCCGCTCTCGCGGGCGGTGGTGGGCGCCGGCCGTCTCGTTACCCCAAAAGTGTACCGAGTCGACCGGAAGTATGCTGAGGGCCCCAGGAACAATTCCCGACCGAGGAGGACCTTCGAATGAGCGAGCGCTACCCCATGGTGATCGGAGGCGACGAGGCGGATGCCGCATCCGGCGAAACGTTCGAGTCGATCGACCCCTCGACGGGCCAACCGTTCGTCGAGGTCGCCAAGGCAGGACCGCCCGACGTCGCTCGCGCGACGGAGGCAGCACGACGGGCCTTCGACGAAGGACCCTGGCCGAAGATGCGGGGGCGCGAGCGCGCCAAGCATCTGCTCGCCGTGGCCGACGGGATCAAGAAGCACGCGACCCGGCTCGCCGAGCTCGAGGCTCAGGATTCGGGCGGCACGATCCGGAAGACGAGAAACGCCGACATCGGCATGGCGATCTCCACCTTCCGGGTGTTTGCCGACATCGCCGCCAAAGAGGAAGACGAGGAGCCGCTTCCCCGCTCGGCAACCTCGTACAACTACGTTCGCCGGGAACCGATGGGCGTGTGCGCGGCGATCACGCCGTGGAACTTCCCACTGCAGATGGCCGCGTGGAAGATCGCACCGGCCATCGCCGCCGGGAACAGCGTGATCCTGAAGCCCGCATCATTCACGCCTCTCACCTCGATCGAGGTCGGACGGATCTGTCTCGAGGCGGGGATACCGGACGGAGTGGTCAACGTGCTCCCGGGGCCAGGCGCCGCCGCGGGCGAGGAGCTCGTGAACTCACCCCTCGTCGATAAGATCGCGTTCACGGGGTCGACGGAGGTCGGACGGCGGATCATGCAGCTCGCCGCCGGAACGATCAAGAAGGTCACTCTCGAGCTCGGCGGAAAGTCGCCCTCGATCGTCCTGGACGGCGCCGACTTCGACCACGCGATCGATGGGGTCCTCTGGGGTGTCTTCTTCCATCAGGGTCAGGTCTGCTCGGCCGGCACGAGGCTGTTCCTCCAGCGCTCGATACACGACGAGTTCCTCGCCGGGCTCGTCAAGCGTTCCGAGGAGATGAAAGTCGGACCGGCGCTCGACCAGGCATCCGACCTCGGCCCGGTCGTCTCAAAGGGGCAGCTCGAGACCGTCGAGCACTACGTCGAGACCGGGCGCAACGAGGGGGCGGAGGTCGCGGTCGGAGGAGAACCGGCGGTCGTCGAGGGGCACGACGGTGGCTACTTCTACCGCCCGACGATTCTCTCCGGGGTCGACAACTCGATGACGGTCGCTCAGGAGGAGATCTTCGGACCGGTTCTCGTCGTGATTCCCTTCGAGAATGACGACGAGGCCGTCGCGCTGGCGAACGATTCCATCTACGGACTCGCCGGGGCGGTGTGGTCGGCCGACGTGCCCAGGGCGATCTCGATCGCCGAGCGCCTCCAGACCGGGACCGTCTGGATCAACGACTATCACATGATCAATCCTCGCTATCCCTTCGGGGGCTACAAGCAATCCGGCATCGGCCGAGAGCACGGAACCTACGGCTACAACGAGTACCGAGAGATCAAGCACATCCACGTCGACCTCGCCGGTGGGCGCGACAAGCATCCCTGGTGGGACCTGGTCCTCCCTGGCTAGGGAACGGCCAGAGGTAACGCAAGAGCGCGGATCTGCTCCAACCCGCTGCGCGTGTCCTCCCATAGGACGATCGCCTCCAGGACGCCTGCCACGAGCGCCGGAAGCTGGGCATCGCTTCCCGGTGGTCCATCGTCGACGCGAAGTGGGCCGTTCCGGTAGCGGTTCAGGATGAACTGGGTGGCGAGGACGTCCCAGTCACCCGCGCGATCATCCTGCCAGGCGACAACGAGGCCGTAGCCCCCGAAGGCCACCGCCGGTCGGGCCTGCCGGACCGGAGCGGAGGTCTGCGGATCCGGATCGAGCAGCCGTGTTCCGCCGCGATGCCCGCGTCGCAACGCCGAAAGGCGCAGGAGAGCGACACGAACCTGCCGTCCCTTCGTGTCGGTGCCCTCCGTGAACGCCACGGCAAGCGATCGTCCGTCGGTCGCCACGCTCGGCTGCCACTGCTCGAGTCTCGAGGGAGCCACCCGAATCGGGGCTCCGTACGTTCTCCCTCCGTCCTTCGAGACCGCCGCGTAGACCTGATTCCAGCCCGTCCGCTGATCCTGCCATGCGATCGTGAGCTCCCGGCCGGAGGCGGCGATCACCGGCGACCACTGGTCCGACTGACCCCGTGCTTTGGCCACGATCCGATCGCCCGACCAGCTCGCCCCGTCATCGTCGGACCAGGACACGCGGATAGCGCGCTCGGGCCGGCGCCCCCTCGCGTCGGACCACGCCGCGACAAGCCGTCCGGTCGAAAGGGCCGCGATGGAGGGATCCTGGTCGAGGTTCTCGTTCGGGAACCCCTCCGCCGAGGACGGCGAGCCGTCCACCCGGACTGACCCCGACCAGGTCGTCCCCCCGGTCGAGGAGGACGATCCATAGACGTCCCACGACTGATTCCGGAAGTCCACCCAGACGAGATGTAGCGTGTCTTCGAGGCCGGCGGTGAGCTTCGCGTCGTACTGGTTGTCCTGCTGATCGAATTCCCGGAAGGCGGAATCGCCGGCCTTCACGGCGTCGGACCACGAGCGGCCGCCGTCAGTCGAGAAGGCCACGTACGGCGCCTCGAAACCGTCCCGAAGATCGGTCCAGGCGACATGCAACGTTCCCGCCCCGGCCCCGACGACTGCCGGAGCCCACTGCGGCCCCGGCCCCGGCGCGACCTCGACCGAGCATCCCCGGCAACGCGGACGGATCTCCGGCAACCGACGGAACGCGGTCGCGATTGGGACATCCGCCACGATGAATCCAGAGCGCTGCCCGTTTTCCATCTCGTCGCCCGATCCGGGGGCGAGGAGGGCGCCGCGCTCGTCGAGAAACGATCGCCGCTTCGGGACGTTCGCAAGCGGCGTCCTCGGCGGCGGGTCGGGAAAGACCCAGCGCGCGCGCCTCACGACCCCCGGATCCGGCGGTCTCCCGAGCAAATAGTTCTTGGCCCGCTCACCCGGCACGGCATCTCGAACGATCGTGGCCGTCCCATCGAAGTAGAGATCGCCGAAGTTCCCCGTGAGATTCGAGAGCGCTCCCCAGCCGGTCTCGGCCTGCCACTGCACCATCGACCAAATCGCCCTCCGCATGGCGTCGGGAGGCCAGACGGGAAGACCCACCGGATCGTGACCCGCCCACGATCCGGCCTCCGGCTGGAGGAATACATCCATCCCATCGATCTCGAGGCGCTCGACCACATCGGGCATCCACGCGTCCTTGCTCGTGAGGACGCCGAGGTCGGCGAACGGTGTCTCGATGACGCGAGCGTTCGCGGGCGACTCCGATGACATCGCGAGGCCGACCTCCTGGGTCCGCTCGATTGGAACGAGGTAGATCTTCTTCTGGGCGCCGGCGACGACCCGCTCCGGATCCGCTGCGGCGTCGGGGTCGAGTCGCGCATCCGGCGGGAACAGGAACGCGGTGTTCCAGTGATCGCACCCACCTTCGTACGCGTAGCCGGAATCCGATCGTTCGGGGTCTGCGAGGATCGCCACCTTCGCCGGATCGCGCGTGACCACGACGTCGGGCGCGTTCAGGTTTGCCATGATCCAGATGCCCCACTGCCGGGCCATCCCGGCGAGCGGCTCTGCGAACGCGCGCCAGGCGGTGTCGGTCAGTGCGAGGACGAGCGCGCGGGCGGGCGGAATGCCGGGGCACTTTGCCTCGTAGTACGCGACTTGGGGCGCGTAGGTCGCCGCGAGCGCCGCGATCGCCGCAGCCGAATTCCCGGCTTCCTCAGCGAGGCGACGCGCTTGTTCCGCGCGCGAGCCAACCAGCCAGGCGAAGAGGCCGGTGTCCTCTGGGAGGAACGCCAGCGTGGGGCGGTCCGTCGCGAAACTCCCTCGCGCGGCCACGATCTGCTGCTCGAGATTCTCCCGGTATGTCTCGTAGCTCATGGCGTCGTCGAGACGCTGTTTGTAGTCGTAGACGATCAGGCGAAAGGAGTCGTTTCTCGTTGGGACAGCACCCATGCTCGCGCGCACGTTGACCGAAGGCGCAGGCACGAGCAGAGCTGCGCCGATCACCAGAACGAGCACCGCTCGAGCCTGACCAGCCATCACGTCCGCCTCCGACGGGCCGTGCAAGAATCCCGACGTGCCCGCCAAATCGAAGCCCATCACCCGGCGAACCTTCCTCGGAGGCTCCGTCGGAGGGATCGCCGCCACCACGCTACCCTCCACGGCTCTCGCGTCAACGGGGCGAGCCGGATCCCGCCGCCGCCGAGTAGACGTCGCGATCGTCGGCGCGGGGCTCGCAGGGCTGACGGCCGCTCGGGCGTTGACGCGCGCGGGTCGTTCGGTCGCAGTGCTAGAGGCTCGCGATCGAGTCGGTGGACGAACGCTGAACCACGAGCTCGGGAACGGCAAGGTGATCGAGGTCGGCGGCCAGTGGGTCGGGCCCCTTCCCGATCAGGCGTCGCCGAATCCGCAGAAGAGAGTCTTCAACCTCGCGAAAGACTTGGGCATCGGCACGTTCAAGACCTACAACGATGGCGAGTACCTCGACTACAACAACGGGCGGCTCATGCGATACAGCGGGAGGATTCCGCCGAACCCCTCCGCGGCAAACGCCGGCCTTGCGATCGAGCTGCAGAACTCGATGTCGGGGGAGGTACCTCCCGACGCGCCCTACGAGGCGCCTAGCGCAGCCGAGTGGGACGGCAAGACCTTCGAGACCTGGATGCGAGAAGCTCTGGTTCCCCCGACGCTTCCGCCCGACGCCCCGACGAACGATCTGGTGAATCTGGCGATCGAATCGGTCTTCTCCGTCCAGCCGCGAGACCTCTCCCTGCTGCACGTCCTGTTCTACATCCGAGCCGCTGGATCGCTTGACAACCTGATCAACACCGCGGGAGGCGCCCAGGACAGCCGCTTTGTCGGCGGCTCGCAGTTGATCTCGATCCGGTTGGCTGAGGAGCTCGGGGATCGGGTCGTTCTTTCCTCACCCGTCAGGCTGATCGGGCAGCGGAACGGCCGGATCATGGTCGTCGGTGATCGCCTCCGACTCGTTGCCGAGCGGGCGATCGTGGCCGTTCCTCCTTTCCTCGCAGCCCAGATCGTCTACGACCCGCCGCTCAGCGACTTCGACGGCGGCCTGCGGGGGCAGCTCACCCAGGGATTGCGGATGGGAACCGTCATCAAGGTGCAGGCGTTGTACCGAGCCCCCTTTTGGCGATCGGACGGTCTGGCCGGTCAGGCCACGAGCGACACCGGTCCGGTCAAGGTCACGTTCGACAACTCGCCAGACCCCGATAGCCGACCAGGCGTCCTCATGGGGTTCATCGAAGGGCACGATGCCCGAATCTGGGGGTCGAAGTCCCACGCCGCCAGGCGACGGGGCGTGCTCGAGTCATTCGAGCGGTACTTCGGTCCCCGCGCGGGTGAGCCCATCGGCTACATCGAGCAGTCCTGGGCCGCCGAGCCCTTCAGCGGCGGAGGGTACGCAGCCGTCTTCACGCCGGGGACGTGGATCTCCTATGGCCGCGCGCTGCGGAAACCCATCGGCCTCATCCATTGGGCCGGATCGGAAACGGCGACGGACTGGATGGGCTACATGGAAGGCGCGATCCAGTCGGGCCTGCGTGCCGCGGGGGAGATCCTCGGGGACTAGGCGCCGGCTGGGGCTCCGGAACGCGCCGAAGTCCTGCGACCGGAACGCGCAAGTGTCTCCGGCATCCCGAGCGCAAGCAACGAGGCTGCGAGCAGCGGAACGGCGATCACGACGAACGCGGGACGGAAGCCCGCGACGTCGGCCACCAACCCACCGACCAGCGGGCCCAGAACGAACCCGACATCGCCCGCGAACCGGTAGACGCCAACCGCCGTGGCCGAGACGCTTCTTGGTGCGACGTCTGCCACCACCGCCGCCGGGACGACGCCCACGAACGCCGTGGCAAGGCCGACCGCCACGAGCGCCGCGAGAAGCAACGGCGTCTGGGTCGCCCAGCCCACGGCGCCGATTCCGAGACCCATGGCCGCCAGCGCGGGCGCAAGAAGCGGCCGCCGACCGAGGCTGTCGGCAAGCGAACCTGCCTTCCACATCACCGCGAATTGCGCGAGAGCCGCAACACCCAGAACCGCGCCGATGCCACTTTCCGAGAGCCCGACCTCTTCCTTCGCAAAAAGAGGGACCAGCGTCAGGCGGACGGCGCCGAGCGCCCAGAAGCCAACCGCGTTCGCTGCCAACGCTATGAGAAATGCTCGCCCGGACAGAAGCCCGCGCACCCGCCCCCACGCCGCCCGCAGGGGCGTTTCGGTCTCGGCGAGCACCTCCTCCCTCGTCGCCGGTGCGTACCCGCGAGTCCGCCCCGGCCGGTCCGTGAAGTACCGGAAGATGAGCACGGTCGAGACGACGCAGGCGCCCGCGTAGAACACGAGGGGGCTTGCGAGGCCGAACACCTCTGCGATCACGCCACCGATCGGCTGGCCGAGGAGCGTCCCGAGCAAGAACGCGCTGTAGTACAGGCTCATGGTGCGCGCCATCCGATTCGCAGGGACGGTATGGATGAGGTGGTTGAGGGCGGCGGCAAACATGATCGAGGAGCCTGCGCCGCCGATGCTTCGAAATACCACGAGCATCGGGAAGTTCGGCGCGATCGCGGAAAGCCCGGCGGATACTCCGACGATCGCGGCGCCGGCCGACGCCGTCAGACGCTCACCCCAGCGCTCGACCATCGGCCCGGCGACGAGATCGAACACGAGCCGCATGACCGCAAACGACGTCATGAGTAGGCCGACTTCTGCCTTCCCCACGCCAAACGAGCGTGCATAAAGGGGGAGGACGGGAACGATGAGCCCGAAGCCGAGCATGATGACAAAAACGGCGCCGATGACGACCACCACCGCAGGTTCGGACAGGACGTCTCGGAGCGAAGAGGAAGAAGGCCGGCTCATAGGGCGCGGCCATCATAAGGGGCCGGAAAAAGGGGCCGGAAAATGCAGGTCCCCCGAACCGCGGGGAGCCCGCGTTCTCGCGGTTCGAGGGACCCGTTCTCATGTGCCAAGAGGGGGACTGCCCGCGTATCCCCCTCTCGGCGTCTGCAGCGCTCGAGCGCCCATCTCGAGGCGCCGCTCCCACCGTCTTCCGGTGGGCGTCTGGGAGTGAGGTGGTCTGGACCTCAGCTTCCGCCCCGGATGGTCGTCGATTGCGAACCGACAGTGAATCCCCCGCACGGGCCAAATTCATCTAGTCACAAATGACTATGTCCCCACAGCGGAGCCAGGAAGCGCCGCTCCCCCCTCGGGGGGAGCAAAGCGGAGCCTTCGTCCCCGGTCTCGGTGACCCAGACCCTGGCTAAACTGAGTTTGTGGCAGCCTCCCGGAACCATCTGCGAACGCTGGCTTTGCTGCTTGCGGGTGCACTGCTTGCGACCACCTCTCCCGCCTTGCAGGCTCCAGCTGCGGCTGCGGTTGGAAAACGCCTCGCGGTCCCATGCCGGACGCCCCAGTGCTGGCCCACCGCGTTCACCTTCACACCGGACGGCAACAAGATCTTCTACGTCGAGCGGTTCACGGGCAGCATCCGGGTGTACGACCTCAGGAGAGAGCGCGACCGACGGTGGGGCAGGATCGCGAACGTCGCCACCTCCGGAGAGCAAGGCCTTCTGGGGATCGCCCTCGACCCTCGATGGCCGAACAGGAAGCGGGTGTTCGTCTACTACACCCACTCGAGCCCGTTGCAGAACCGGATCGTGCGTCTCGAGAAGGACGGGGGTGAGCTGAGGATCACGCAGCTCCTCTCGATCGAGGCGAGCGCCATCCACAACGGTGGCGTGATCCACTTCGGGCCGGATGGCTACCTCTATGCGGTCGCCGGGGACGCCGCGAACCAGACCAACGCGCAGGACACGCAAGATCCGGCCGGGAGCGTTCTCCGCATGCGCACGGACGGGAAGGCGCCGGCCGGCAATCCGTTCGGGAGTAGCCGTGTCTTCTCCTACGGACACCGCAACTCGTTCGGCTTCGCGTTCGACCCCGAGGACGACGACATCTGGCAGAGCGAGAACGGCCCCGAGTGCAACGACGAGGTCAACGAGATCGAGATCGGGCGAAACTTCGGGTGGGGACCGATGTCGGTCTGTCCCGCAACCAACACCAGCGGGCCGAACCCGGTGGCGCCCAAGCACACCTACACGACGGTCATCGCCCCGACCGGGCTTGCCTTCTGCGATCGCTGCCGGCTCGGCACGGAGACTGAGGGGACGCTCCTGCTGGGTTCCTGGAACGACGCCGAGATCCGCCGACTGAGGCTGAACGCCGGTCGCAACGACATCACCCAGGACTCGATCCTGTTCACGAACCCGCGGGGAATCCTCGCGATCGAGGCATCACCGAAGGGCCCGGTGTTCTTCAGCGACGACAGCGGCATCTACCGGCTGGTCCAGACCTAGTTTGATCGACCGCTCGCCCGCACGAAGGGCGGCTCGGAGCGCCCCTGGCGAGCTATCCCCCCGAACCCCCCGTGGCGGAGAATAGGAGCCCGGAGGCGCCGTGAAGGTAATGGACTCGTTTCTCGACGCGGTCGGAAAGACGCCGCTCGTCAGGCTCCAGCGCGTCACCCGCGGAGTCCGCCCCACACTCCTCGCAAAGCTCGAAATGCTGAACCCCGGCGGAAGCGTCAAGGATCGGATCGGGCTCCGGATGATCCAGGCGGCCGAGAAGGCCGGCCTGCTGAAACCGAGTGGAACGATCGTCGAGCCGACCTCCGGCAATACCGGTCACGGCCTCGCCATCGCGGCCGCGATCAGAGGCTACCGCTGCATCTTCGTGATGCCGGACAAGATGAGTCAAGAGAAGGTCGCGCTCCTCCGCGCGTACGGCGCCGAGGTGGTCATAACACCGACGGCCGTGGCGCCCGAGTCCCCCGAGTCCTACTACCGGGTGGCGGATCGACTCACCGAGGAGATCCCCGGCGCCTTCCAGCCGAACCAATACTTCAACCAGGTGAACCCAACGGTCCACTACGAAACTACCGGCCCCGAGATCTGGGAGCAGACGGAGGGAAAGATCGACGTGCTAGTGGCTGGGATCGGGACCGGAGGCACGATTACGGGCACGAGCCGGTACCTCAAGGAACAGAAGCCGGACCTTCTGGTCGTCGGCGCCGATCCCGAGGGCTCGGTCTTCTCCGGCGACGAGCCCAGGCCGTATCTCGTCGAAGGGATCGGGGAGGACTTCTGGCCGGAGACATTCGATCCGAACGTCGTGGACCGCTACATCCGCGTGTCCGACCGCGATTCGTTCCTCGCCGCTAGGGCGATCACCAGACAGGAAGGGATCCTGGTGGGTGGCTCGGCCGGAACCGCCCTGCACGCGGCCCTAGAGGTGGCCGGGGAGCTCGACGACCACGCCGTCGTGGTCGTGATCTTTCCCGACACCGGGCGGAACTACCTCTCGAAGCTCTACTCGGATACCTGGATGCTTCAGTACGGGTT
>JBOGWA010000015.1:0-8236 GCA_050693155.1 Actinomycetota bacterium | reverse complement strand
GCTTCGCGCCGCGGCTCCCGACCGTCCGGCGTTGTTGTTCGCTCGCCCCCGCGGTCTGGGCAAAACGGGAATTCGTCTCAGAGCTCCCTCGCGTGCAGGGGAGGCACTGCCAACAAGGCGTATTAGTGTGGATGAAGAACATCGGCTTGGCGGGAGCATGAGCAGGAGCAAGAAGGGTTGCGATCGTGGCTGGCCCGTGGCCGCGTGGGCGCTCGCCCTTGCGCTTCTCTGGGTCTCCTTGCCGCTGTCCCCTCCGAGCCGAGCGTCTACGGTCGGAACGCTGCACGGGTCGCAGAACCGAGCCCGGATCGATCGGCTCGTCTCGGAGGCGACCGGGCGAACGAGCGCTCTCGTGCACGTCCGGTCGGACGCGATGCTCGATGCCGGGCTCGCAGCAGCTCGAAGCGACGGCGCGGACGTCGGCACGATCTATCGGCCGATCAAGGTCTTCGTCGCGTATGGAACCGCCGAGATGTTCTCCGACCTGGCTCGTTCACCCTCGATCGCATACATCGAGGCCAACCGTCGCATTCGCTTTGCGACCGATACCTCACACAAGGCTACCCACGGCCAGCAGGTGTTGAACGGCCGGGTGACCCTTGCGAATGGAACGATCATCGATGGCTCCGGTGTCGGCATTGCCATCGTGGACACGGGCATCGATACGACCCACCCGGACTTCCAGGGTCGGATTGGAAGGAACGTCGAGATCGTCTGCACCACACCGATGTTCGTGGTCACGAACCAGACGGGGTTCACGGAGTGCCTCGGGCCCAAGGTGGCCGTCGATTCGCCGGATTCCGACACGACGTCGGCCGGCGGGCACGGGACTCACGTCGCCGGGATCGCCGCCGGAACCGGGGCAGCCTCCGGAGGCAGATACCACGGGGCGGCGCCAGGAGCGACGATCCACGGCGTCGGCGTCGGCACCTACACGTTCCTCGAGAACGGACTCGACGGCCTCGCCTGGGTTCTGGAGAACCACGATCAGGTAACCCCCCCGATCAAGGTGGTCAATACCTCTTGGGGAAGCGGGTACGAGCCGTACGACCCCGAGAACAGCCAGTTCCACCAAGCGACGTGGAAGCTCCAGGAGGCGCTCGTCGCCGAGGGGATCACGATCGTGGTCGCGGCCGGAAACGCGGGTGGTGACGGAGGCGCGCCGAGGACCCACGCGCAGTGCGTGAACCCAACCCCCGGTGTGATCTGCGTCGCCAACTACGACGATGGAGACGTTGGGCGCCGCGACGGCTCGATTGCCCCCACGTCGTCACGGGGTCTTGCGGCCGATCCTTCGAGTTGGCCCGACGTTTCCGCTCCGGGCAGCTCGATCGTGTCGACCTGCCGGATGACGATGCCGATCTGCGAGAACCAGACGGGCCCGCCCAACTCCTACGCCACCCTCTCCGGCACGTCGATGTCGGCGCCACACGTGACCGGGATCGTGGCGCAGCTCCTTCAGGCAAATCCGAAGCTGACTCCCGCGCAGGTCGAGGAGATCATCGAGGATACTGCCCACAAGTTCCGGTTCGGCCTCCCCTACGGCCTCGAGGTCGATCCGAGCAACCCCGACGACAGTTCCTCGCCCGACAAGGGGCACGGCCTCATCGACGCCGTCAAGGCGGTGCAGCTGGGGTTCCACCCGCCGGACCCGTCCCCGCTCAAGCCGATCGACCTTCCGACCGTCCAGCCGGGCCTGATCCCGCCCGAGGTCGATCTCAACGACGTCTCGTTCCCGACCCGGAAGCTCGGATGGGCGGTCGGAGAGGGGGGCGCGGTGTTCGCGACGAGTGATGGTGGCGGTACGTGGGTGCGGCAGAAGGCCGTGACCGGAGAGAACCTCCAGGGGATCGATTTCGTCGACGCCTCGTACGGCTGGGCCGTGGGGAACGGAAACACGGTCCTGTCTACGAGCACCGGGGGGCGGACCTGGAAGGTCCTCTCGACCGGGCTCCCGGCAGCCGTCCTTCAATCGGTCGAGTTCGTCGACCGAGACCGCGGCTGGGCCGTAGGCTCTGCGCCCCTCGAGACCGGCTGCTGTGCGCCCGTAGTGATTTCGACGACCGATGGGGGAGCGACCTGGTCGCCACAGGCGGCGCCCGCTCCCTCGGGATTGACCGGCGTGTCTTTTCTCGATCACGATCGCGGGGCCGCCGTCGGGTTCTTCGGCGCAGCGTTCCGGACCGAGGACGGGGGAAGCACGTGGATCCCCATGGCCGTGTCCACGGGCGCGTCCGATTCCTTCTCCGACGTGGAGTTCACGGATCCGCAGAACGGCATCGTCACCGCCGGAAGCGGAGCGATCTTCGCGACCCAGGATGGAGGTCTCACGTGGACCCCGGTTGCGGATTTCGGAGGCCCGGTGCGAGCGCTTGCCGTCTCCGGGCGAGCCGCGATTGCGGTTGGAAGCGACGGGCTGCTCGCGATGAGTTCGGACGCCGGATCGACGTGGGCCGCGGCGGCCTCCGATACAGGCGAGGAGCTGCGAGGCGTCTCCGCGCCGTCGGCGCGGCGGGCCGTGGCCGTCGGTACGAGAGGCTTCGCGACGGTCTTCCCACTCGGAGCGCAGCTGCTTCCACCGGCCGCTCCGGTGGCCGTCCGGCTCTACCGGCAGAACTGTCGCGGTCTCGAGGTCGACTGGACGCGACCGGCGATGGGTGAGCTCCTCGATGCCGTGGCGCATGACATCGATGGGAATGGTGTCCCCGAAATCATCGTGAGCGGGAAGCGAGGGGTGCGCGCCCTCCAGCTGTTCGCTCCAACCGAAGAAGCGACGCTCTGGTACCTACCGTTCCAGAGCTCGCTGAGGCAGATCGTCCTGGCCGAGCTCGACGGCGATCGGGGGAAGGAGCTAGCCGTCGCCGCGGCACACCCGAGAGCCCCGAGGTCCGGCGTGGTCGCGATCGAGGCCGAGTCTGGGGAGGTCATCTGGACATCGCGAATCGCCGGGGGGGTCGACGAGCTGCGAGCCGCCGATCTCAACGGCGACGGGAAGGACGATCTCGTTGCGCTCGGCGCACGGCGCGCGGAGAACCTCTACATGCTCTCGGGGAAGGACGGACGGTTACTCCGCCGGCCGATTCCTCTGGGAGCCCCGGCGAGGGATCTCGAGCTCGCGAACCTCACAGGAGACCGGACCCCCGATGTCGCCGTCGTCCTCGAGGACGCGTCGGCGCGGGCGTTCGATGGCGCCGAGGGTTCGGCGCTCTGGACCTACCGTGCCGACGGGAACGTCGCTCCGCGGGGGACCGTCACCATCGATTCCGGCAAGGCGTTCCTCGCTCTGGCAGCAGAAGACCTGAACGGGGACGGCATCGCGGATGTGGTTCTTGCGGGCCGCGGGGTACCGACCTCGGCGACGCGTAAGCGCTCCGCCGGAAACATTGATGTCGGGATCGGAGCCGGGATGGTGGCTGTGGTCGACGGTCGCGATGGGTCGCTGCTCTGGAACTACGGGGACCAGGACACCAACTACTTCCGCGCCGTCTCGCTGGCGGACCTGACCGGCGATGGAGTGCCGGACGTCGTAGCCCACGGCAACACGATCGATAGCGGACGACTGCTCGCGCTGGATGGTTTGGGGCGCGCGATCGCCGGTACCTCGATTGGCGAACCGCTGGCGCTCTGGACCTTCGACACCACTCGGGGAGCGGCCGGGCGACAGCAGGCTCCGGCGCCAGACTCCATTGTCCTCTCCGACGCCGACGACGACGGCGCCGCCGATGCCGCAACCGCCCTTGCGAACGGCGTGGTCCTCGCGGTTTCGGGCCGGGGGTCGCAGGCGCTGGATCCGGTCGTCGAGGAGCCAGCGGCTACCCCTCTGTGGGAGACACGTCGATCCGACGACACTGCGTTTCGGCACATCTCGGCTCTCCGGTTCAAGGGCCGTTCGTTTCTGCTGACCCTGGACTCCGACCATTTGCTCAGCCTTCGTGAGGCTGCGACGGGGAGGATCGCCTGGCGCCTGGATGCGGGAGGGACTCCTTCGCTTGCCGTTGCCGATCTCGACGACGACCCGGAGGCGGAGGTCGGCGTGGGGACCACCTCGGGACGCGTCTACGGACTCGACGACTCGGGCGGACTGCTCCGTCGGAGCGACGACTTCTTCCCGCACAAGATCGTGGGGCTCGCCGCGGCGGATGCCGATGGAGACGGCGCCCTGGAGCTCATCGGGGCCTCGTGGGGCGGGACCGTTCGCGCCGTCTCACCCGTCGATGGCCGGATCGTGTGGACGTCCCGCGTCGAGCCGGGGGTGCGCTCGATGGTGAGCGGGTCGCGCACGGTGCTGGTCGGCACTGAGGACGGGAGAGCCGTCGGGCTCGACGTCGCGAACGGCAAGCGGCGGTGGGAGTCCGTGTTCGATGCCGGGACCCCGGTTTCTGCGCTCGTCTACTCGAAGACGCGCCGCCTCTTCGCGGCCGGAGACTCGGCCGGCGTGCTTCGGATCTTCAGACTCTCGGGCGCGCTGCGCGCCCAGACGTCGGTGGGTTCGGGCGCCGTCGGAGACCTCGGCCTCGCGGATGTCGACGGCGACGGCCTGGACGAGTTCGTGGCTGCTCATCGTCGAGGTCTCTCCAGCGGTTCGATTCAGGTGTTCCGGCCGTCGGGCGCTCGGCGGTGGCAAGTGGATCTTCCCGAGCAGGGGATCGCTGTCTCTGCCGGCGATCTCGACGGCAACGGCGCCGACGATGTCATCGCCGGCGGCTTCTCCCATACATTCGGTCTGGCGGGAAGGACCGGGGATCTCTTCTGGAAGATCGAAAGCAACAGCCTCGTGGGAGGAGGTCTCGGGGCCCTCGACTTCGATGGCGACGGGCGCGAGGAGGCGCTCGTCGGAAACGCGGTCGTCGGAGGGGAGTCGCTGAGGCTCGTCGCGGTCGACTTTCAGGGAGACCCCTCGGCCCTCTGCAAACTCCGCGAGTCCGCCTCCGCGCTCGAAGTCGTGGACATCGACGGCGACGGCCGGGCGGAGATCGTCGTCGCGACGAGCGAGGGCTCGATCTACCGACTGAGTCCGTCCGCGCGGCCCTAGGCGCCTCCATCTCTCCGGAGGCGTAGACTGTGGTCGTGCCCAGGACTACCGTCTATCGGACCATCCGCGGGCTCATCTGGCGAGTGATGGAATCGGATGAGGGTGGGCTCAGCGTCGAGAAGCTCAAGGACGGCGTCTGGGTTGCGGGCTCCCTGGGAATGGTCGGCCTCCGTCTCTCCCCGACAACTACCAGGCTCTCCGCACGAGAGATTCACTCCCTCCCGGAGTAGCAGGTCTCGACCAGACCCAGCGGAACGCATGCCGCTGCGCCACGGTTTAGTCGTGGCCCGCGACGACGAAACTGCCGGGGTCAAGAGCGGTCGCGGTGACCACGTCCCCCGGTAGGTAATCGAAACCGGCGACACCCATTGCATCGGGCGTCAGTTTGAACGTCGTCTTCTTCTTCTTTTTCCCTTTCGTGATCGTGCGAACAATCGTGACCTCCCAGTTTCCCGGGCCGGCCGCACCGGTGGCCTGCCCGAGAGTGGGCGCAGTGGTAATCGTGATCGTGCAGGTCGGCATTCCGGGGTTGACCGCCGCGCACCCCTCCGGGTCACGACGATGATCGGCGGCGGGCGCGGCCTCCGGTATGAGCAGGGCGCCGGCGACGATCGCGGCAATGATTGCTTTTCGCATCTCCTCCCCTCTCCTCGCGGGCTGGGGCAAGCTTGAACTGAACCGAAGGAGCGTGCAAGGACGCCGCCCGGGAGGAAGCTCAGTCCGCGGGGGCCGGTACCGGCTTCGTTCCTTCGGAGATGAGCGCGACCCCGCCGGCCTCTGTTTCGGGCTGATCCTCAAGCCCGGCGGTGCCACGAACACCTCGCAGCAGGGTCGCGACCAGAAGGGCCAGACCGATGGAGGCGACCGCGCTGATCAACGCCGCGACGTGGAGTCCCTGCGTGAAAGCCGTCTGAGCGGCGCCGATCAGCGTGGGGCCGAAGTCCCCGGGAAGCCGTCCCGCAACCTCGATGGCGCCACCGAGGGTGTCCCGCGCTGCATCTGCCGCAGCGGCCGGGATCCCAACAGGGAGGATATCGGCAATCGCCCCCCGGTAGATGGCCAAACCGATGCTTCCGAAGATCGCAATCCCGAGGGCTCCACCGGCTTCCGCCGCCGTCTCCCCGATCCCCGCCGCCGCGCCGGCGCGCTCGGGGGGCGCCGAGCCGATGATGAGGTCGTTCGTCAGCGTGAACAGCGGAGCGGTCCCGAGCGAGAACAGAATGGACCCCAGAAGGATCACGAGGAATCCGGTGTTCGAGTCGAGCTGGGTGAGGACCGCGAAGCCCAGCGCCGCGAGAAGCAGCCCCGGCGCCATCAAGTAGGCCGGCCGGAATCTCCGCGCGAGCAGCGGGGTCAGGTTGGAACCGACCACGAAGGCCAGCGCCCACGGAAGCGTCCACAGTCCCGCCTCGAGCGGGGAGAGGCCAAGAACCAACTGTAGGAACTGAGGCAGGAACAGGAATCCGCCGAACACCAGGAGGATGCCGATGCCGTATGTGGCCAGCGAGACGCTGAACTCCCTCGTCTTGAACAGGCGAAGGTCGATCAGGGGGTTATCGAGCGACCGCTGGGTTCTCACGAACACCCATCCCAGCACGAGCCCCGCCGCCATGAACCCAAGCGCCAGGGGGCTCGCCCCGTTTTGGGCGATCTGCTTGAGCCCGAAGATGATGGCCAGCACCGCCGCAAGAGAAAGCGCCGCGCTTGGCAGGTGTGGCCGGCCCGCATTCGGGTCCTTGTATTCGGGCAGGAGACGCGGCCCGAGGATCAACAGCGCGATCATCACCGGCACGGCGAGCAGGAACACCGCGCCCCACCAGAAGAATTCGAGCACGACGCCACCGAGCAGAGGCCCGATCGCTCCCCCCACCGAGAAGCTCGTGATCCAGATCGCGATCGCCCTCGTCCGCTGCTGCGGGTCGAGGAACATGTTCCGGATCAGGGAGAGAGTCGACGGAGCAAGCGTGGCGCCGGCGATGCCGAGGAGTGCCCGCGTCGCGATGAGCATCTCGGCGCTTGTCGAGAGGGCGGCCACGATCGACGCGACGCCGAACGCGGCGGCGCCGATCATGAGCAATCGACGACGGCCGATGCGGTCGCCCAACGTCCCCATCGTGATGAGCGAGCCGGCGACCATGAACCCGTAGATGTCGATGATCCAGAGCAGCTGCGCGCTGCTGGGCTGGAGATCCGCGCTGATCTGCGGCACTGCGAGGTGCAGCACGGTGAGATCCATCACGTACACGATGCAGGCCAGGGCGATCACCGAGAGCCCGATCCATTCTTTTCGCCCGGCCTTTGGTGGGGTGACGGTGTCGAGTGAGGGACTGACGCTCATGAAGCGCACAACCCTCGGCAGAACCGGTTGATTCCCCGGTGAAGACCGGTCCTATGATGGATCGGAGGGCCCGGATCCACCCATGAGAGGGAGCCTCTTTCGATCGGGGGCATGAAATGGGCCAGTCGTTCGTTGAATACGAGAGAGGTGATCTGATGACCAACATGATTCGAACTCAGGGGCTCGTCAAGCGCTACGGGAAAGTCGTGGCGCTCGACGGTCTCGATCTGGACGTTCCCAAGGGGACGGTCCTCGGCCTCCTCGGGCCCAACGGAGCCGGGAAGACGACCGCGGTCCGGATCCTCACAACGCTGCTCGACCCAGACGAGGGCACGGTCGAGGTGGCGGGGTTGGATGTCCAGAAGGAAGCTGAAAAAGTGCGCGAGCAAATCGGCCTCTCGGGGCAGACCGCGGCCGTCGACGAGCACCTGACGGGTTTCGAGAACCTCGACATGGTGGGCCGGCTTTACCACCTCGGACGCCAGGAGTCTCGGAGCCGGGCTCGGGAGCTTCTCGAGCGGTTCGAGCTCGACGAGGCGGCCGACCGGCCGGCGAAGACGTACTCGGGGGGAATGCGCCGCCGGCTCGACCTCGCCGCCGCGCTGGTTGCCCGGCCCGAGGTCCTGTTCCTCGACGAGCCGACGACCGGTCTGGACCCTAGGAGTCGGGTCCAGATGTGGGAAACGATCCAGGACCTCGTGCGGATCGGATCCACCGTCCTACTGACGACGCAATACATGGAGGAGGCCGACCGCCTCTGCGACGACATCGTGGTCATCGACCACGGGCGGAAGATCGCGCACGGAACGTCCGACCAGCTGAAGGCGATGGTCGGCGGCGAACGGGTCGAGGTGGTCCTGGAGAAC
>JBOGWA010000014.1:0-1507 GCA_050693155.1 Actinomycetota bacterium | reverse complement strand
CCCTCCACCGGTTGCACGGGATAGGCGGGCGGCACGCCGATGAGGAGCGACTTCTTCCCCGCTTCGCCGAGCAGGTCCCAGACCGTCGGCTCCCTGATGGCGTTCGAAGTCGCGATCGAGAGGCCTTCGTAGGTGCGATCCTTACGGTTCCGGAACCCGTAGATCCCGAGCTGGCCGGGCGTCTTCCCCGTCAACGCGCAGGCCCAAGCGGGAACCGTGATCGGCGGCGTGATGCTCTCGAGCTCGCCGTAGAGGCTCCGCTCTATGAGCGCGGAGATGTTGGGGACTTCGGCTTTCAGGTCCTCGAAGAGAAGTCGCGGGGTGCCGCAATCGATTCCGATCACGGCCACCCGGGGTCCGTCGATCATGATCCGCTGATTCTCCCCCTGGCTGGTGACCCCCTGACAACAAAAGAGCGCAGCCCGTTGGCCGCGCTGGGGGCGCCGCCTATTCTAGCCACCGTGTCCCTCCTCAGGCGAACGCTCTATCTCCAGGCGCTCGCGTGGGCCGCGACCGGAATCGCGCTCGCGCTCGTTCCGAAGTCGGTCCTCGGACTTCTCGATCAACCTCCGATCGCCGAACCGTCCTGGCTCCGGATGGGGGGAGTGGAGGCCTTCGGCCTCGCGCTCCTGATGGTGCTCGTCGGACACCGCGCCGAGGAGCTCTGGTGGTGGTCGTGGGCCTTCGTGCTAATGACCGCCGGAGTCGCGGGTGTGGCGACGCTGAACGCCGCCTTTGGAATCCACCCCGACGCGAGCTCGGTTCCCTGGTGGGCGATGGCCGGCATC
The DNA here is from genome assembly GCA_050693155.1 of Actinomycetota bacterium. Lineage (GTDB taxonomy): Bacteria > Actinomycetota > UBA4738 > UBA4738 > CALAEC01 > JBOGWA01. Next base: position 719 of record JBOGWA010000014.1, on the reverse strand, counting down.
TCATGGGCGTTCACGGCGGCCCTGCTGGTCGGCCTCCAGCGAATCGGCCGCATCCAACCACCTGAGTAGGTCCCGGCCGGCGCCGGCTCGAGAGCATATCCGCTTGGATATACTAGGCTCATGAGTCTTTCGGCGAAGATGATCAGGGAGGCTCGGACGGCCGCCGGCCTAACGCAGGCCGAGCTCGCTCGCCGGGCCGGAACCTCGCAGCCAACAGTGGCCGCCTACGAATCGGGGGGCAAGACGCCCACCGTCGGCACGCTCGAGCGGCTACTTCGTGTCGCGGGAGCGGTCCTCGTTTCTCAACCGGACTCGAGACGACACGCCGGACGCCTTCGCCGGCTCCTCCGTGAACGACGGCAGACCATCCTGGACATCGCCGCGAAGCACCGTGCCCGAAACGTTCGGGTGGTCGGGTCGGTTGCGCGAAACGAGGAGGGGCCCGGCTCTGACCTTGACCTGCTGGTCGACATGGACCCCGGGGGCACGCTCCTCGATCAGGTGCGCCTCCGCCGTGAACTTGCCGAGAGCCTGGGAGTTCGCGTCGACGTCATCACCTCCGGGGGACTGTTGGCGCGGGATCGGCAAGGAATGCTGCGCGATGCCGTTCCCGTCTGATGGCCTCCCGTAAGCGTCGTCGCCTCGAGGCGGACATCCGCATCCTCGTCGATCACATCTACCATCGAATCGACTACGAAGCACTCTGGACGACCCTCAAC
>JBOGWA010000013.1:0-8577 GCA_050693155.1 Actinomycetota bacterium | reverse complement strand
GCCGAGCCGGCTCGGCCCTTCCGCAGCAGGAACAATGGTCTCTACCTTGGGGCCGCTCCTCCAGACACCACCTCGCTTGAGGGCATCGAGCCGGATTCCCCGCGAGCCGGGAGGAACCATCCACGTTCCCGAGTCCTCGCGGAGGACAACCGCGTCGTCGCCGATCAGGCGCCATCCCTCGTTGAGAAGTCGCCAGGCGGACGTCGACTTCCCCACCCGCGAGGGGCCGGCGAAAACGGTCGCCTTTCCATTCAGAGCAACAGCCGACGCGTGAAGACAGACGAGTCCCTCCACGATCCCGGCAAACGTCGGCAAGGCGGTGTTCACGAGAAACCGTTCAACCTCCATGGGATCCTCGGGCGCGGCAGGAAAGATCTCGATGACCCGCGGCTTGCTCTTGATGACATATGCGGCCACCCGCTCGATATCGAAGACCTTGACGCGGTCGTCTCCGGCCACGGTGAATGCGGCCTCTCCGTCCTTGCCGCGAACGGAAAGGCGCTCCGTTGCGACCGGCAGGGCCGGTCGCTTGCCGAGCCGCCAGACCACGTGAAGGTCGGGGCGGCCGCTTCCTGACGGAAGCCTCGGCAGCCACAGGTTCGTGGCGATCCCGAGCCCGCCCCACGAGAACCGTTCGGTGGCGTCTTCCGATGTGGGGATCCGCCATTGGGGGATCCCCCCCGGCTCCAGTGACCCGTCCCTCACGGCCTCAGCCTGACGATCTCCTGGTGGTCCCCCCGGCCAACAGCGGCGCCCGCCACCTCGACCCACGCATGCGCTTCCCAGCCTGGCGCCCCGATCCTCGTTTCGGGCACTCCGATCACCACGTGAGCCGGATAGCCGTAATGGCGGAGCATGCGGGCGGCGGCAAAGGAGCGCACGAGGCACGTGTCGTTTCCCGGTGTGAGTCGCGCAGCCATTCGAACCACCCCGACCACAGTTCTCCAGGGAGGGCGTGAGCCCTTCGGCGCCGCGACCGGCGTCTGGGCTGCCGGGCGCCGGAGCTCCTTTCGTTTGCCCAGGGTCTCGTAGTAGAGGACGAGGAAGCTCGCCCATGGCACGAGATGCGCCCAACGCAGGCGCCGCCCCCAGCTTCGGGCAGCGTCCCCACTCATGTGTGTCTTCCGATCATTCGATGGCCGTCCGTCGTGAACTCGTGCGCCGCTAGGCTACTGCACGATGCGCATCCTGCTGTTTGCTCCCGTCATCGGCGGGCATCAGCCCGTCGTCGTGTCCTTCCTCTGGAGGTACTGGGCCGAACAAGGCGATGACGTGACATTCGTGAGCTGGAAAGACGAGGCGATCGTCCACCAATCCGGCCTCCAACTACCGGATCTGCGGTTCATTGCGGGACCCTCCGACCCGGGCTTCGAAGGAAGCGGGGCGCGGCGATCGTTCCAGATCTACCGAGCGCTTCAGCAGTGCCTGCGATGGGCCGATGAGGAGCGCGCCGATGTCTTTCACCTGCTCACTCTGGACTACAGCGAAATCCCACTCCTCGCCGCGATCCGCAAGGCGCGAAGGAGGGGGCGAATCGACACGAAGATCTTCGGGACAATGAATTGGATCTGGTACGGCGATGCGATTCGCGCCTACCCGTGGCCGAAGCGACTCTTCTTCGAGGTCAACCGACGAGCCCTCAGGCGCCTCCTTTCCGGAGGGGACGTTCGGTCCGTGGTCGTGCACACCGACGAGCAGAAGGCGGCGATCGTTGCGGCCATGGGCGCACCGTCCGTGGCCTCTCAGGTTTCGGTCGTTCCGAACCCCACCGAGGCCCCCCCGCCGATCTCGAAACAGGAAGCTCGCGGGCGCCTCGGACTTCCACAGAACACGACCGTCTTTCTGTTCTTCGGCGCCCTTCGATGGGACAAGGGACCCGACATCTTCCTCGAGGCGCTGCGGGCCGTACGGGGCGACTGGACGGCCGTTCTCGCGGGCGCCCCAAAGGCCTTTGGGACGGAGGATGTAGAAATGTGGCGGAGCCGTCTCGATGCGCCGAATCGGCTGGTTGCCCGACTGGAATACATCCCGACGGAGGACATGCACGACTACTTCGCGGCCGCCGACGCCGTGGTACTCCCGTACCGCCGGGTCTTCGGCGGAGACAGCGGCGTTCTGCAACGAGCGGCGGAGAACGCCACCCCGGTGATTGCAACGGACGCGGGGGTCGTCGGCGCCATCGTTCGGCGCGAAGGTCTCGGCATCGTCGTTGAGCCCGAGTCTCCTGATCGGCTCGCCGAGGCGATCCAAACGTTCTTGGACGATCCCGCTCTGGCTCGGGACATAGAACCGCGGGCGCGAGACTATGCGCGGAGATCGGATTGGCGTGTGGCCGGAGCGACGTTCAGGCAGATGTACGAGGGGCGACCCCTGTCGCACGAAAGCGACTAACTCTGCCCCTGAGATCGCTGGAGGTCCTTGCCCTCCGTCTTGATGGCCGGCGCGACCATGACCTCGGCCTTTTGAAACTCCTTGACGTTCGCGTATCCGGTGGTCGCCATGGACATCCGGAGAGCCCCGAAGAGATTGAGCGTGCCATCATTCTCGTGAGCCGGGCCGACGACGATCTCCTCCAGCGAGCCGATCTGCTTGGTTCGTACTCTCGTTCCGCGCGGCAGCTCGGGGTGGAAGGTCGCCATACCCCAGTGGTGCCCGTTCCCCGGAGCCTCTTGGGCCCGAGACAAGGGGGAACCGATCATCACGGCATCCGCCCCGCACGCGATCGCCTTCGCGATGTCTCCGCCCGTGCGCATACCGCCGTCGGCGATCACGTGCGCGTACCGGCCCGTTTCGTGCAGATGCTGCATTCGAGCGGCCGCCGCGTCTGCGATGGCCGTCGCCTGAGGGACACCTAATCCGAGCACCTGCCGACTCGTGCACGCGGCCCCCGGCCCAATCCCGACCAGCACGCCGACGGCGCCCGTCCTCATCAGGTGAAGCGCCGTGTGGTACGAAGCGCAGCCGCCGACGATTACGGGGATGTCGAATCGGGCAATGAACTCCTTCAGGTTCAGCGGCTCGGTTCGTGTTGAGACGTGTTCAGCCGACACCACGGTGCCCTGGATCACGAGGATGTCGAGTTCGGCCTCCAGAGCCAGATCGGCAAACTTTCGCACGCGCTGCGGCGTGAGGGAGGCAGCTGAAACAACCCCCCCCTCCTTGATTTCCCGAATGCGACGAACGACGAGCTCGCCCTTGATGGGCTCCTGGTAGAGCTCCTGCATCCGCCGGGTGGCCTTGTCGTCGGGCAGCGATGCGATCTCGTCGAAGATGGGCTCGGGATCCTCGTACCTCGTCTGCAACCCCTCCAGGTTCAAAACGGCCAGCCCGCCGAGCCTGCCGATCTCTATCGCCGTTTCGGGAGAGACGACCGCGTCCATGGCAGAAGCAAGCAGGGGCAGCTCGAACCTCCATGCATCGATCTCCCAGGAGATATCGACGTCGTCGGGGTCGCGCGTCCTTCGGGAGGGGACGATGGATACTTCATCGAATCCATAGGCGCGTCGCCCGGTCTTTCCGATCCCGATCTCGATTTCCACTCGTACCTCCGCTCCGTCGTTGCCCGGACGAGAGCCCGCCGGACCTGTTTCGACGCTACCAGCCGAGACGACCGCCTTCAACGGTACCCTCTGGCCCGATTGCGTGGCGTTCCCACCCCACGGGTAGGATCGGCTTCCGTGAACACCCTGGGCTCGCCCGCAAGCCAGGACGCGAACCTGAAGGTCCTCTACATCGTCGGGCCTGCTCGAGCCGGCTCCACTCTCCTCGGCATGCTCCTCGGCGAGATCAACGAGTTCCTCTACGTTGGCGAGTTACTCACGGGGTGGCGTCATCCTCTCGGAGAGGACTGGTTGATCTGCGGTTGTGGAAAGAAGATCCAGGCCTGTGATTTCTGGATCGAGGTCCTAGCCGAGGGAGGCAGACTCGCGGGGGGGCGGCTCGAGAGCCTTCTAGAGAACGATCGCCGGTGTGTTGGGAGCAGGAGGTTCCCGATCCGCCGCACGCGCGAATTGCTGCGCATTCCTGACGGAGGCGACACCGGAAACCCTGAGCTTGACGAGTGCATCGCCCATCTCGGGCGGCTGCTCTTTGCCGTCGCCAAGACGAGTGGAGCCAAGGTGATCGTCGATTCCTCGAAAACACCGGGCATTGCGGCTGCCCTGCACCTCATCCCTGGGGTCAGTCCGTTCTTCGTGAACCTCCTGCGAGACCCACGCGCAACCGTGGCTTCATGGCGCTACGCAAAGACCGTGAACAAAGCAGACGTTCGCCGGGAGATGCCGATCTTCTCGGCCCGGCGCGCAGCCCTGCTATGGACGAAGTTTCAACTTGGCGCGGACCTGGTCCGAAAACACGATCGCATGCGGTCACTCTCGGTTCGCTACGAGGACCTCATGGCCCGGCCAAGACGGCATCTCGAAGCGATCACGCGCCTGGTCGGGGAAACAGAAGCGACCCTCCCCCTCGTCGACGAGAAGACGGCGCGGCTCGGAGTCCATCACACGATCACGGGGAACCCCGACCGGTTCGTGCAGGGGGAAGTCGTCCTTCGGCCACCGACCGAGACTCGAAAGAACCTCTCCTTGATTGAGGCGATCGTCACGAGGGCGCTGACGCTGCCCCTGGCGCTCCGACACGGCTACGTACCCTGGATGAGAGGGGAAAGAGGACCCAGCGCCCCGGGCTAGTGAGCCTGGGCTTCTTGAAGCTTGGCGTCCACCAAGGTAGCCAGTCGCTCGATGCTCTCGAAGTTCTCGACGACCAGTTCCTCGTCGGCGAACTGGAATCCGAACTCCTCTTCGATGTGGGTAATGAGCTGCTCGAGCGCCAAGGAGTCAAGCAATCCTTCCGCGAGAGGGTCATCCCGCGAAGCGAGATCCTCCATGAGCTCACCGAGGAGGTCTGTGCGGATGAAGCGATTCAGGTGTCGGGCTGTGCTCACAGCATGGAAATCTTACCGGGACGCTTCCACCAAGGGGCCCTCGATTGGGTTCTCAGCCGGAGGGCTACCCTCGCCGCTGCCAGAACACACCGGTCCAATCGACGTGTTGGATCGGCTCCGTGACTCCGGCCTCGGCGCGAAAGTCATCGACGGCGGCCTTGCAGACAGGAAGCCCTCCGTAGTCGTCAATGATCACATAGCCGCCCACCGACACCTTGTCATACAGAGAGCGGAGGGAAACCATAGTCGACTCGTACAGGTCCCCGTCCACTCGAAGCACAGACAATCGCTCGATCGGAGCACCCGGAACAGTGTCTCGGAACCATCCCGGAAGGAACCGCACCCGCGCGTCGAGGAGCCCGTACCGTTCGAAGTTCGCTTTCACGTCCTCAAGCGACACCACGAGGTGGTCGAAACGGGAGAAGTCCACACCACGATCCCATGGGTAGTGCTCCGCATCGGGTTCGGGAAGCCCCTGAAACGAATCGGCTACCCAGACGACGCGCTCGGGATCGGCGTATGCCTCCAGGATCGCTCGCATGAAGATGGTGGCGCCCCCGCGCCAGACCCCCGTTTCGATGAGATCGCCGGGAACATCGTGACGCAGAACGTCGATGACGCATGCCTGGATGTTGTCCATACGTTTCAACCCGATCATGGTTTCGGCGTCCTGGGGCCAATCTCTCCCTTCTGCCCGGGCGTCCGGCTCGTACTTGACTCGGCGGAGCCGACCGAGGTAGGCAATCATCCTGCGGATCCGCTGCCCGACCCCCACACCCATCGGTGCAGGCTGCCGCATCGGTTGCTGAGCCTCTTCAAACAGCGTTCGTGTGAGAAGGCGTTTGAGCAGCTCCAGATAGAGCTCTTGTGGAGGCCGGTGACTCGCGGTCAATCAGGAACCTCCAGCCGGTACGGCTCTCGGGAATCTCGACCCACCCTCGCGTAGGCTGGCTCCTCAGACTAGCGGCTCGTTGTTCAAGGCGGTGAACCCGTGACCGAATCGGACCTGAAGGTCATCTACATCATGGGGCCGGCGCGCAGTGGAAGCACCTTGCTAGGGATGCTGCTGGGCGAGCTCGACGGCTTCTTCAACGCGGGGGAGCTGAGCACGCTTTGGAGGCTGCAGCCTGCCGACCGATGTGGATGCGGCGAACCTCACGAATCGTGTGTGGTGTGGTCCAAGCTTCTCCACGATCGGTCGGTGGTGTCTTCGTTCCTGCGAACCCTTCTTGAAGGCGGTGGGACTGGTGTCGGACGCGCCGCTCGCCTTCGGCAGACTCTGAGGTTTCGTCCCGGACAGCCGACCGGATTGCCGGAGCTCGACGAGAGAGTCGGGCTCCTAAACGCCCTCTACCGCGGCATCACCGATGAAACCGGCGCGCGAGTAATCGTCGACGACGCGAAATTCTCGCTTGGCGCGGCGCACCTGCGTCTGATGGCGGGGTTTTCCGTCGGAGTCGTGCATCTCGTGCGGGACCCGCGAGCCGTCGCGTATTCGATGCAGTGGAAGGAGGGTGGGGCCATCGTGGGACCGTTCACCGGTTGGGGCGCGGGCAGAAGTACGAGAATGTGGCTGCAGTCCGCGGTGAGCGGAACCCTCGTTCGGAGGGCCTACGGCGCAAACCGATCCCTCCTGCTTCGCTACGAGGATTTCGTCGCAAATCCGAGTCGATGGCTCACCGAGATCGCACGACTCGTCGGGGAGTCTCCGGCACGATTGCCGCTCGTCAATCATCACGTCGCCCGGTTCCGGCTCCAACACACCGTCGACGGGAACCCGCACCGATTCAAGACGGGGGATGTCGAGATCGTAGATCGGCGTGAATGGCTGCTTAAGATGACCGGGCCCGACCGTGCGCTCGTGACGGCACAAACCCTTCCATTCCTCGTGCGATACGGCTATCCGATCTGGCCGAGGGGGTAGCCGGTTAGAGGTCGTCCATTTCGAGTGAGCCCGCCGCCGCCGGGGTCACGTCGGGCTCGAGGGGCTTTCGTCTGGCCCAGACAATGAGCGGGGTGACATCCTCGGGACCAACCACCCGACCAAGCCAAAGGGCGGCGACCCAGATGGCCCAGAGTCCGAGGGAAACCGCGGCCAGTTCGATCGCGCCGAAACGCATGCCCAGAAATCGAAGGAGCAGACCAAGTCCAACAGGTACGCATGAGGAGACGAGCGTGATCACGAAATCGCGTCGGAAGGGCACGACACCGACTACCCGAGCGAGCTGGTAGGCGATGGTTACGTTCATGACGACGAAGGTTGCAGATGTGGCGATAGCAGCGCCGACCATCCCAAATGTCGGGATGAGCGCGAACGCGAGAGCAAACATGGCCGTGGCCGTCACGACGCCAGCCGTGATCATGGCTCTCCGATTTCCCGTGGCCATCAGGGAAGCGCCATTCAAACCGAACGCCACGTGCACCGCGTACCCCGCGATGAGGATCCAAACGATGTCGGCCCGAGCCGGGAATTCGCGTCCGTAGACGACATGGAGAGCAACCCTGGGGCCTGTAGCGAGTCCCACGAGTACCGGGATGGTCGCTATGAAGACCAGTTTGGAGACGGTGATGTAAAAATTCCGAAACCCTTCGTGGTCGCGGCTCGACAGCAATCGAGTTGCCTGCGGTATGAACTGCACCAGGAATAGCGTCACCGCGAGACTTGTCCCGGCCACAACCAGACGGAGCGTTGGGTCATATACGCCCACATCCGAGCTCGAGGCGGTGAGCCCAAGCAGAAACACGTCGAACCTCGCCAGGATGAAGTGAGCAGCCCCCATCGTTGCAAACGGAACCGCCAGCTGGATGAACGCACGGGCAGCTTGGAAATCGGGCCGCAACAGCTTCGGAACATCTTGGAACGCCTTCCGAATGACGAACGCGGAGACCCCGAGGAGGACGACTCCGACAACCCCAAAGCCCATTCCCACGAATCGAACATCCGGCAACGCGAACGCGGTGAGCAGAAGGATGACACCCAAGCGCCCGACGGTATCGATTGTTGGGACGACCTCCACGACCACGACTCGGCCGAGCCCGCGCAGGATCGACACGGTTGTCGAGTAGACGCTCGCCCCAAAGAGGAGAATGCCTATCCCGCCCGCCGTCACGAATCGCCCGAGGGGATCCAGGGAGCTCACCACCCATTGGGAGAGAACGAGGACCATGAGGAGTCCGGCTCCTCCGCCGAACAGACCGATCGTCAGCGCAGCTCGGATCCTCTCCTCAAGCCCTCGTTGGTCCCCCTGAGCCCGCATCGAGCTGATCTCCCTGACCGTCGCTGTACCCAACCCGAACGTGAACACCTTCGTGGTAATCGCCACAAACGACAGGAGGAACGCGAGAATGCCCATTCCGCTGGTCCCCAGCAGACGGACGCCGAGAGCGACAACCGCCAGACTGGCTACGAGGCGCACGCCGGCCGCAACCAGCCGCGCACTCGCTCCCGCTCCAACGCGAGCAAGCGCGCGTTCATAGCCTGCGTTGGATTCCAATGTCTGAACGCCCCGCCCGCCGGACGGACGACTCAAAGGACTCGGCTGACCCAGGCGAGGATCCGCTCTCGGGTGGCGCGACGGATATCGGCCGTTTGTTGTTTGTGAAGCATCGTTCCTGCAAGCACCTCGACCTCGAGC
>JBOGWA010000012.1:0-6306 GCA_050693155.1 Actinomycetota bacterium | reverse complement strand
GGCGGCGGGCGTCCCGGAAGGCAGAGGAAAGCCAGCATCCAAAGGACGTCGAGCCCGGCCGCTACGAGGTCGTGCTCGAGCCCGCGGCGGTCTCCACACTCACGGCCTTCCTCTCGTTCTTGGGGTTCGGCGGCAGGCAGATCGTGGAGGGCAAATCCTGCTTCACCGGGCGAATGGGCGAGAAGCTCATGTCGGAGCGCATCTCGATGTTCGACAATGCGCTCTCCCCACTCACACTCGGGCTCCCATTCGACTTCGAGGGAACCCCAAAACAGCGAGTCGACCTCGTGAAGGATGGCGTCGTTCTCGCCGGCGTCCACGACCGCCGGAGCGCGAAACAGGCGGGGAACGAATCCACGGGACACGCGCTCCCGCCTCCGAACCCCGAGGGGCCGTTCCCACTCAACCTCTTCCTCGAACCCGGCGAGTCGAGCCTCGAGGATATGATCGCCGGAACGAAGCGCGGACTGTTCGTGACCCGGTTCCACTATTCGAACGTCGTGCATCCGAAGGAGGCGGTCATCACGGGGATGACGCGCGATGGAACCTGGCTGATCGAGGACGGGGAGATTCGCCACCCCGTGAAGAACCTGCGATTCACTCAGTCCATCATCGACGCGCTTGAGGCCGTCGAGATGGTCGGGCGCGAAACGGAGCTCGCGTCCGAGTTCTTCTTCGCCGCGTCACGCGTCCCGGCGCTTCAGATCTCCTCGTTCAACTTCACGAGCGCTAGCGACCACTAGGGAAGCGGAACCCAAAGCATTGCCAGAGACCACAATGGCCGGGCTCTCGGGTGGCGAGGTCGGCGTCGAGGACTCCGCGATCGCCGAGTTCGCCGATCGTCTCGATGGCCAGCTCTTGAGACCAGGCGAGGACGACTACGAGAGAGCTCGCAAGGTCTGGAACGGGATGATCGACAAGCGTCCTGTGCTCATCGTCCGATGTGGCGTCGTCGACGATGTCGTGGGGACGATCCGGTTCGCTCGCGAGCACGACGTCCTCACCTCTGTCCGCGGCGGTGGCCACAACATCGCGGGGATGGCCGTCTGCGACGGGGGCATCATGATCGACCTCTCACCGATGCGGGAGGTCGAGGTCGACCCGGAGGTTCGTACGGCCCGGGTCGGTGGCGGTGCGCTCCTCGGAGACCTCGACCGCGCGACCCAGGCGTTCGGCCTGGCAACCACGACAGGCGTCGTCCCTCATACGGGAGTGGGGGGCCTCACCCTCGGCGGCGGCGCCGGTCGGTTGGCTCGGAAACACGGACTGGCCTGCGACAACCTCCTTGGGGTCGAGCTCGTCACAGCATCCGGCGAGGTGGTGAAGGCAGGGCCGGACGAGAACGAGGACCTGTTCTGGGGCGTTCGTGGCGGAGGGGGGAACTTCGGCGTGGTGACCTCCTTCCAGTTCCGACTTCACCCGGTCGGCCCACAGGTGCTCGGAGGCCCCGTCATCCATCCCTTCGAGAGCGCGGGGCCGGCGCTTCGCTTCTACGCCGACTTCTCTCTGGCGGCCCCGGACCAGGTCTCCGCCGATGCCGCGCTCGTGACGCTGCCGGACGGCGAACGCGCCTTCGCCGTCTCGGTCTGCTACACGGGCGACCCTCAGGACGGGGAGCGGGTGCTCGAACCGCTTCGGCGGTTTGGCTCGCCGATCGCCGACCAGATCGGGCTGGTCGCCTATACCGATCTCCAAGCCCCCGCCGAGGATCCCCTTCCCTACGGCCCCAACTACTACTGGAAATCGCACCTGTTCACCGAGCTCGGCGACGACGCGATCGAGACGACGATCGACTCTTTCGTGCGCGCCCCTTCTCCCCGATCCGCGATCGGGTTCCAGCAGTACGGCGGTGCGACCGGCCGCATCGGCCCTACGGAGACCGCCTTCTTCCACCGGGAGGGGCAATACGACGGTACCCCCCTGGCCATCTGGACCGACCCGGCCGAGACCGACGCCCACCGGCAGTGGGTCCGGGAATGGTGGGACGCGTCGACCCCGTTCGCCATGGGCGGGGAGTACGTCAACAATCTGGGGGACGACGCCGCAGACCGGGTCCGCGCGTCGTACGGCGAGAACTACGAGCGGCTAGTCGACCTCAAGAACACCTACGATCCCACAAACTTCTTCCGGCTGAACGCGAACATCACACCGACGGTGTGAGCGATCTCACGATGGAGCGCGACCCGTCTCGGGGGCGCTAGTCCATCAGGCCGGAGCGAAGGGCGATCGCGACGGCATCGACGCGATGCATCGCTCCTAGCCGATCGTAGATTCGTTCCAGGTAGTTCTTCACGGTGTAGGGAGACAGCCCGAGCTGGCCCGCGATCTCTGGGGACTTGTAGCCATCCGCGACGAGACGGAGCACGTCGAGCTGGCGAGGCGTGAGCGTTGTGGTAGTGGCCATCTCCTCCCATACGTAAGCCTCGTCAACCGATCGGGATTTGCGTAGTCGCCTCTTTTCCCGACGATGTCGGGCGTTCGGCTGACATATCGTTCGCGAAATGCTGGTCGCGGTTGGGTTGCTCGTGGTCGGGGCGGTCGTTTTGTACGCGGGGGCCGAGGCCGCGGTCCGCGGAGCTGCCGGTCTCGCCCGCGTCGCCGGGATTCCCGCGTTCCTCGTCGGCGCGCTGCTCTTCGGGGTCGATTTCGAAGGTGTCGGCGCCGCGGTGATCGCGGCGGGACGCGGCCAAACCGCCGTCGCCGCCGGCTCGATCTTTGGGACCGTCCTCTTCCTGTTCAGCGCAGCGTTCGGAGCCGCGCTCCTCTTCGCGAGGAGACCCCTCGAATCTCCACCGGCGCCCATGGTGCTCGCGCCGGCGGCGCCGCTGCTCGGAGCCGCTCTGGTTATTGCGGACCGGTTCGTCAGCCGGGCCGAGGCCGTGCTGGTGCTGGTTCTCTATGGGGCCTACGTCGCCTTCATCATCCGCGAGGGTTGGGTCTCGGACGCTTTGTCGGAGGAGCCCAGGGGACGGCGCACCAAGTTCGTGCTCGCGTTCCGGACGGTGCTCGGGCTCGTATGGCTCTCGGCCGGGGCCTACCTTCTCGTTTCGGGCGGGGTGCGACTCCTCGAACGGACGACGCTCGCGGCGGGTTTCATCGGAGCCGCCGTCGTCGGGACCCTCGCCTCCCTCGACGAAGTCGTGCTCGAGGTCCTTCCGATCCGACGGGGGATTCCCGACCTCGCCACCGGCAATCTGTTCGGAACGCTGGCGGCGTTCAGCTCGGGAGTGCTGGGGATCGCCGCGCTCGTGCGACCGCTCGTGCTCGACTCGGGCGCCGGCCTGGCGTTTCTGGCTATGGCGTTCCTCTACGCGATCGTGGCGGGCATCTTCCTCATGCGGGGACGGGCGGGGCCGATGCTCGGAGCCTTCGTACTCGCCTGTTACGGGGCCTGGCTCGTCCTTGCGAGCTCGGTATAGGCTGATGGCTCGCCCACGACGAGGAGGTTCCCCGTGAACGTCGCGGACATCATGACGAAGGACGTGAAGACCGTCGACTCCGGCCAATCGTTCGCCGACGTGGCCAAGGTGCTACAGGACAACAGGATCTCGTCCGTAATCGTCATGGGCAACGGTGAGCCGGCCGGCATCGTGACCGAGCGGGACATCGTCAACCTTGTGGCGGAAGGGGCCGATCCCACGCAGGCTCGTGTGGGCGAACGGATGACGACGGATCTCGCGACCGTCGGACCGGGAGCCGACATCACCGAGGCCGGGCGGATCATGGCCGAGCGCGGCATTCGCCACCTGCCGGTTGTCGAGAAGGGGAAGCTCTCAGGCATCATCTCCATTCGTGACCTCACACAGTGGGCGATTGGCGAGATCACCGGAGGGCACGAGCTCCCGGACCTCGAGAGCAGCCAAGCGACGCTCGCTGCCGCGGCCGAGGCAAAGCGCAAGGCCTAAAGGCGCTCCAGCGTCTCGGGGAGCTCATCGAGCGATCTGATCGCGGCGTCCGCGTGCGCAAGCTGCTCCTCACTCGGCTCGTCGGGGGCCTCCCCGCGAAGAAGCCAAACCCCGAGCATTCCCTGACGTCTTCCGGGCACGATGTCGTTGTCGAGCCGGTCGCCGACCATGACGCATCGCTCGGCCGGAATCGCGGCCTCCGAGATCGCCCATTCGAAGATGCCGGGATCGGGCTTTTCCATACCGACCTCCGCGGAGATCCCCCAGATCTCGAAGTAGTCGGCGAGATTGTCTCGTGCCAACGTTTCCCGGATCCAGCGCTCCTGGTTCGCGAGAACGCCGAGTCGGTAACGGCCGGCAAGCCGCTCGATCGTCGGCCGCGCGTCGGGTTGGAGGGTCTCCGGTGGGTATTCCCAGAGCTCGCGTCCGCGATCGACCACCGTGTGGTAGTCCGAGTTCGGAGCGAATCGACCGACGAGGCGCCGGGTGAACGAGCCGTTTTGGTCTCGACGGCAGGCTTCGAACTCTTCCCAGAACGACTGCTCGTCGGCGTCGGGGTTAGCCTCTTCGATCGCGCGAAGCAGCGCCCGGTAGTAGGGACCGTCTTCGTAGATCGGCCCGCCGACGTCGAGAAAGACGACCGCTATCTGACCGGGGGCTACCGCTCCGCCTTGCACAGGAGAACCGCTTCTCGCCACTCGCGGCTCCGCTTCTTGAGCCCCCGGACCCCTGTTGCGGGCCGCCCTCCCTATGAGCCGTTCTTGCCGCGAAGTTGGCGGATCAGCGCCCCGAGCTCGACACGGTGCTCCCGGAGAGCTCGGATCCGGTCACGTCCGCTGCTCGCGAGAATCTCGACGACCGCCCCGAACCCGCGCTTCTTCACCTCGTCGTATGGGTACCAGTGCGCCGCGGGCAGCCGGCCAGAGTCCTCAGCGATGAGCCGGATCTCGCTCATGTCGTAGAGGCCGTACTTCGAGTACTTGACGCCCGTCCCGGAGTCCTTCACCCCGCCCCAAGGCAGGTGCCCGAGGCTGTGGGTATACGCGTGGTCGTTGATCCAGACCATTCCGGCGTCGATCTGCTCTGCGAGGACGCGAGCCCGCGTGAGGTCCCGAGACCAGATACTCGCTCCGAGGCCGTACGGGGTGTCGTTCGCGAGCCGGATCGCTTCCTGCTCGGAGTCAACCGGCATCACTGGGATGACCGGCCCGAAGGTCTCGTCGGTCATGATCTTCATCGAGTGGTCCACTCCCGTGAGGACCGTCGGCGCGATGAACTTGCCTTTGAGGTCCGGAACTTCGACGGGGCCGCCGCACTCGAGCGTCGCGCCCTGGTCGCGCGCGTCCTCCAGCTGCTCGACGACCTTTTCGTACTGCATCTGGTTGTTCATCGGACCGATGTCCGTGTCGGGCTCCTTGGGGTCTCCGGGCCGCATCCGTTTCGCGCGCTCAACGAGGAGCGAGACGTAGTCGTCGTACACCCGTCGGTCGACATACACGCGTTCGACCGAGACGCACGTCTGCCCCTCGTTGAAGAAACCGGCCCAAAGCGTGCCATTGACCGCGCGCTCGAGGTCGGCGTCGGCGCAGACGATCGCGGGGTCCTTCCCGCCGAGCTCGAGCATGGTCGGTTTCCCGTGCCGGGCCGCAGTCTCCATCACCTTTCGCCCCGTTGCCGTGCTGCCGGTGAAAAAGATCTTCTTGACGGGGCCGGCCTTGCAGAGCGCAGCACCGGTCTCCCCGAACCCCTGGATGACCCGAAGGACGCCGTCGGGGAGACCTGCCTCGGCAAAGACGCTCGCGATCTCCTCGGCGATGAGCGGGGTGTATTCCGATGGCTTCAGGATGACGCCGTTGCCGGCAGCCAGAGCGAACGCCGCCTCCCCCATCGGGATCGCGAGGGGGTAGTTCCACGGGCCGATGATCCCGACGACCCCGAGCGGTCGGTGGAACACCCAGTGGCGCTTGTACTTCGTTGCGGGCGGGTCGGGGATGCGCTCCGGCGCGAGATACCGGTGCGCGTACCTCGCCAGCCAATCGAGGATGAGAACCGTCTGGCCCACGTCTACGATCGAGGACTCGACGAGCGTCTTGCCGTGCTCGCGGGTGACGAGCAGACCGAGCTCCTCGCCTCGGCGGATGAGGACCTCGGCGGCTCGGCGGATCACCGCAAGCCGCTCGACGATCGGCGTGAGACCCCAGCCGGGCTGGATGCGCGCGACTTCCTCGTCGATCTTCTCCACCTGTGCGGGCGTGGTTACCGGGACGCTGTCGATCAGCTCACCGGTGGCGGGGTCGAAGCTCTTAACCTCTTTCGGCGCCGAGGGCGCCCGGGTCGTCTTGCGAGTCGCGCTCTTGCGTTCGACAGTCTTCGCCTGCGCCATGGGGCCGCTCCTTAGGGA
>JBOGWA010000011.1:0-3684 GCA_050693155.1 Actinomycetota bacterium | reverse complement strand
GAGAGCATCCACGCGCGCCTCGCCGAGAGAGGCGATCTTTTTCGCCCGGTGCTCGAGGAGCCCCAGGATCTCGGCCCCGCGATGGAAGGGATCGGCCTCTCGGCCGAAAGCGACGATGAGGAGGGCGGAGAAGACCGCCGGCTTTCGGTGACCGCGGATGTCGACCTCGCGGAATACGAGCGGAAGCGCGACTTCGAGGGCACGCCGGAGCCGCCTCCGGCGCCCGTCCCCGGAGACGGCAGCGTGTTCGTGATTCAAAAGCACAACGCGACCCGACTGCACTACGACCTCCGCCTCGAGAAGGACGGCGTGCTCGCCTCATGGGCGGTGCCGCGGGGCCTTCCCACTGCTCCGGGCGATCGGCGTCTTGCCGTCCGGACCGAGAACCACCCGATGGAATACGCCGACTTCGAGGGCTGGATCCCGAAGGGACACTACGGGGCCGGAGAAGTTCGGATCTTCGACCGCGGCGCCTACGAATTGATCGAGTGGAAGGACGAAAAGGTGTCGTTCCGGCTACACGGAGTCCGCAACCGGGGCGAATACCACCTCATCAAGACGAAGGAGAACTGGCTCGTGTTCCTTTCGAAGAACTCGGAAGCCGACCAACCCGAGCCGCCACCCGTGCTCACGCCGATGATGGCCGAGCTCTGGGCAAAGCCGTTCGACGATTCCAGGTGGCGGTTCGAACCCAAGCTCGACGGCGTCCGCACGCTTGCATATGTCACGACGGACTCGACCCGGTTGGTCTCGCGCAGGGGCCGCGATCAAACGGCCCAGTACCCCGAGCTCGACGACCTCGCCAAATACGTCAATGCCTTGTGGGCCGTGCTGGACGGGGAGATCGTGGCTCCGGATGAAGGCGGCCGCCCGTCGTTCGAGCGTCTTCAGCAGCGGATCGGGCTCACATCGCCGCGTGAAATCGAGCGCGCGCGCAAGCAGCTGCCGGTGCTCCTGTACGTCTTCGACGTGCTCTGGATCGACGGCGAGGACCTCACTGGATTGCCCATCGAAGAGCGACGCCGGCGGCTCGAGGGCATCGTGACCGAGGACGGGCCCGTTCGCCTGACCTACATCGTCGATGGAGCGGGAACGGCGCTCTTCGAGCGAGCGAAGGAATTGGGGTTCGAAGGGGTCGTGGGAAAGCGGCTCGGCTCGTCGTACCAACCGGGCAGGCGATCGAAGCACTGGCGAAAGGTGAAAGTCACGAACCGAATCGACTGCGTGATCCTCGGCTGGACTCCCGGGACCGGGGCGCGGTCGAGGACGTTCGGCGCCCTCGTCCTCGGGGTCTACGACGGCGACGATCTAGTGTTCATCGGGCAGGTGGGCACCGGTTTCACCGACCAGCGGTTGGGTGAGCTATTCAGGGCGCTCAAGAAGATCGAACGGAAGACGCCCCCGACGAAGGATCCCAGCATCAAAGAGGTCAAGGAAGCCCGCTGGGTGCGACCGGAGCTCGTGTGCGAGGTCGAATACCGAGAACTGACCCAAGCCGGTCGACGACTTCGGGCCCCTTCGTTCAAGGGACTTCGTCCTGACAAGGAACCGAAGGACTGCGTGCTCCCCTGAGGAGTCGGAGGTGACCGTGGAGAGAGACTCGATTGAGAATTGGATGGATGGTTACGTTCGAGCATGGGAGTCGAAGGATCCGAAGCACATCGAGGCCCTATTCACAGAGGACGCTCGCTACTACACGGCTCCCCACCGGGAGCCGTGGACCGGCCGGGAACAGATCGTCCGGGAATGGATCGGCGTGGAGGACGAGCCTGGCACTTGGACTTTCCGGTACGAGGTCCTCGGCGTCTCCGACGACCTGGCCTTCGTGCGCGGCTGGACCGAGTACGCGGGAGACGAACCCGACTACAGCAACTTGTGGGTGATTCGGCTCGAGCCAGACGGCCGCTGCTCGGAGTTCATCGAATGGTGGATGAAGACGAGTACCTAGCTAGGGCAGGGGGTCGAAGCCGGCCTTCACCAGCAGCACCCGCGCGTCGCGTTCGTCCATTCCTCGCGCGAGCAACTGCTTCAGGAGCCTGAGCGGGGCCAGGGATCGTCCGCACTTCGGGCAGTACTTGAAGTGCGACTCGACCGCCGTGTCGCACCAGGCGCAGTGGTCGAGATCGACCTCGTCGTCGGTTTCCAGCCCAACCTCGGCGAGCGCGTCCACGAATCCCTTCGCGTAGTCCCAGACGAGGTAGTCCTCTTCCCGCGGCTCGAACGCGGGCTCGTGCATTCGCGGCTCGCCGCTCTCGAGCATGTGCTCGAGGTTCTCCTTGAGCAGATCCCATCCATAGAAGTGATCGGACCCGCAATCGGGACACGCGATCACAACGCCGCGCATCCCCTGAGGCTCGAACGTCGACCGCATGCGGGAAAGATCCTGAAGGTCGGCCTGCACGTCCCTTCGCTCTTGGGAATCGAGAGGTCGCGGAGCCTCGTCGTCGAAAGGCTGTTCCTCGAGCGGTTCGTCCGCGCTCATCGTGGAATCAGCGTACTCCGCTCACAGGACGCAAAGAGCGAAGCGATTCCTACGGCAGGACGAACTCCGGGACTGAGCATCCGCGACTTCACTCATCGGCAGCCAGGAACGAGATGGATTCGAGGAGCGCTTCAGTCCGGTCGATCTGTTCGGCGAGCCACCCCGCATCCTGGGGGCCGCGGGCGTCCCGCTGCGGGTAGAGGAACGTGTTGAGGTGCTCATCCGAGCCGACCTGGAGCCCCTTCGTGGCCATGTATTCGGCGATGGCGAACTCGAACGTGAAGAGCGCGGCGCCATCTGCGTAGGCGAGAACGCTGTACGTGAGGAACCGGTTGGGACGCTTCGCATAGGAGCGGAGGTCTCGTTTTTCTTGCTCGAGACCGAAGCCCAGGTCCCGGAGCGCGTCCTCGAACTCCATCCGCGGAGCATACGTCCGGGCGAAAGCGAGTTCGCCTCGAGCTAGGCGACGGGCTCGGGCGACTCGACGACCTCGAGGGACGGCCGTGACCCGTCCGTGAGGTCCACTACTTCTCCGCCGACTCCGCCGACGCCGCGTCCTCGGGCGACCGCGCCACTAGCCTTCCCGAGGTGACCGCGCCATTCCTCGGCGGCGTTCTGGAGCATCGTGGTGGCTTTGACGACCTTGTGTTCCCACGTGTTCCCCATGTCGGAGAGGATCGTTCCGATCTCCGCGAGGGCGGTCCGGGCGTCACCTGCCCCGCCGAAGCGCGAGGCGAGCAGATGCAGGCAGAGCACCGTGGGGACCGCCGATGAGTACGGGACGATGAACACTCCGCGGTGGTACGCATCGACATGCGCCTTCTTGCAGATGTTGTACGCAGCGTCCGGCACACACGCGACGGCGAATGGCGTCGTGAGCGGGGGCTCGATGTAGGAAGCAACCTCTCGAGCTCGCCTCGCGACCTTGTCCTCGACATCGCGCGCTCTTGCGTTCTGTTCCTCGGGGTCTTCCGTCTTTTCGAGCGCCTCGAGCTCGTGCACGGCCGTCCACTTCACGTCGACCGGCAAGTGCGAGCCATCCGGCAGTGCGAGAGCGAACTCCACGACCTTGCCGTTCACGCGGAAGTCGGTGACGACCATCCCGGGGGGGAGAAGGGAGAGGGCATCGTGGAGGAGGTTCTCCCCCGCCCGCCCCCGGGAGGCGCCGCCCGCGAGCACGGTCTCGAGACGGCGGATTGATC
>JBOGWA010000010.1:0-35274 GCA_050693155.1 Actinomycetota bacterium | reverse complement strand
GCATGCAGACATGCTCTCAGTTTGGTCTGACACTTCCGGCGGGCGAGCCTTGAGTACTTAGAGGACCGCCTCGAGGAAGACTTCGTCGATCAGGTAGCGGCTCCCGCCCTTGCCCGGCGTGCGAATTGAGATGCGAACGAACTCCGTCCCTGCCGGAGCGACGATCCCGACGGTCATCCATACGGCAAACACGTTCGAGCTCGGCGCCGGGGCGACGGCCCTCCCCAGCCGTGAGAAGCTTCCGCTCAGAAGCTCGAGCACGAGCGTCGGTGGGTTCCCGCTCTGCCGCTGGGCCATCGCGCTCGCTTCGTACGTCACGCCGGGAGCCGCCGAGAGAAGTTGCGTGGCAGCAACGAAACCCTTCCCGGGATCGATGAGCTCAAGCGCATTCGTGCCATCGGACCCGGGAGATCCCCGCCCAACACTTCCGCGGCGCGAGACGAAGCCGAACCATTTGTGTTGGCTCCGCAGTCCATTCGGGCGAGGGCCGGGACGGATGTTCCCCGCCTCGAAGCTGGGGTTGAACGTGATCGTCGGGGCGTCCACGGAGAGCAGCGCGTCGATGTAGTCCGCACCGATGTAGGTCCAGTAGTCGTCGCCCCCGGTGCTCGGCGCGCGAGCGAGGCCGAGCACCTTGAAGCACGGATCCAGTAGGTTCGGGTCGTGCTCGGGCGAGGCCTTCCAGGCGTCGAACACCGTCTGACCCGTCGAGGGGGCGGGCGACATCGCAACGTTCTCCCCCCAGCAGGACCAGCTCGTGGAGTAGTGCTGAGCAAGTAGCGCGGGCACGTTGCTGTGGTGAAGGTTGTCCTGGTCTGCCTGCTCGTGCGAGTGCGCATCCGTCCCCGTGGTGAGCCCGTAGGAGACCTTGAGCCGACTCAGCCCTCTCTGGTCTCGGTAGTCGTTGATGAGCTCAACGAGGGCGGCCTCTTCGGTGTCGTACTCCGGATGGTTCGCGATCGCCGGCGATCCCAGAGCAAGGGAAGAACCAACGATCGTAAAGAGCGCGAGCAGCGTTCGGAAACGGTGCGTCATGAACCCAGCGGTCGTTCGCTTCATGCGGACTCCCCCTTCGCCTACGTTCGAGGGTCGTCGTCGGGCAGATCCGGCATGTTCGCCTTGGCGAGCTCTTCGATGTTCACATCCCGGGTCGTGAGGACCCGAACCCGAGTAACGAAACGAGCCGGTCGGTGCATGTCCCAGACCCACGCATCCCGGAGATTGAGTTCGATCATATCCCCCACCCTCTTCACGTCCACCTCGTTCGCGAGGTAGAAGCGCCGCTCGGTCTCGACGACGTAGGTGAACATCGGGAGCACGTCGCGGTACTCCCGGTAGAGCTGGAGCTCGCTCTCGGTCTCGTAGCGCTCCAGCTCCTCTTCGTTCTGGCTCACGAGGGCATTATTGCCCTACACCTCGGAACGAGCGACGGTGGATGGGAGAGGGGCCGAAGCGCTTCAGGGCGGCCCAGTGATCGGCGGTTCCGTAGCCGCGGTTGTGATCGAATCCGTAATCGGGAAAGCGCCGATGGTAGCGATCCATCGCTCGGTCGCGCGCTACCTTCGCGATCACCGAGGCCGCCGCGACCGACGCCATGACCGCATCGCCCTTCCTGACCGAGAGGCTCGGGATCCGGAGGCGGCGAACGGGGAACCCGTCGGTCAACAGGAACTCGGGCCTCACGGGGAGGCGCGTCACTGCCTGTCGGAGAAGCGCCAGGTTCGTGCGATGAAGCCCGACGCGGTCGATCCGAGAGGGCATGGCACGGCAGACCGCGATCGCGATCGCCCCGGCAAGAACCCGCCTGGAGATCTCGTCTCGCTTTCGCGGGGTCAGGGCTTTGGAGTCCCGGAGACCCTCGAGGAGAAAATCCTCGGGAAGGATCACGGCAGCGGCGACGAGCGGCCCCGCGAGGGCTCCCCGTCCGGCCTCGTCGACGCCCGCGACGATGCGGAAGCCCTGCCTGCGAATCTCCCGTTCGTAGGCGCCGAGGTCTTTCGTTACCCGCCTGAGAGCCAACTGATCCTCGAGGGCGGCCACAGCCGCAAGAACGCCTTGCCGACGATCTTCTCCTCGGGGATCGGGCCCAACGCAGATCTTGAGTCCTGCGAGTTCGGCCGATTGTCCCCCATCACGAAGAAGTGGCCGTCCGGAACCACGTACGGGCCGAAATTCGAGTGGTCCTTTGCGTGGATATAGGGTTCGGGGAGCAACTCACCGTTCACGAAGACGCGCCCGTTCTTTACCTCGATCGACTCTCCCGGAAGACCGATCACGCGCTTGATGAAGTCCTGATTCGGATCGCTCGAGAAACCGAGTCCCTCGGTCAACCAATTCCAGAATGCGCCCAACGGGTTCCGGTCCGGCTCGTCGACGCTTGGGTTCTCGAAGACGATGATCTCTCCCCGCTTCGGCGTCCGGAACTGATATACGACCTTGTTGACCAGGACTCGGTCGCCGACGAGGAGCGTGTCTTCCATGGACTGGGATGGGATGAAGAAGGCCTGGACGAGAAAGGTCTTGATGAGGAGAGCGAGGATCAGCGCGATGAGGATGAGGCCCGGCAACTCCCTGAGGAAGTGGAATCGGCCCCTCTCATCTTCCTCGTCGGGCCTCGGAGCTCGTGGCGGCCGGGAATGCGGAGTGGACACCGTCGAGCCCGGCCGATCGAGGACCGCAGCGGCGCCCGCTGCCGGGTCCGTCGCCTTGGCCTGTGCCGTGTCCGCCTGCTCTACGCGACTCCAGGGCCAGCGCTTCTCGGCCCGATGGGTGCCGGCCATTCCTAGGCCTTGGCTTTCGCCGGGTCCTGCTTGCCGACCTCGGAAGAAGCAGGCTCCTCGCCGGAAGAGGCCCCCTGCGCGGGCGTCTCCTCGACCGCCGTCTCTTCCGCTGCCGTGCCTTCCTCGAGGGCCGGTTCGTGCGTCGGCATCTTCACGGGCGCCTGCTCGGGGGCTTCCGCGACGGGAACGACCGCGGCTTCCCTGGCCTCTTGCGCCATCTGCTCCTCTTGGGCGGCAAGCGCGGCGGCCGCCTCGGGGGAAAGACGTCGCTCCTTGATCCGCGCCTTCTTCCCTCGTCGCTCTCGGAGGTAGTACAGCTTCGCCCGGCGCACATCGCCGCGACGAACAACTTCGATCCTCGCGATGACCGGCGAGTGGAGGGGAAACGTGCGTTCGACGCCCACACCGAACGAGACCTTTCGGACCGTGAACGTCTCTCGAAGCCCGCCCCCCCGCCGTCGGGTCGCGACCCCCTCGAAGACCTGGACTCGCTCCCGGCCACCCTCCGACACCCGGACGTGAACCTTGACGACGTCGCCGGGCCCGAATTCAGGCACCGTACGCAAACGCGCCGCTTCAACCAGATCGGTCTTGTTCATCACGAGCGTCCCCGAGAATCAGGAGGTAGGGCGCATGATAGCACCCACCCTCTGACGATCAGGAAGGGGGAAGGAGATCCGGGCGGTTCTTCTTCGTTTTCCGCCGGGCGGCTTCCCGGCGCCATTCCTCGATCTTTGCGTGGTTTCCGGAAACGAGAACGTCGGGCACGGCGATCCCGCGGATCTTCTGGGGCCGCGTGTAGTGAGGGTGATCGAGCAGCCCGTCTTCGAACGATTCCCGCTCGAGGGATTCCTCCGTCCCAACGACGCCGGGGACGAGGCGCGTGACGGCTTCCAGAACCACGAGGGCCGGCAGCTCGCCGCCGGAAAGGACGTAGTCACCGATTGAGACTTCTTCAGCCGGAAGCCCGTCGGCGACGCGCTCGTCCACTCCTTCGTACCGTCCCGCGATCAACACGAGCCATGGTTCCTCCGCGAGCTCGCGAGCGAACGTCTGGTCGAGTCGCCTGCCCGCCGGCGACATCAGGAGGATCCGTTTCCCTCCTTCTCCGAGCGACTCGACCGCCCGGAAGATAGGGTCGGCCATCATCACCATGCCCGGACCGCCGCCGTAGGGCTCGTCGTCCACCTGCCGGTGCTTGTCGATCGCGTGGTCGCGGATGTCGTGCACCCGCACCCGGATCGTGCCGGCGTCGATCGCTTTCCCGAGGAGACTGGCCTTGAGTGGAGTCTCGAAGATCTCGGGGAAGATCGCGAGGAGATCGACCCGCATCCTACGCGTCGTCCCAACCCTCGAGCAATCCCGGCGTTTCGCGAACGACGGCCCGCCCGGCCGCGAGGTCGACCTCTTCGACGACGTCGCGGAGCGCCGGAACGAGGATCTCCTTGCCGTTCGCAACCACCCAGACGTCGTTTGCGGGGTTATGGAGGACCTCGGTCACCCGCCCGAGACGCTGTCCCTGATCGGTCACGACCTCAAGGCCGACGACCTGATGGGTCCAGTAACGACCCGTCTCCAGCGCCGGCGACGTGGCAGCGTTGGCGAGCAGGAGCCGCCCGCGGAGTGACTCCGCCTCGGTTCGGTCGGGAATCTCTTCGAAAGCGATCAGCACGCGGTTTCGGTGGGGACGCGATGACCGAACGGTGAGATGCCGCTCGCCGTCGGGGCCGAGCAGAAGAACCGATCCTTCCTCGAAGCGTGACGTGACCTCGGTCAGCGGCTGGACCGCGACCTCTCCCCGCACCCCGTGGGCGCGGGTGATTCGGCCCACGGCGAGGAGGACGGAGGTCAATCGACGATCTCGATGACGGTCGTCAGGCCTTCTCGGATGCCCGCGGCTCGCATGACCGACCGGATGGCCCTCGCGATTCTCCCCCGCTTGCCGATGACCTTTCCCATGTCGTCAGGGGCCACCCGGAGCTCAAGGACCACGGTCTTGTCGGATTCGCTCTCGACCTGACGGACGTCGACCGCGTCGGGATCCTCCACGAGGTTCCTGGCTATGTACTCGAGAATTTCCTTCACGACTCGTTCTCGTGAGCGGGCGCTTCGTTCGGACCGGCTGTTTCGGGTTCGGCCGGAGTCTCATCCGGCGTCTCCGCTTCCTCCTCGGCAGGCTCCCCCGGTTCGGGCTGCTCCGTTTCCTGTTCATCGGCAGGAGGGGTTTCGGCCACCGGGGGCGCTTCCGGTTCGGCCGAGGGGGGCGCTTCCGGTTCGGCCACCGGGGGCGCTTCCGGTTCGGCCGAAGGGGGTGCTTCCGGTTCGGCCGAAGGGGGCGCTTCCGGTTCGGCCAAGGGGGGTGCTTCCGGTTCGGCCGAGGGGGGCGCTTCCGTCTCGGACGCCGCGGCGGCCGCCTCTTCGGCCGCCTTTGCCTTCTTCGTCTTCTTGGGCTTCTGCGGCTTCGCCGGCGGTTCGGGCGTGCCCGTGAACTTCTCCCAGATCCCGACTCGCCTGAGCAGCTGCTCCGCCGGCTCGGTCGGCTGTGCGCCGTTGCCCAGCCAGTGCAGCGCTCGCTCCTCGTCGATCTCGATGACGGAGGGGTTCACCAGCGGGTGGTATTTGCCGATCTCCTCGATCGGACGGCCCCCGCGAGGCTGCCGGGAGTCCGCAACGACCACACGGAAATAGGGCCGCTTCTTCGCGCCGAGACGCTTCAACCTGATCTTCACCATGGAAGCTTCCCTCCCGTTAGGCGCTTCATCATCTTCTTGGACTGGTGGTACTGCCTGAGGAGCGCGTTCACATCGTTCACCGTCGTCCCGCTTCCACGCGCGATGCGGGCGCGGCGACTCCCTTGGATGATAGCGGGGTTGGTCCGCTCCCCCGGGGTCATCGACGAGATGATGGCTTCGGCGCGAACGAGCTGGCGGTCGTCGATCGGAAGGTCCTGCATCGCCTCCACCCCCGGCGTTCCCGGAAGCATCGCGAGGAGATCTTGGAGCGGTCCCATCTTCTTGACCTCACGGAGCTGGACGAGGAAGTCCTCGAGCGTGAACTCCGCGCGCATCATTCGCTCGGCGCTATCGCGGGCCTGCTCTTCGTCCATCGTCCGCTCGGCTTTCTCGACGAGTGAGAGGACGTCACCCATCCCGAGAATGCGTGACGCCATCCGGTCGGGATGGAACAGCTCGAGGTCGCTCACCCCTTCGCCGACACCGGCGAAAAAGATCGGCCGGTCGGTTGCCCGTGTCACGGACAGCGCGGAGCCCCCGCGAGCGTCCCCGTCTAGCTTCGTGAGAATGAAGCCGGTCAGGTCGATCTCGCGCATGAACGCCCGAGCCTGCGCGAGGGCGTCCTGGCCGGTCATGGCATCGACAGCCATGAGCACGTGATCGGGCGAGAGAACGTTCCGGACCGCCTTGGCTTCCCGCATCATGTCGGCGTCGACGTGGAGTCGCCCCGCCGTGTCGACGATGACGACGTCGTGGCCATCCCGTCGCGCGCGCTCGAGCCCGGCCTTCGCGACACTCGGCGCGTCCTTCCCATCCGAAACGACCGGCACCTCGGTCTCCCGTCCAAGCGTCATCAGTTGCTCGATCGCTGCAGGCCGCTGGAGGTCTGCTGCGACGAGCAACGGCTGCCTGCCCCTCTCCTTTAGATGGAGCCCGAGCTTGGCACAAGCGGTCGTCTTCCCCGAGCCCTGGAGTCCGGCCACCATGACGGCGGCGGGTTGAGCCTGAGGGAGCGTGAACGGGCGGAGCTTGCCGCCAAGCGTCTCCGCGAGCTCGTCGCGAACGATCTTCACGATCTGCTGAGCCGGCGTGAGGCTCCCCGTCACCTCCTTTGAGCCGGCCCGAATCCGGACGCGTTCCAGCAGGTCGTCGGCGACCTCGACGGCTACGTCGGCTTCGATGAGCGCGTCGCGAATCTCGGCAAGCGCGCCCTCGATCTGCTTCGGGTGCAGCTTCCCTCGCGCCCGAAGCTTCTTGAAGACAGCGCCGAGGCGCCCCGTCAGCTGCTCGAACATCTGCCCGATTCTAGGGGGAGTGATCTCGGCTCGTCCTCGGCGTCGTCGAGCCCGGTTCCCAGGACGGGAGGAGCTTGTCGACCAGCCGAAGGAGGGCAAGAGGTGAGAACGGCTTGACGAAGAACTCATCGGCGCCGGCCTCGAGGGCCTCGTCTCGGCCGTCCGCTCGCATCGAGACGATCACGACCTGGGCCGCTTTCGCTTCGGGATCAGCTTTCAGCTGCCGAAGGACGTCGAGCCCATCGAGACCCGGAAGCGTGAGATCGAGAAAGACGAGATCGGGCACCCGTTCCGTGGCAAGCGCCATCGCCTGCTCCCCGTCCTCTGCCTCACGGATCGTCAGTCCTTCGCGCTCCAGCACGAGCCGCATCGTGGAGCGGATCACGGGGTCGTCCTCGACGATGAGGATCTCGCCCTCCCCCGACACGGCTATCTCCCGACGAGGGTGCGAGCAAACTCCATCGCGTCGAACGACCGGAGGTCATCGACGCCTTCGCCCGTCCCGACGAGCTTGACGGGAAGGTCGAAGGCTTCACGGATCGCCAGCACGACGCCGCCCTTCGCCGTCCCGTCCAGCTTCGTGAGCGCGATGCCGGTCACGTCCACCGCCTCAACGAACACATCCGCCTGCGCGATGCCGTTCTGTCCGGTTGTCGCGTCGAGGACCAAGAGCACCTCATCGACCTTTCCGGCGGACTTCACGAGAGCTCGCTGCACCTTCGCGAGTTCGTCCATCAAGGGTTGCCTCGTGTGAATTCGTCCGGCCGTGTCGACGATGAGAACGTCCTGGCCGCGCGTGCGGGCGGCCCTCGCGGCATCGAATGCAACCGCGGCCGGGTCGGCTCCACGCTCCTGAGCGACGAGCTCCGCACCCGCGACGTCGGCCCAGTAGGCGAGCTGCGGGATCGCGGCCGCACGGAAGGTATCGCTCGCGGCAAGCGCCACGCGGCGGCCCCGATGGGCGAGCGAGTGGGCGAGCTTGCCGATCGTCGAGGTCTTGCCCGTTCCGTTGACTCCGACCACGAGTATTACCGCGAACTCCTTCGGCAGCCGAAGCGGCGGATCCTCCGCAAACAGCCCCGCGATCTGGCGGACCAGGAGGTCCACGGGGTCGGATCGTCGGTCGAACGAGCGGCGAACCCGGTCGACGATCCGGCGCGCGGGACCGATGCCCGTATCCGCGAGGATGAGCGCCTCCTCCAGACGGTGCCACTCCACATCGCCGGGGACGCCCCGCCGGAAAACCTGGCGAACTCGCGAGGCGATGCTCTCTCCCTCCCGGCGGAACGCGATCGGTCGGCCCGACGAAGTCGCGAGTGGGCGTTCTGGGCGTGCCCTGTCGATTCCTCGCCGCGAGCGCTCTCGAGCCGACCGCTCGCGTTCGCCTCGTTCTCGTTCCGCTCGTTGCCGGACACGCAGCTCGCGTTCCCGGCGTTCACGGAGTCTCACTCGCTCGCGCGAACGGGCTTCTAAGCGACTCGCAGCCGCCGCGCGCGTCTCGGAAACGCGGCGACCGACCGAGACCGCCACGTCGCGCACCCCTCCAATCGCGCCGGCGCCGGCTCTCCGGGCTCCTTCCGCTGCTCCGGCACCCGCCCATCGCGCTCCCTCCGCCGCCCCGGCGCCGATGCGGCGGGTGCCCTCCGCCGCTCCCGTGCCGAGCCGCTTGGCGCTTTCGGCCGCACCGCCGGCCAGATCCCGAACCGAGCGGCCGGCGATCGCCCGCAGGTCGCGAAGCCCAGTGGCCGGCGCCGGCCGTCGTGGCTGAACGGCGCCGGTCAGGATGCGCCGAAAACGGGCTCGTGCCCGAGCGCGGCGGCGGGCGGCAAGACGCGCCTCCTCCACCACCAACCGGTCCTCTTCCGCCGGCGCCAGCCGGCGAAGTCGACCGACGACGTACGCGGCGGCGAGGAGGCCGATGAGCGAGACCGCAAAGATGACCTCGAAACCGACACCGCTGGGCGCGGGCATCACGAGGCGGGAACGGGTTCGGGGGCGGTCTCCCGCAGGCGCTCAGCGATCACTCGCGACGCACCGTTGTTTCCCATCGAAACGCCGTAGAGGATGTCCGCCGCCTCCATGGTTCTCTTCTGATGCGTCACGAGCAAGACCTGCGACGAGCGAGTGAACTCCCCCACCAGCTCGAGGAATCGAACGAGGTTCACGTCGTCGAGGGCAGCCTCCACCTCGTCGAGAAGATAGAAGGGCGAGGGCCGCGCTCGAAAGATCGCGAACAGGAACGCGAGGGCCGTCAAAGCGCGCTCTCCGCCGGAGAGGAGCGAGATGCGCTTCACGCGTTTGCGCCCCGGACGCGCATCGATCTCGATGCCGGCCTCGAGAGGATCGGCCGCCTCGGTCAGGCTGAGCCGCCCCTCACCGTTCGGAAAGAGCGTCCCGAACACCTTCGAGAATTCGTCTGCCACGTCGTCGAACGCCCGCTGAAACACCTCGAGCATGGTGCGATCCACGTCGGCGATCACCCGCTGCAGGTCCCGTCTGGCGGCCCGCACATCATCCAGCTCGCGCGCCAGGAATTCGTGACGCTCCTGCAGCGCCTGATACTCCTCGGCCGCTACCTGATTCACCCGCCCGAGCAGGGCCAGGCGTCTCGCGATCAGATCGGCGCGGTGCTGAAGGGAATCCTCGGTGTCATCGGCCTCGAGCTCGGCGACCTCGTCCGCCGGATCGCGTCCATGCCCGTCGGCGAGGGTGCGTTCGGCCTCTTCGATCCTGCGCTCGAGGTCGCCGCGGAGGCGATCCTCCTCCTCGTAATCGTCGCGGAGCCGGCCCAACAGCGCAGCGGTCGTTCGCCAGCCCTCGTTCGATTGCTGCAACCCGCTCCTGACCTCGCTCACTCGGTCGAGCGCGACCCGGCGCGCTTCGCTCGACTCAACGACGTCCCGATCGACGGCCTCGACGATCGCCTCGGCCTCCCGACGAGCCGTCGTCGCGCGTTCCGCGTCCGCCTGGGCCTCGGTCGGACCCTCCGTGTGGAACCGCTTGAGATGCTTTCTGGAGTGCTCCAGCGCCGCCTCGAGGCGCCCCCGATCTCGCCGCAGCGCTTCGACCTCCACCCGCAGGGTGATCGGTGGCTCGGCTGTCGGCGGAAGCGGCGGAGGTTCGACCTCCGACTCCCGTGACGCGAGCGACGCTTCCGCGGCCCGGACCCCTCCTGTGACTCGCTCCAACCGCTGCTCTAGCACCCCTCGCTCGTGGCCGAGAGTCGCAAGGTCCACCTCGGTGCGCGCCATGCGATCGGCAGCCGCCGTGATCACCGAGTCCGATCGCGCGAGATCGTCGAGAACGCGCGCCAATTCGGCTTCGACGCTCTCGGCCCTCGCACGACGATCGCTCAGCTCGCCGCGAACGCGCGCGAGATCGGCGGCCACGGCCTTGGCCTCCCGGGTAAGCCGCGCACCCTCGTCTTCGCCGACCGGCGCGGATCGCACGACCGACCTACCCACGAGCACGCCGCCGGACGTAACGAAGGAGGAACCGGGGTGCTCCCGATGATTGGCGAGCGCCTCCTGGGGAGACGCGACCAGATACACGCCTCGGAGCAGTCGCTCGGCGAGCCCGCGAACCCGCGGATCGACGCGCACGAGGCTCAGCATGCCTCGCTTCGCGGGGAGCGGCTCCGTCGCCGACTCGCTCAGCGCAATCGCAATCGTGGCGCCCGGGGTCTCGAGCACGTCGGCGACCGCACGGTCCTGGTCTTCGTACACGACGGCCTCCGCCAGCGAACCCAGCGCAGCGGCAAGAGCGAGCTCGGCCCCGGCCTCGGCGCGCAGGAGCTCGCCGAGCACCCCCACGGCCCGACCGGGAGCCCGACGGAGCAGTTTGCGACTGGCGGTTTCTTCGAGGGCCGCGGCCCTGGCCTCGATGGCCTGACGCCTGACCTCCAGTCGACGCTCTCCTGCGTCGAGATGAGCGATCTCCTCGAGGAGCCGAGTTCGCTCCCGCTCGAGTTCTTGTTGGCGGTCCACCACGAGTGTCTGTGCGGCATCGAGCCGTTCGATCTCCTCCTCGATGGCCTCCCGCTGAGCTCGCGCCTGATCGGCGCGGGCGGCGAGGTCGGAGAGGGATTCAACGAGCTGGTCCCGCTCCGCTTGGGAGAACGCGAGCGCGCGAGCGTCGGTCTCCCGGGAGGCGCGCTGCGCGGCAGCCTGCTTCTCCGCCTGGGCCCGCTCCTCCTCGAGACGCCTCCGTTCGACCTCGGCGTCGCGGAACACCTGCTCGGCCTCCTGCAGCGCGACCTCTCTCGCCGCGAGCGCGCTTCGCGTCTCTTCGAGCGCCGATTCCGTGCGCCGGATCTCTTCCTCGAGGCTGAAGAGCCGCCCGCCGGACGCCTCCTCCGCGGCCCGCGCGCGCGCCTCTCCCTCCTGCTTCACCGCCTCGCGCACCGCTCGCTCCGCCTCGGCACGGCGCGCGAGCGCGTCCGCATGCGCCTGCTCGGCCTCGGCAAGAACCCGATCCGCCTCCCCGATCGCGTCCTGTCCGCGCGCAATCTCCGCATCGAGACCCGCGAGACGCTCCTGCTGCTCCGCTCGGCGGGCGAGGCCCTCCTGCCACGTCCCGCTCTTCTCGACACGCTCCGCGTATAGCTCGCGAAGCCTTGCCGCAACGAGACGACCCGCGGCTCCTTCGGCTTCCCGCGAGAGCGCCTCGTGCCGCTCGGCCACCGCGGCTTGCTGTTTCAGCGGTCGGAGCTGACGCCGGAGCTCCCGAAGCACGTCCTGAAGGCGAAGGAGGTCCTGCTCCATCCGCTCGAGCTTTCGCTGGGCCTGCTCCTTCCTTCTGCGGTGCTTGGCGATCCCCGCGGCTTCCTCGATGTACTGGCGTCGATCCTCCGGCCGCGCGACGAGCACGTCCTCCAACTGACCTTGGCCGACGAGCGTGTGCAGTCCCCGACCGATCCCGGTGTCCGAGAGCAACTCGCGGATATCGGTGAGCCGGCACGCCTCTCCCGCGATGAGGTACTGGCTTTCCCCGGATCGATAGATGACGCGTCCGATCTCAACCTCGCTCGCCTCGATCGGGATGAGCCCCGCCTCGTTATCGATGACGAGGGCAACCTCTGCGGTCCCGAGCGCCTGGCGGCCGGGGCTCCCGGAGAAGATGACATCGGCCATCTGGGATCCGCGGAGCGCTCCAGGCCCTTGCTCACCGAGGACCCACGCGATCGCATCAACGAGGTTGGATTTGCCCGATCCGTTCGGTCCGACGATCACCGAGAGCCCCGGACCGAATTCGAGAACCATACGGTCGGCAAAGGACTTGAAGCCGCGGACGGATAGCGACCGAAGAAACATTAGTGGGGTCCCCGCGAATCGCAGCGAGGGGAGCGAACGAGATTCGTGGGGCTCGGGAACATCGCCCGGATGCTAACAGTCCGACTTCGCTCAGAAGCGGATCTCGAAGTCCTTTAGCCCCTGGGCGTCCTCGCGCCGTACCTCGACGCCCTCGACCTGCGCGAGGGGCGGCCCCTCTCGGCACCACGCGATCATCTCGTCGACCTCGTCCCCCGGGCCCTCGAACACCGCCTCGACCCGACCATCCGGCAGGTTCCTGACCCATCCGGAAAGACCCCGCGCCCGAGCCCGCTCCCTGGTCTCATGACGGAAGAACACCGCCTGGACCCGCCCCGACACGACGACATGCGCGTGGGTCAGCTCTGGCACTGTGGGCAGAAATAGGCGCTTCGGCGTGAACGCTTCACAACTTCGATCGGCGTCCGGCAGCGCCGACACGGTTCGCCGGCGCGACCGTAGACCCGAAGCTCCTCCTGGAACTCCCCGGGCTTCCCGGTAAGCCCGACGTAGGCCTCATCGTCAAGGGTCGTCCCGCGCGCTCGGATCGCGTCCAGGAGAACCTCCACGACCGCGCGATAGAGGCGCCTGACCTCCTGCGACGAGAGCTCATCGGAGCGACGATCGTGCGCAAGTCCCGCCGCGAACAGCACCTCGTCGGAGTAGATGTTGCCGAGTCCGGAGATGAACTCCTGGTCCATGAGGAGCGGCTTGAGTTGCGCCTTTCGCTCGGCGAGGAGCTGAGAGAACTGCTGCCAGGTGAACGCCTGCTCGAGAGGATCGAGCGCCAGGTGCTGGAGCTCGCGGACCTTGCCAAGCTCGTCGACCGTCGTTGAGAAGAGCTCGCCAAAGGATCGAGGGTCGATGAAGCGGAGCTCACGGCCCTCCTTGAAGCCGATCGTGACGTGGGTGTGCGGATCCAGGTGCTGTTTCTTCTGAGCGAGCAGGAACCGCCCGCTCATGCCGAAGTGCGCGACGATTACCCCGCCGTCGTCCAGGCGAAGCAGAAGGTACTTCCCGATCCGATCGACCCCGGTGATCTTGCGATCCAGCAGGCGATCCCGGAGCTCCTTCGGCGCGTCGTGCCGGCGGATTATGCGCCGGGCATTCGCCGACCGGCGAACGTCCACCGAGCTGATGCGGCGACCCACGACATCCTTCTCCAGCTCGCGCCGGACGACCTCGACTTCGGGAAGCTCCACTACCGCTTTCGCCGGCCGCCGCGAGCGCCGGCCATCTTCCGATACGCGTGGCGCGCGGCCTGTTGCTCCGCGTCCTTCTTCGAGCGTCCGCGGCCCGAACCGAGTCGCTCCCCCGCCACCGTCACGATCGCCGTGAACTGCTTCTCGTGGTCGGGACCGAACTCACTGACCCGGTACTGAGGCACGATGCCCCCGTCCGTGGCGGCGAGCTCCTGGAGGGCGGTCTTGTAGTCGCGCTCGCCACCACCCCGCTGATAGGTCTGAACGCGCGGCCAGAACAACCGCTCGATCACCCGTCGAGCTGCGCGCATGCCACGGTCGAGGAAGACGGCGCCGAGTACCGCCTCCATCCCGTCGGCCAGGATGCTGTCCTTGTCTCGCCCACCCGATTGCTCTTCGCCCTTGCCGAGGAGAACCGCCTGCCCGAGACCGACGCCGCGCGCGACCTCGGCAAGGGTGGACATGTTGACCGTCGCGGCCCGCAGCTTCGCGAGCCCACCTTCCGAAAGATCGGGAAACCGGCGGTACGCGAGATCGGCGATGACGAGACCGAGCACGGCATCGCCGAGGAACTCGAGCCGCTCGTTCGTCTCATCGCTCTCGCGCTCGAAGGCATACGAGCGATGGGTGAGCGCCTTCTCCAGTAGGTCCGCGTCACGGAAGCGGACCCCGAGGGCCGCTTCCAGCTTCCCCCTCGCCCGCTTCCCCACTCCCGTTACTCCACCTCGATCGCCTGGCGCCCCGAGTACGTACCGCAATTGGGGCAGACGTGGTGCGGGAGCGTCGGCTTCTGGCACTGCGGGCAGCGGTTGTACGCCGGCGCCTCGCCCTTCCAGTGCGCGCGCCGTTGATCTCTCTTCGATTTCGTCTTCCTTTGCTTTGGGAGGGCCACGTTGGTTCCTTTCGCTAGTCCTGGTCGACCAGGTCGAGGGTCTCGAGAACCGCCCACCTCGGATCGGTGAGCGGCGGGCACGAACACGCTCCGAGGTTTCGATCGCCTCCGCACCGCTCGCAGATGCCGAGGCATTCCGGCTTGCAGAGGGGCGAGAACGGCATCGAGAGCACGACTGCGTCTCGAATCATCGGTTCGAGATCGATCGACCCCTCCGCGATCGGATACTCGTCGCCGTCGCGCGTGGCCGCCGACGACGCGGATACAAAGAGCTCGGACACCTCGACCCGAAACGGCTTTGTGAATTCCTTCACGCACCTCGCGCAGCGGCAGCTCATCGACCCGGTGATCGCTCCCGACGCGAGGATCCCGCCCACGAGGCTCTCGAGGAGAAGCTCCGCGCTCACCGGCAATGAGGTCGACACGCTGGCGAGTTCCGTGGACAGCCCCTCCACGGGCGCCCGCCTGCGAAGCTCCCTGGCGCCTCCCGGCTCGGAGAGGTCTCGGACGTCCAGCACCCAGCTCATCGTTCGAGCGATTCCTCTTCGGGAGCCAGCGCTTCTTCGACGAGCGAGCCCGCCCGCAACCGGTCGCGACCCCGCTCGATCTCCTGGATTGTCTTCGACAGCTCATCCCGCGCGCGAAGCAACACGACTTCGAACGACGCGAGCTTCGCGTCGACGTAGTCGTCGGCCTCGCCTTTGATCTGCTTCGCCTGTTCCTGGGCCTCGCGGAAGAGCCGGTCGGCTTCCTCCGTCGCCCGGCGCACGACCTCCTGATGGGAGATCAACCGGGCCTGTTCCGTTCGCGCCCGCTCGAGGACGGCTTCGGCGTCGCGCCTCGCCTTCGCGAGCAGCTCCTCACGGTCACGGACAACCCAACGCGCCTGCTTGATCTCTTCCGGAAGCGCCTGGCGAATCTCCTCGATGAGCCCCACCAGCTCCTCGCGATTGACCATGACCGAGGAGGACAGTGGAACCGACTTCGCCTCGGCAATGAGCTCTTCCAGCTGGCGGATCCGCGATGCGATATCCATTACGAGAACCTCTCCTTGAGCCGTGCCAGCACGTGATCCGGGACCAGTCCGGACACGTCGCCCCCGTAACGGACGACCTCTTTCAACAGCGACGACGAGAGGTAGGACCAGTTCGGGTTTGTCGCCATCAGGCAGGTCTCGAGTCCCGAGAGTCGGTAGTTCATCTGCGCCATCTGTACCTCAGAGTCGTAGTCGCTCACCGCTCGCAGGCCCTTCACGACGATCGGGATCCCGCGGCGCGTCGCGTACTCGACGAGGAGTCCGGTGAACGAATCCACCTCGACGTTTCCCAAGTCCGTGACGGCCTCCTTCAGCATCGTCGCGCGCTCCTCGACGGTGAACAGCGGATCCTTCGATGGGTTCTCGACGACGGCGACGACGAGCTCCTCGAACAGCCGAGAGGCCCGCTCGATGATGTCCAGATGGCCGTTTGTGACCGGATCGAACGTTCCCGGACACAAGGCGGTTGGGGTCACGAGCGGCTCCCGCAGATGAGGATAAGCGTGTCTCCGTACGTCAAGCGCCGTCGAATCTCGAAGTCTAGCGGAATCACATCCGTGGAAGTCCGCCGAGGAAGGTGCAGCGCAAACGCTCCCCCCAACCCGAGTGGGCTCCCAAGGGACTCGAGAATGGCGCGAAGCCTCACACGCGCGAGCGCGTAGGGCGGGTCGAGGAAGGCCAGGTCGTAGCGCTCGTTCGTTCGGCCCAGGAATCGTTCCACGTCGCCTCGTGTGATCCGGGATCGCGCCTCGAGCCGCGTGTGCCCCAGGTTCCTTCGCAGGGCCCGGATCGCGACCGGGTTCCGTTCCACGAACCGGCACGACGAGGCCCCGCGGGATAGAGCCTCGATCCCGATCGATCCGGTTCCGGCAAACAGGTCGAGGCAGGCGGCCCCGTCCACTCGCCCTCCCAGACTCGAGAAAAGTCCCTCGCGCGCGCGATCGGACAGCGGGCGTGTCCCCCCGGGGGGGCGAACGAGGCGCGTGCCCCTCGCCTCTCCCGCGATGACCCTCATTCGCGGTCGGCGGCTCTCCGCGGCCTCGCGACCCCGAGTACGTGAGGTCGCGCCGGCGAGGGCGGGCCGAAGGGGAACGAGCGAGCTTCGACGTCGAACCCCCCGGCTCGCAGGGTGGCGAGGGTGTCGCGGTTGACGTTGCAGCCCCCGCTGAACGGTCCCCAGAGACGGTTCGCAAGATCCTGCCACCGCGCGGCTCGCGGCTGCTCCGAACGCACGTGCTCGACGAACCGGAGCTCGCCACTCGGCCCAAGGACTCGCCGGATCTCGGCGGCAGCTCGTGCGGGATCAATGACGGTGCAGAGGACGAGGGACGAGACGACCGTATCGAACACCCCATCCGGAAACGGGAGCGCCTCGGCCACGCCCCGAATGAGCCGGACGGTGGTCGGCGCGCCTCCGGTCCTTACGGCCGCGCGGCGGAGCATGTTCGGCTCGGGCTCCACGGCGACTACGAAATCGGCTTTGCCGTAGTGGGTGAAGTTCAGGCCGTTCCCCGACCCGATCTCGAGAACGCGCCCACGTGCGTCGCCGGCGACCTCCTTTCGATGCTCCAACGCTCCGGAACGGTCACACGCCTTGGAGAGCCATTCGTAGAAGCGAGCGAAGACCGGATGCGTCTTCATTGCTTCATTGTGCGCCGCGCATGAGATGGACACACGGACCGATCTCGCTCATGAATGGAAGAGCCAGTCGATCGAATCCGCAAACCGGCGCTCGAGCTCGTGGCGGAGCTCGACGTGTTGCTCGAGCCCTGGATCCTCTTCGATGAGGGCGAACGCCTTTGCCCGTGCGCGCTTGACGAGGTCGAGGTCCTCCGAGAGTCGCGCGAGTCGGAGATCTGGCATCCCCGACTGCTGGACGTCGAACAACGTTCCCTCGCCGCGGAGACGGAGATCCTCGTCGGCGAGCTCGAACCCGTTCCTCGTTCGTGTCATCGCCGCGAGCCGCGCCTTCGCGTCCT
The DNA here is from genome assembly GCA_050693155.1 of Actinomycetota bacterium. Lineage (GTDB taxonomy): Bacteria > Actinomycetota > UBA4738 > UBA4738 > CALAEC01 > JBOGWA01. Next base: position 18,049 of record JBOGWA010000010.1, on the reverse strand, counting down.
CGTTCTCTTCCGAGGACTCGTCGAAAAGTATGCACCAGGACTCGTGCGCTCCCCTGCCGATTCGCCCGCGGAGCTGATGGAGCTGCGACAGTCCGAATCGTTCCGCATTCTCGACGAGCATCACGGTCGCGTTGGGAAGATCGATACCGACCTCGATGACCGTGGTCGAGATGAGGACGTCGGCGTCGCCGCGGCGGAACGCCTCCATCTGGCGTCCCTTGTCCGAGGCGGCGAGCCGGCCGTGGAGCAGAGCGACCTTCAATTCCGGGAAGATCTCGGTCGCGAGTCGCCGAGCTTCCTTTTCGGCGGCCTTCACTTCCAGGCGGTTCTGCTCGTCGATCGCCGCGCAGACGACGAAGGCCTGCCGCCCCGCGTTTGCTTCCGTTCGGATCAATTCGTAGGCGGCGTCACGCTGCGCCGGGGTCCTCGCAACGCGCGTCGTCACCGACGGCCGACCCGCCGGCATCTCGTCGAGCGTCGACACATCGAGGTCGCCGTAGTAGGTCAACGCGAGCGTTCTCGGAATGGGCGTCGCCGTCATGATGAGGACGTCGGGCCGGCTCCCCTTCTCCTTCAAGGCGATACGCTGGTGGAGCCCGAACCGTTGCTGTTCGTCCACGACGGCGAACGAGAGATCGTGGAATCGCACGTGCTCCTGCACCAGGGCGTGGGTTCCCACGAGGAGGTCCACTCCTCCGGAGGCGACCCCGTCGAGAATCGCGTCGCGCTTCCCCCCGGTGATGGATGCGGTCAGCAGCGCAACGACGGGACCGCGCGAGTCCGAGCTCTCGTCGAACAGGGTGGGGTCTTCCGCGCCTCGGACTGACACAGGTCGCCCGCCGACCGGTGCGAGAAGGTCCGTGATCGTGTCGAAGTGCTGGCCCGCGAGGACCTCGGTCGGCGCCATGATCGCGGCCTGGTGTCCCGAGGCGATCGCGCCCACCGCAGCCGCGAGTGCGACGACCGTCTTGCCGGATCCGACGTCGCCCTGGAGCAGCCGGTTCATGGGCGTCGGGGAGGCCATGTCCTTCGCAATCTCCTCGATGGCTCGCCGTTGCGCCCCGGTGAGCTCGAACGGCAACGCCTCGAGTAGGCGTTCGGTGAGATCGCTCGCAGGCTCGTGCGCGACTCCTTCGACCCCGGTTTCCACTCGCCATTTCCGAAACGCCACGCCCAGCTCCAAGAAGAAGAGCTCGTCGAACTTCAGCCGCTCGCGCGCTCTTTCCTCGTCGTCCGGGTCCTCCGGAAAGTGGATCAGGCGAAGCGCCTCGTCGAGACCGATCACCGATTGATCGACGCGGATCGCGTCCGGAAGCGAATCGGGAATCCGCCCGACGCGCTGGAGCGTCTCGTAGACCAGCCGGCGGATCACGCCGGTGCTGATGCCTTCCGCGGCAGGGTGAACGGGCACGATCCTGCCGGTATGGACGTGGTCGGCCGATCCCCCCCGGAGGACCTCGACGGCCGGATTCTGGATCTGCAGTCGCCTACGGAACGTGCCGACCTTCCCCGAGACCGCGACCTCCTGCTCCTCGCGATACGCACGTGCGGGCCAGCGCTGGTTGAACCAGGAGAGGTCCACGTAGCCGGTGCCGTCGAATACGGTGACGGTGACGATCGGCATGCGCCGCCGGACGATCTGCGTTCGGACCTTCTTCACGGTCCCGATAAAAGTCGCCTCGTTCCCGTCTCGCAGGTCGCGGACCTCCACGACGGCCGACCGATCGATGTAGCGGCGCGGGAAGTGATGAAGCAGATCCGTGATCGTGTGCAGGCCGAGTCGCTCCAGACCGGGGCCGTACCGACGAGCCCACCCGCCGAGCGCCAGGGGCGAGTCGGAAAGCTCGAGAGGCGTCACTCGAGCCCGATCAGGTAGGGATATCCGACCTGGCCCCCGTGATGCACCTCGACCTCGAGGGTCGGAAATGCCTGTCGAAGTACCCGTGCGCAGGTCGACGCTTCCTCCTCGGTGACGTCGGCGCCTGACAACAACGTGAGCACCTCGTGATCGGCTTCGACGAGCGTCCTCACCAATTCGACCGCCAGTTCCCGCGCATCGTCCCCTACAAACAGGACGAGCCCATCGGAGAGCCCGAGCACCTGTCCTGCTCGAACGGGCCCTGCGGGTGTGTCGGCGTCACGCACGGCCGTCGCCACCTCGGCGGCGACGACACGACGGGCCGTCTCCTCGGCGCGACGAAGATTCTCCGAGACATCTGCGACCGGATTGAACGCGGTGGCCGCCGCGATGCCCTCATGGACCGAGCGCGTGGGAAGCACATGAGCTCGCTGCCCGCCACCTGTCAGGCCCGCCGCCTGTTTCGCTGCCGGCAGAACGTTCTTGTGGTTCGGCAGCACGATGATGTCGTCGGCCGGAACTGCTTCGATCGCGGCCACGAGCTCAGCAACCGAAGGATTGTTCCCGGGCCCACCGGGAAGGACAGCGGCTCCGAGTGAGCGAAAGAGCTCGGCGTTCCCCTCCCCGGGGACGATGGCCAGGATCCCGACCGGACGGCGCTCGGTGGCTGCTTCGGATGGTTCGGGGGACACGACCCCCGCCTGGACGCCCCGCGCCTCACCTGCGGGACACGTGGCCGCAACCTGATCCGCGAGCGAAACGACCGAGACGCCCTCGGTCGTTCCGATCTCGGCGCCTGCCTCGACGGCGGCGTCCGGATCGTTCGTGTGAACGTGGATGTTGTAGAGACCGCCGCCGCCGACCACAACGAGCGATCCCCCGAGCTCGTCGAGTCGATTGCGAAGACCGTTGATCTCGGCTTCGGAGGACTCGAGCAGGTACTGGACCTCGAACTCGTAGTCGACGGATTGCAACGCCGCCGCATCGCCCCGTTCATGGCCCACGGGCCCGGGCGGACCCACCTCGATGGACAGCGGTCGTTGCGACAGAGACGCAGCGAGCGCGTCGAGAAAGAGGACGAGGCCCTTCCCGCCTGCATCAACGACCCCCGCGTCCTTGAGCGCCGGAAGCTGCTCCGGTGTCCGTTGTAGCGACTCGGTTGCAGCCTCGAGGGCAGCTTCGGCGACAGCGGGGGCTCCATCGACGCTGACGGCGATCCGGCGAGCCGCATCGGCGGCATCGCGAAGCACCGAGAGCATCGTCCCGGAGACCGGCCGGGCGACCGCCTTGTCGGCCTCCTCCGACGCGAAGGCTAGGGATGCCGCAACGTCCTCCGCCCCGCCGGCGCCCCCCTCATGAAGCCGTGCGCAGAACCCTCGTAGCACCTGCGACAGGATCACACCAGAGTTCCCTCGAGCGGCCATGAGCGCCGCTCGACCGATCGCCTCACCGGTCGCTGCGAGATCGACCCCCTCCAACTCGCGCAGAGCTTCCTCGACCGCCTGCTGCGTGAGGAGCATGTTCGTCCCCGTGTCTCCGTCGGGCACGGGGAAGACGTTCAGCGAATCGATCTCTTCCCGGTGGGCCCGAAGGGCTTCTGCGAACCGGGACATCGCGTCCCGAAGCGTCGCAGCATCGAGGATTGCCCCCATCTTTGGTCGGCCCAGTGCCGAAGTATAAGGAGGAGGATGACATGCACCGGGAACAGTTTCGGACGAAACGTGGTTTCATGACGAAACGTGGTTTCATGATGATCATGCGCAAGCTGGTGGTGCTTGGGGCGGTCGCGGCGCTCGCGCTGGTTTCGTGCAGCGACGCCCAGGCGCCGAAGAGCATGACGGACGAGAAGCCCACGGCCATGATGGGCGCCACGCTGCTCCCCGAGGACCGGCTCGATCTCCCCGAGTTCGACCTCGAGACCTACCGGGCATTGCTCGGTGAGCTCCGGGGCACGCCCGTCGTGGTGAACATCTGGGGCTCGTGGTGCCCCCCGTGTCGCGTCGAGGCGGCCGATCTCTCGACGGTGGCCCACGAGTTCCAGGAAGAGGTCCAGTTCCTGGGCGTCGACATCCTGGACAGCCGCGAGGCGGCCCGAGAGTTCATCCTCGAGTTCGACTGGCCGTATCCGAGCGTGTTCGACCCACCGGGCGCGATCCGTGACGGCCTGGGCTACATCGGCCAGCCCGTGACGTTCATCGTCGATCGAGAGGGCGAGACCGTTTTCGAGTGGAACGGGGTTATCACCGCCGAGCAGCTCCGCGCGGAGATCCGCAAGGTCCTCTGAACTCAGGTTCCGTCAATTCGGGAGTCGAGTCACGCAGGCTGGCATTGCCTAAGTTGTGAAGATGCGTTTGCGCGCCCTGCTCTCGCTGGCGGCCGTGCTTGTCGTCCTTGCCGTGACTCCGATCGGACCTGCAGGTGCGACAAGCCCGAACCGGGTCCGCTTCACGGCTCCAGCGGGTGAGACGTTGCTCGTGCACGGCGCCTATCCGCCGGTCCAGTCGAGCTGCGTGGATCCGTACCAGCCGCTCCTGCACTCCCGACACCGAGGAACGATCGAGGTCGGCCGAGACGCCGACGGGTCGCTCTTCGTCATCGCCGAATTGGATTTCGAGGACTATCTGAAAGGAATCGCCGAAGTCCCGCGCGATTGGCCGATGGAGGCCCTGAAAGCACAGGTCGTTGCCGCGCGAACGTATGCGCTCAGCCGGTTTCCCGACCAGCGTTCGCCAACCGGGTACGACCTATGTGCAACCGACGCGTGTCAGGTGTACCGGGGCGTCGGCGTTGAGGGAGGGCCCTGGGGCAATCGCTGGGTCCGCGCCGTGGAAGCGACGACCGGGCAAGCCCTGCTCCATGAAGGGAGCCCGGCGACCACCTTCTACTTCTCGACTTCGAACGGACGGACGTACGGGAACCAAGAGGTCTTCGGCGGCGCTCCTCTCCCGTATCTTCGCGAAATCCGCGAGCGTGACGACGGCGAGTCGCCGCTCTCGCAGTGGACCGCCACGTTCCCCTTAGCTGATCTCCGCCGGTTCCTGGCGGCGTCCGGACGCGCGCCGGGCGGTCCGATCCAACAGATCGAGCAACGCGGCGACCGGATCGTGATCGAAGGCGGTGGACGGATCGTGCTCACCCGGAGTGATCTCAGAGGCGTGCTCAACGAGGAAGCATCCTGTCTCGAGCCCGGTCGGTATCCCGGGAGCGAGCCCGGCGGCTATCGCCTCCCACAAACGGTGCCGTCGGTCTGGTACCGAGCACGTCAGGACGGCGAGCGACTTGTCCTTCAAGGGCGCGGATGGGGCCATGGGGTCGGGATGGTGCAGTGGGGAGCGAAAGGAAAGGCCGACCGAGGTCTCCGCTACGACCAGATCCTCGGGGCCTACTACGGGGGCCTTCGCCCCCAAGCGGTGACGACACCGGGTTCGATCCGCATCCTGGTCGCCGAAGGACTCCAGAGCTTGAAGATCGTGCCGTCGGGGGAAGGCCGCGTTCGGTTTCCGGGAACGAGCAGGTTCCCGACGCGGGTGCACATCCCACGCGCGCCCTGGAGCGTGACCGGCGGACAGCGACTGCACCTTCGACATGGAAACGCTCCGCCACCCCTGCTCGAACCCCCCGCAATTCGCTCGACGCCGAGGATCGACCCAGCCGAGCCGTTTCGGATCCGGCTCTCGCTTCCGACAACCGCCAGCGTGCACTTCGAGTTCTTCCGAGAAGGGGAAACCGTCTTCGAGAGTCGCGCGCGCCCGTACGGATCAGGGGACCATCGCGCAGCGGTCCCCGTTCCGAACCTGGAGCCCGGCCCGTACCGATTCCGCGCGGTCGCGAGCGACGGAGTCGACACGGTTCGCACGCCGCTTCGACGGGTCGAGTTGCTCTCCGCGGGCCCGACGCCCGGACCGTCCCCTTCGCCGACTCCCGGCGAGCAGGCGCTTCCGGCTCCCGAAGACGGCCTGTCGCTGCCGTACATCGCCATTCTGGCCGGCGGTGTCGCGCTGCTCCTGGCAGTCGCGTTTGCCGCACGGCGAGGAAGGCGCTTGCATACTCGCTGATGGGCATCGTCGCCAGTCACGTCGAGATCGTTTCCCGCGATTGGCTCCTGAGCCACGGCATTCGCATCGCGAGCATCCTCGTCGTGGCGGTTCTCGTCTCCGAGGTCGGTCGCTTCACTGCCCGCCGCGCCATGAGGAAGATGAAGCGGGTTCCCGGGCTTGCCCGCGTCGGCAGCGCCCAGCGGGCGACGACGTTGGGTCTCGTGGCGTCGCGCACGATCCGGCTCATCATCTGGACGATCGCCGTGCTCGCCGCTCTTGGGGAAGTGGGCGTCAACCTCGCCCCGCTGATCGCGGGGGCCGGCATCGCCGGACTTGCCGTCGGCTTCGGCGCCCAGACGCTCGTGCGTGACGTGATCTCGGGCGCGTTCATCCTCGTCGAGGGCCAGTTCTTTCTCGGAGACGAAGTCGAGATGGTGACGGCCGATGCGAAAGTCTCGGGCACGGTGGAGGGACTCACCCTCCGGGTCACGACGGTCCGGGCCCGCGACGGAACCCTCCACTTCGTCCCGAACGGGAGCATCCAGATCGTCGGGAACAAGACCCGAGCGACGAAGGCCAAGCGCCGGAAACGCCCCGGCCGAACCTCGACCTCCAGATCTCGTTAGCTGTTCGACTGCTACCATGCGCGAGCGATGGCAGGCGTCTGCGAGCTCTGTGGCCGCTCACCCGGTTTCGGCATGAAGGTGAGCCACTCCCACCGGCGATCGAAGCGTCAGTGGTTGCCGAACATCCAGCGCGTCCGGGCGCTCGTCAACGGTGCACCCCGCCGCATCAACGTTTGCACAAAGTGCATCAAGGGTGGCCGCGTCCAGCGCGCCATCTAACCTTCGCTACCCCCCAACCCCCCACAACTTCAGTCCCCAGGACGGGTTGACTGGGCCGATGCCCTGCCCAATCGGAAGAGCCGCGCGGATCGCCTCCGTTACGAAGAGCTTCCCCTTCCGAACGGCGTCAACGAGCTCGTCCCCAAGAGCGAGGCGCCCGGCTATCGCTGCTGAAAGGACGCATCCGGTGCCGTGGGTGTTGGGGGTGTGTATGCGTTCGGCGGAGATCGGCTGAACACCGTCGGCCGTGACGAGCAGATCCGTGGCGTCACCCTCCTCGAGGTGCCCCCCTTTGACAAGAACGGCGCGCGGTCCGAGCTCGAGAATCGCCAGCCCGGCGCGCTCCATGTCCGTCGGCGTCTGCACCGGAAAACCGGCGAGACCGCTCGCCTCCGGGATATTCGGCGTGACCAGAACCGCCAGAGGCAGAATCTCCGCCCGGAGGACCTCCACCGCATCGTCCCGAAGCAACGGGTGCCCGTGCTTGGACACGAACACGGGATCCACGACGAGGTTCGGTATCTGCGACTCGGCCACCGTCTCGGCGACGGAGTGGATGATCGGCGCTGACGCCAGCATGCCGGTCTTGGCGGCGTCCACTCCGATGTCGGTGGCGACGGCACGGATCTGCTCGGCGACGGCGTCCGCCGGGATCTCCTCGTAGCCGCTCACGCCCTTCGTGTTCTGCACGGTAACGGCGGTGATGGCCGTCATCCCGAACACCCCGAGCGCCTGAAACGTCTTGAGATCGGCCTGGATCCCGGCCCCACCGCCGGAGTCCGACCCGGCGATCGTGAGCGCAGTCGGCACGGGTTCAGGCAAAGTGGTCCCAGCCTCTCGGCTCGAGAATCCGCTGCACGCCGTCGGCATCGACCGCGACGACGGCCCCATCGGCGATCTCACCGATCTCGGTGAGCGGGGTGCCGAGGCTCTCCTTCAAGCGGACGCGCGCCTCCTCCACGGCCTCCGGTGGAACGGCCGCCAGCAGCTCGTAGTCCTCACCCCCATGGAGCGCGAGATCGAGCGGGTCGATCTTGAGCAAACGCGCCAGCTCGCTCATCGCCTGCGAGACCGGAACGGCCATTAGCTGGATCCGCGCTCCGATGCCGCTCTCCTCGCAGAGTCGCGAGAGGTCGAGCGCGAGCCCATCGGAGATGTCCATCATCGCGGTGGCTCCCACGCGCGCGAGGATTTGCCCTTCGCCGACGCGGGCAGACGGCCGTTCGTACGCGGCAACCAGCTGGCGCTCCCAATCGGTGGCCAGAGCGGCGCGCACCTCGCGGGTTGCCGCCTGCGTGAGCCGAAGTCCTCCCGCCGCGGCGCCGAGCGATCCCGTCACGACGAGACGATCCCCCGGGCGCGCACCTCTCCGCGTCACGGCCCGGCCGACCCCGACGGCGCCGACGACAAACGGCGCGATGAAGACCCGTTCGGCCCGAGAGGTATCGCCGCCGACGACGCCGAGCCCGTATTCGTCGGCCGCCTCCCGTACGCCTCCGTAGAACCCCATGATCCAGGAGGGCTCGGTCTCGCGCGGCACCGCGATGCAGACGAGCGCATACCGCGGGCTCGCCCCCATGGCAGCCAGATCAGACACATTGACCGAAATGGCCTTATGGCCCAGATTGTGCGCCGACGTCGTCTCGAGGCGGAAGTGGACCCCCTCGACGAGCGGGTCCGCAGACAGGACGAGCTGGTGCTCGCCGGGCTCGACGACGGCGGCATCGTCCCCCACCCCGACGACGACCCCCGGCGCATCGCCCGAAAGCACGCGCCGAATCGCGCGCACGAGATCGGTCTCGCTCAGCCTCGCAGCGGCTTTCCCTTGCACGTTCTCGTCCACGATAATCCACGGGACCTCGGACGAAGGAGGCGAAGTCGCGTGCCGGTTATCAACACAATCGATCTCGAAGGCGTCTCGGAGGCTTCATGGGGCGACGCAGCCAAAGAGGCGCTGAAGGAGGCAGCGAAGACGATCCGCCAGATCAACCGGATGGAGATCATCGCCACCTCGACCGATGTCGAGGGAAAGGACATCGTCCGGTACCGCACACAGGTTCGGCTGTTCTTCGTCATGGAGCAGGATCGCTAGGCTTGACCCCATGATTCGCGCCAAGACGATCGTCGAGAACCCGACGCCGGAGGAGCTGCGGAAATTCACGGAAGAGATGCCCGGCTGTAGCCTGACTACCTTCGGCAACGTCAACATCCAGACGCGCGTGACCTCACGAAGCGCCGGAAGCACCTTCATCGTCACGGACGATCCGGAGGTCACGAGCGGCAAGACGATCACCCGAGAGGAGTTTGATCGGCTCGGGAAGCTTCAGGACGAATACCTCGCGGAGCAAGACGTCGTGGTGGTCGACGGCTTCATCGGAAACGTCGAGGGCTTCCGAACCCCTGCTCGTCTCACCATCGAGAAGGCGAACGCCAACATCGCCGGGATGCAACAAAAGCTCTACTACGCGGGCGGCGCCGCCGATCCCGAGGTTCAGGTGATCTACAGCCCCAACCTGGCGGCGTCCGGGTACCCCGATGATCGGGTGATCGCCGTGGATCTCGAGAACGGCGTTACCCGCGTACTGAACTCCGACTACTTCGGGGAGTCGAAAAAGGGCGGCCTGCGGATGTGGAACCGAATCGTCTACGAGCGTGGCGGCCTGGGCCTTCATGCCGGCTGCAAGTCCGTTCCCACGGGCGGCGGCGAGAAAGTGTTCCTCATCATCGGGCTCTCCGGGACGGGAAAGACGACGACGACGTTCACGACCCAGAACGACTCGCTCCCCGTCCAGGACGACTTCGTGGCGCTCATGCCCGACGGCACCGTCCAGGCGTCGGAGAACGGGTGCTTCGCAAAAACGTTCTCGCTGGACCCCGACTTCGAGCCGAACATCTACAGCGCGGTGGCGAAGCCGAGCGCCTACCTCGAGAACGTCTATCAAAACGACGCGGGGAACGTGAACTTCTTCGAGACCTCCTACACGAAGAACGGGCGGGCGGTGTTCGAGCTCGCGGACCTGGGCAGCTTCAAGGACGCGCGCGACCTTGCCCGCGTCGACCACCTGCTGATCCTGAACTGGAACGAGAACATCATTCCGGCCGTGGCGCGTCTCGATCGGACCCAGGCCGCCGCGTACTTCATGCTTGGCGAGACGACGGGCACGTCGGCAGGTGGCAAGGCGGAGGAGGGGAAGTTCCTTCGAGTGCCGGGGACGAACCCGTTCTTCCCCCTTCGCCACGAGCAGCAAGGGAACCGGTTCCTCGAGCTGCTCGAGCGGCATCCGATGGAGGTGTACCTGATGAACACCGGCCGGGTCGGAGGTCGCGAAGACGACGAGCGCTCGAAAAAGGTGAAGATTCCGCACTCCTCCGCGATCGTGAAGGCGATCGCCGAAGGGTCGGTCCGATTCACCGAGGACGCCGACTTCGGCTACGAGATCGCGGAATCGGTCCCCGGCATCGACGATCCGGAGCTGATCCAGCCGCAGCGCCTCTACGAGGGGCAGGGGCGGCAAGGCGAATACGAGGAGCTCGTCGGGCGGTTCAAGGCGGAGCGGGCGGAATTCCTCGAGACGTACCCGGACCTCGAGCCAGAGATCGTCAGGGCCGCCGGATAATCGGTCCCGGCGGGCCGGCGGGAACGAAACACCCTCCCAACGCGTCTAAGCAATATCCGGACCTTGTGCGTGTGTAGGTCGAAAGCCCCAACACGCCGAATAAGGAGGCCAGGTTGACTGTTCGCATGCCCCCGCTTCAGCGAACGATCGCAATTTCGGTGATCTCGATGCTTGCGTTGCTCGGTCCGGCGACCGACGCCGCGGTGAGTCAGGAACCCGGGTTCGAGTACGGCTACGTTGTGCTGATCCCCGCGGGGGACCTCGACGGCGACGGCTCCGAGGACGCGATCGAGCACCTGGGCCTCTCGACCGACACATCGGAGGTCACTCGTCTCTCCGGGGTTCGCGGCTCCGACGGAACCACCCTCTGGAGCATGGATTTCGATGGCTACGTTGAGCCTTATCCCGTGGAGAACCTCGACGGATCTGCCGGGACCGACGTCATCGTTCTGCGGTGGAGCTTCCAGCCAAACCCCGCAGGGGAACTCGCGACGACCACGTTGACGGCCGTTCGGGGAGAAGACGGAGAGCAGGTGTGGACCCGCGAATACACGGGGTTCGCCACGTGGGTCGGGGTCGGATCCAGCGGCGGATCCGTCCAGCTTGGGCACGCGTATCCACGACGCGTCGCCGAGGATATGAACGGCGATGGGGCCGGTGACCTTCTCATTTCGCGAAGCGCGTCCGGCTACCTCTACGAGGGCGGGACGGGAACGTTCCGGGAGAGCGCCAACGCGATCTTCGAGGTGGTCTCGGGTCGCACCGGAGAGCTCATCTCGGCGATTCCCGTCGTCGGCATACAGGGATATCCGGATGCCGACGTGATCCCCGACGTCACCGGCGACGGGCTCGCCGATGTCCTCACCATGTCCGTGTCCTTCGACCCCGCGGCGGCCCCCTCACAAGGCGGGACCGCCAGTCTCTCCGCATATCCGGGCACGGGAGGCCTTCCGGTCTGGCAGACGCAGGTCGAAGTACTCTCGCCGCCGTATCTGCAAACGGCGGATCTCGACGGCGATGGTGGCGGGGACGCGCTGCTCGTTTCCAACTCGTTCGATGAATCGGGAGCAACGAGCTCCCGTTTCGATGCGATCTCCGGAAATGACGGGTCCTCGATGTGGCAGCTCGAGTTCGACGGGTATGCCGACGCGATCGTCGCGGGCGACGCCACGGACGACGCCGGGCAAGACCTGCTCGCATTCGTGGGACTGGGTGGCTCGGAAGGTGAAGAGCCAGGCGCCCTTCTGGTTCGCGGCTCGGATGGCGAGACAGTGTGGGCCCGTTCTTCACCCGATATCGCCTCGTCGTACCCGGCGAGCGACGCGACGGGCGACGGGGTGCTCGACCTCCTCTCCACGGGCCCGAGAAGCACGAGACCGGCGCCGGAGCCATTGGTCGACGCGCCCGGCGGCGGAGAGGCTCGGACGGCCAAGGCCAAGCTTGAGACCCCGAGCGGAGGAAGGCGCAATCTCGTTCGGATCTTCGACGGAGCAAACGGGAAGAGGGTGTGGACCCGAGTGGTCGACCGGCGGGCCTACGTCCTCACCATCGGTGGGGACCTCGACGGCGACGGCGCCGACGACCTCGCGGTCATCCAACAGCGCCGAGCCTCGGTCAGCTACTTCCCGATCTCAGGGAAGACGGGCCGGGGCCTCTGGGGACGGGCGATCTCGGTGAAGGGCTACATCAACCAGATCTCGGCCGCGACGCTTCGCGGCGGACCCCGAGGTGACGTCCTGGAAAGCGGCTCGGGCTCCAAGGGCGAACTCCTCTTTGCCGCCGCCCGCTCGGGCTCGAGCGGAGCCCGCCTTTGGGAGCGAACCGTGAAGCTCACGCCGGACGAGGCGATTTCCCCCTCGGAGGCCGGCGGCCGTCGCTCCGCCCGTCACTAGTCGCGAGACAGAAGGGCGGCCGACGCGAGCCGGAGACCGGCCATCGCGATCGGAACTAGAACGAACCAGCGAAAGGACTGCGGCTCGTCGAGCGTCGCAAACCCGATGAAGAGGCCGCCGAGCGCAAGCCAGAATCCCGCTTTCACGGTGTCATGAAGAGCCACGAGGGCGCGGATTCGGGCGGAGCCCGGCACACTCGGGTCTCGGAACGACACAACCGACGAACGCAAACCAAGGGCGATGAAGACTCCCCCGACGATCAGCTCGAAGATCATCGGGCCGCCGCCTCCAGCAGTTCGATGACCTCTTCATCCGTCGTCTGGGCGAAGCGCTCGTACCACTGACCGACGGCATAGAAGGGCTCCGGGACCTCGAGGCAGGCCACCTCGTCGGCTTCCTTCTCGAGCATCGGAATGGCTTCGCCGGGCGCTACGGGAACGGCCAGGAGCACCCGGGCAGCGCCCTGCGCACGGGCCCACCGGAGTGAGGCGATTGCCGTGCTCCCAGTGGCCACGCCGTCGTCAACAACCACCGCGATTCGTCCATGGAGGTCTGTAGCCGGGCGACCCCTCCGGAAGGCTCTCGCCCTCCGCTCGATCTCCCGCTCCTGTTCCTCGATCTCCCGCTCGAGATACTCCGCCGAAACGCGGAGGCGTCGGATCAACTCATCGGAGAGGACCCTTACGCCCGGCGCGATCGCGCCGAGCGCGAGCTCTGGGTTTCCGGGAGCGCCGATCTTCCTGGGGATGACGACGTCGAGCGGCCAGGACCACCGGCGGGCGACCTCGGCCCCAATCTCCACCCCGCCCCTGGGAATCGCGAGGACGACGACGGGCTCATTGTCGAGATGTGCAAGCGCCTCCGCCAGGCGACGCCCCGCTTCGGGGCGATCAACGAACACCTAACGGTCCCCGCGATCCTCTTCCTGCTCCCGCCGCGCCTGGTCCTCGGTGAGTTTCCGTCGCCGATCGGGGATCACACGGGCGGGAGGCGGAACGCGTTTCCTCGATCGCCGATATGCCTCCAGTGGATCGCTGCGGTCCGGGCGTTTGCGCTTGCTCCCTGCCACGACCCGATTATCCCGTTTCGCACCAGGTTGTCGCGCGCTCGGACCTTCGGGCTAGAATCGGGCCCCGAACCTGGAGGTGAGTGTGGTTAGCGCCTACATCCTGATCCAGACCGAAGTCGGCAAGGCGGCCCAGGTTGCAAAGGAGGTCGCTTCGATCAAGGGTGTAACCTCGGCTGAGGACGTAACGGGTCCGTACGACGTGATCGTTCAAGCCGAGGCGAAGAACGTAGACGAGCTCGGCAAGCTGGTCGTTGCCAATATCCAGGCCGTCGAAGGGATCACGCGGACGCTTACCTGTCCGGTCGTTCACCTCTGATCTCGACCAGATCCTCGCGGCTCTCGCCGCTGCCCGAGGTCCGTCCGGTCAATCCGTGTGGACGATCAGGACGGAGCACGCCGCGTGATGGGATACGCGGTTCGGGACCGAGCCGATCAGGAATCGGCGGCCGCCGCTCATACCCTTGCTTCCCACAACGATGAGGTCCGTGCGTTCCTCGTCGGCAAGGTCCAGGAGGACCTCCGCGGGATCCCCTTTCCGAAGCACCGTCCGTATCGGCACGCCGGCCCCTTGATGGATGCGCTCCTCCCCCGCAAGGATGGCCTTCCCGACGTCCGCCGCGGGGAAGGAGTCGTCGAAGTCGAAGGGCGGCGGGCTCGGACGAGGGGCGGGATATGCGTGGGCAAGAAGGAGCTCCGCTCCCAACCCGTGCGCGATGCGCACCGCATGGGCCACCGCAGCTGAAGCGGACTCTGACCCGTCGGTTCCGACGATCACCTTCCTGAACATCCGGCCCGATTGCACCTCTTCCTATGCGAACTGGCGTGGGGGTAAACTACCTGCCGGAGGGGGCGAGCGTGCCAAGACGGTCAAGACGGCGGAGACGGAACACGATCACCTTTGTGACCGTGCTCGTTCTTGGGGCCGTCGCGACGGTGGTCCTGCTCTTCGTAAACGGAAGCGCGATCGCGAAAGAGTTCGCGACCCTTCATGTCCTGGACGGACGGGTGCAGGTCCGCGATGTGGACACGAGCTTCTTCAGGACCGCGCGCGACGGAGAGACGCTCTCGAAAAGCGACACGGTCCAAACCGGCGCCGACGGCCGGGCCGAGATCCAGTACTTCGACGAAAGCGTGACGCGCCTCGATTACGAAACGACCTTTCGCCTTCAGGAGATCTCGAGCGTGGTCGAGGTCCCCGGCAGCAAGCTGATCGGCGGCGGGCAGGATTCAGGCGCAGCCTTCCACAGAGTGGTTGAGCTCACCGACTCCCAGAGCCGCTTCAGCGTCGAGACGCCGACCGTTACGGCGTTTGTCCGCGGCACCGCATACTTCACGTTCATCCTGCCGGATGGTTCGACACTCGTGTGCTTTGTTGATGGCAACGGTGTCGGGGAGACCGATACCCAGACCGTGCCGATCCTCGAAGGCATGTGCATTCAGGTCTTCCCGGACGGCACGTTCGACGTCTTCTCGATAAAGAATGCGCTGCTGAGGTTTGACTTCGTGTGCTTCAACTCCGACGTCGACGGAGTGGAAGAGTTCACCCTCCCGGACGGTCGGACGCCGATCTGCGGCGCAGAGCTCCGCTCCGGTGGCGGGGGTGGCGGGGGTGGAGGATTCGGCGGCGCCGGCGTTTCCGGCACAACCGCTCCCGGCGGTGGCGGCGGTGGCGGACGTGGCAACCGTCCGCCTGGCGGTCCTCCTGGCGGCGGTCCTCCTGGCGGCGGTCCTCCTGGCGGTTGCCCCGGCACGGGTGAGCCACCCCCTTGTGGCCCGCCAGGTGAGTATCCGCCCACTGCTCCATTGACGTTCGTCTCGTCCCCCCGGGCCGTGAGCGGATCGGACGCATTCGTCACCGGCGCCGGGTGGGGCGGCGACAGAGTCACGCTCACGTTGGACTCCACCGCGACACCCGCGGGCGGACTCTCTCAGTCGATCTCGCTCGGATCCACGCGTGTGCTGGCCGACGGAACTTTGGCAACCACCGTGGCCCTCCCAGAGTCTCTCCCCCGCGGTTCCTACACGATCCGGGTTCTCGGTCAGAATCCATCGGGGCACGCGGTCGCCACGCAGATCGCAATCCTGGTCGATACGTTGGCCGGAACGCAGCCTCGGTCAACGGGCGGGTTCTCGCTCACTCTCTGGCATGTGATCCTCGCGATCTTGGTCGTCGTCCTCGTGGTCGGCGCATACGCCCGCCGGGCGATACGAGCCTAACCCCCTGATCGGAGGAGCCGTTCGGTGAGAAGGACGGCTCGCTACCGCTTCGCAACCGCCGTCCTGATTGCGTTTGGCCTCACTGCGTTTTCGTGGGGAGGTCTCACCGGTGGGATCTTCCAGGGAACGCAGCTGCGCCTCGCCGACACTCTGTTCCCTGCCATCGATCCACACCCTGGGATCGTCGTGTTAGGGATCGACGACACAAGCCTCGCCCGTCTGGGGCGCTGGCCGTTCGATCGGCGGGTGCACGCTCAGATCATCGAGCGACTCGCGGAGGAAGAGGCCGCCCTCGTCGGCTACGACGTGCAGTTCTCCGAGCCGAGCCGCGACCCTCAGCAGGACGCTGCGCTCGTGCAGGCGATGGAGGAGGCGCGCGTCGTTCTCGTCGGAGCCGCGGAATTCAGAGGCACACCGGGCGAGCGCACCATCCTTCGCGCGGGGGCGATCGTCCCTCCGATCCCCGTGTTGGAAGCGGCCGCGACCGGATTCGGACACGCAAACGTCATCCCCGATCCAGACGGCGTCGTCCGGTCCCTTCCGGCGATCATCGAGACCCCGAACGGCGATCTCCTCCCTTCGTTCTCTCTCGCGCTCCTGGGACTCGCAGAAAGGCTCGAGGGTGCGGTCACACTCCGTGAGGACGCGCTCGTCGTTGGCACTCGATTGATCGAGACCGGCGGTGCGCAATTCCTCGACATCAACTTCACGGAAGGGTTTGCGGAATTCTCAGCAGCGGATCTCATCGACGGAAAGACGCCTCCGGGCGCCTTTGCCGGCAAGATCGTGCTGGTCGGCGCAACGGCGCTCGGACTCGGCGACGTCCGCTTCACGCCCCTCAACAAATCCGGGGGCGAACCCGGCGTGTTTGTGCACGCAAATGCGCTCAACACGATGCTCCGGGGCGCCTACGTCACCCACGACGGCGCCCCCGGAACACTCGTGAGCGTTTTCCTCCTGGGGCTCCTCGTCGCCCTTACCGTCGCGTTCACGAGGATCTGGTTCAGCCCGATCGCGGCCCTCGGGCTCCTCGTGCTCTTCGTCTTCGTTGCGTTTCGCAGATTCGACGGTGGCTTCGTGATGAATCTCGTCTATCCGGCGATCGCGGTGATCCTCTCGTACCTCGCGGCGCTCGCCGTGCGGTACTTCACCGAAGTCAGGGAACGCCGCTTCGTTCAGAGTGTGTTCTCCCGATACCTGGCATCGGACGTCGTCAACGAAGTACTTGCTTCGCCTGAAGGAGCGATGGCTACGCTGGCGGGCGCCGCGCGGCCGATGACGATGCTTTTCGCCGACCTTCGCGGATTCACTTCGGCCTCCGAGAACGCGGACCCGCAAGACGTCGTGACGGCGTTGAACGGCTATCTCGATGCGATGACGCGGGCCGTCATCGACGAACGTGGAACCGTCGACAAGTTCATGGGCGACTGCGTCATGGCGTTTTGGGGAGCGCCGAAAGCCGAACCGGATCACGCGAAGCTTGCCGTCCGCGCGGGAATGGCCATGCTCGACTACATCGACGAGGCGGTCAAAGAGGGGCGGGTTGCCGGCCTGAACGTTCGAGGGTGCGGCGTCGGGATCGCCACCGGCGACGCCGTCGTCGGCAACATCGGCTCGAGCCAGCGCCTCGACTACACGGTGATCGGCGACACCGTCAACACGGCGAGCCGCCTCTGCGACGTTTCCGGCCCGGGCGAGATCATGGTGACCGAGGCATGCGCCGCGACCCTGGACGACTCGTTCCGGCTCGCCGAGATGCCTCCACTCCAGGTGAAAGGTAAGGCAGAAGACCTTCGCGTCTTCCAAATCCTTCGGGAAGGTCAGGAGGCAAGGACCTTCGAGGAGGGAGCCGAGACGGGCGGGAAGAAGGGCGCCTTCCAGGCCCGCCGCGCAGCGGGATACGCACCCGTTGAACCGATCCCGGAAGTAGAAGACGAACCCGGCTAGCGCTTGGTCAGGCGGGATCCGAGCTCGCTGATGACGTCGACAAGCTACGAGGCGGATTCCGGGGCCCCCGCGCGCGTCGCCGCCCACGTGTGGCGCTCGAGGGCGAGCTCGATGAGCCGATCGATCAATTGGGGATACGGGAGGCCGGACGCCTCCCACATCTTCGGATACATCGAGACGTCCGTGAATCCCGGAATCGTGTTGATCTCGTTGACGATGACCCCATCCGGTGTGCGCAGGAAGAAGTCGACACGCGCCATCCCGGCGCATCCGATGGCCTGAAACGCCGCGACCGCGAGTCCCTGGATCTCCTCAACGACCGCCGGGGGAAGATCGGCCGGGACCTCGAGCCTCGTGCCCTGATCGAGATACTTCGATTGGTAGTCGTAGAAATCGCCGGCCGGAAAGATCTCCCCGGGAACCGACGCCACCGGATCGTCATTTCCAAGAAGGGCGCATTCGATCTCCCGAACGGGATCGATCGCCTCCTCGATGAGCGCCTTTCGACCGTGTCGGAACGCCTCCTCCAGGGCCGGCTCGAGATCACCGGGGCCCTTGACCTTCGAG
>JBOGWA010000009.1:0-9109 GCA_050693155.1 Actinomycetota bacterium | reverse complement strand
AAACCGTCGATCCGGCGAATCGCTGGCCCGCATTCGGATGAAGAAGCGGGCGCTTATTCACCGCGGCAAGGCCTACCGTGTCTTGTGTTATTCGCCCAGCGCCTCGTTGACCGGGTTGCGGCCTAACAAGGCGTTGCACCTGACGGTCGGGGTCGCATTCGCTCGCCCGCCCGCAGGTGAACGCCAATCCGTACCTACGGCCGAATGACCAACGGAGGTTGGATAGTGAACGATGTCGAGGTCATTCGTCTCCACATGAGCGGCGTCGTTACATCGTCGACGCATCCGGCGCCGACTTACCAAGAGCGGCGATAGAGGAGGAATCCGATGGAGACCGAGAACCCTTCGCTGGAGGCTCTGGGTGCGCTCGTCGGTGAGTGGGCGACCGACATGACGCACCGTCTTCTTCCCGACACCGCCCTCCGTGGACGAAGCACCTTCGAGCTACTCGAGGGCGGGAAGTTCTTACTACAACGAGAGCAAGTGGATCATGCCGAGTTCCCGGACTCGTCGCTTGCCGTTATCGGCGGCGCAGGCGCGGACGATCTTCGGATGCCACTACTTCGACTCGCGAGGTGTGGCCCGAGTCTTCGATTTGACCATCGCTGGACGCGTGTGGACGTTCACGCGCGCCAAGCCGGACTTCTCTCCACTCGACTTCCATCAGAGGGTGACCTGGACGTTGAGCGAGGACGGCCAAACGATTGCTGGCATCGGCGAGATGTCCGAAGACGGCGAGACATGGGAAGACGACCTCCGCATCACCTACCGCCGAAGCTAAAGTGCCTCTCTGCCATGGAGGCGATGGGGCTTCTCAACCATCATGTGAGCGCATGTCTTTTCCCGAGCCCAGGCGGAACGGGCGCGCTCGCGCTTCCGCCGCCCCCGGCCGCGGAGGAATTAGACTGTCGTATGTCTAATCCTTCGAGGGAGAAGGAGGTGCCCGCCATGAAGAGAGCGGCTCGACTTTCAATTCTGATGAGTCTCACCGGCGCTCTCATCTCGCTCCCGACGCAGGCTCATGCGGCCCCGAACTGTCTCGGCGAACCGGCCACGATCATCGGCACCGAGGACGATGACACCCTGGAAGGCACGTCTGGCCGCGACGTCATCGTTGGCTTGGAGGGAGACGACGTCATCGATGGCCTGGACGGTGACGATCTCCTTTGCGGGAATGCCGGGGTCGATGAGCTCAGGGGGGGAGCCGGGGACGACGTCCTCTCCGGGGGATCGGGAGACGACGAGGCCTCCACCGTCGTTAACATCTGCTGTTTGCCGGGCGAAGACGCGACTCGGATCGCAGTCCAGCCGGGCGGTCTGTTCGGGGGACCTGGCGATGACCGTCTGTTCGGGGAGGAAGGTACTGATCAGCTGCTCGGAGGGGAAGGCGCCGACCAGCTAGAGGGATCTGAGGGCGGCGACTATTTGTTCGGGGAGCAGGGCCGCGATGCGCTACTCGGCGGGGGTGGTGGCGACGAGCTTCTAGGAGGGGGCAGCAACGACGTCCTCGACGCGGGGTCCGGCGACAACTACCTTGCGGGTGGAGACGGCGACGACATCCTCGTCAGCCTCGAAGGCGATGACGAGCTGCTCGGGCAAGCGGGCGACGACGTCCTCGACGCCGGCTCGGGCGACAACTATCTCGCCGGCTCCGACGGAGACGACCTGCTGACCAGCCTAGACGGAAGCGACGAGCTTCTCGGCGGAAGCCAGGCGGATCGGCTCTTCGCAGGAGCGGGACCGGACTTCCTTAGCGGCGGACCCGGTCGTGACTTCCTCAGTGGGGGACCCGGCAGTGATGAGTGCACGGGAGGCGAGGACACCCGCAATTGCTAGCTGCCGTCCGCGGACTCATCGCGGCGCCGCAGCGGTCAGGGTTTTGCTCGCTGCCGCTTCGCTGCTACCGGCCCGTACGCCATGAAAAGGAACGCTACAGCCGGATGTTCGGTGGGGTGGTCGCTCGCGATCCACATCCGCCCGAGCTTCCCTTCGAGGCCCTCGAGATGGCGACCTGGAGACGCGACACCGTGCTCGACGGGCTGGTGCATCACTCGTGTACAAGACCGAGCTCATCGAGCGTCACCGTCCGTGGCGTACCCCCGAACAGTTGGAGCTGGCGACTCTCGAGTATCTCGACTGGTTCAACAACCGAAGGCTCCACGGCTCCATCGGGGACGTCCCGCCGGCCGAGGCAGAAGGGAGGTCTACGCGGCCCGGAGGACCGCTGAGGTGGTGGAAATCCAATGATCCGACCCTCTACGAAACCCTGGGGCGGTTCAGTTCGCTCTTGGCAGGGAATCTGCTGCTCACACCTGCGAGCGCGGCGCCCTCGTGAGAAACCGCAGGTCAAGGCCTCCCCTCAGCTGTGAGCAACGGATTCTCAGAGGGGAACGATGGTTTTGCGCCATGCGGCTGATAACGGTATCATTATCGCAATGTGGCGAAGCGCTCCTGGTCGGTCGAGTTCCACCCTGCGTGCGAGGCGTGGGCCGACGGCCTGGCTCCGATGCGGAGGCCCTGCTTGCGGCCATTAGAGTGCTGCGGGACGAGGGTCCGAACCTCGGCCGGCCCCTGGTGGACGGATCGAGGAAGAACATCCCGATCGCCGACGAACGTTTCGATGAGCACCAGGCTCGGATCGCGAAGTCGAGTGAGCCGAGGGAGGCGGGGACGGGAAGGACTCGGGAAGGAAGGAGGAGACGATGACGCTTAAGCGGTGGGAGAAGAAGGTCCTTGAAGCCCCCGGCGCCGCCGCGCGCGTCGCCGAGATCGAGGAAGAGCTCCGTCTCGCCGCGGGACTTACGGCTCTGCGCGAGCAGGCCGGTTTCTCGCAGCGGGAGCTGGCGAAGCGCATGGGCGTTTCCCAGCCGCGCGTGGCCGCGATCGAGCAAGCTCGAAACGTCACGATCGATGTCCTCGAGCAGTACATCGAGGCGGTGGGTGGGACCCTCGAAGTGAATGCGGTCAAGGGCAAGACGAAGATCCCGCTCATCACGGCGTTGCGACCGGCTGCCCCGTCGGCTTCGCGAGCGAAATCCAGCAAGGCCTCGCGAATTGCCCGTCCCGGCAGGGGTGTCGAGGCAGCACAACGTGCCGCTGGATGAGGT
Source organism: Actinomycetota bacterium (assembly GCA_050693155.1). Lineage (GTDB taxonomy): Bacteria > Actinomycetota > UBA4738 > UBA4738 > CALAEC01 > JBOGWA01. The sequence continues at coordinate 6,002 of JBOGWA010000009.1, read as the reverse complement.
CAGGGGAAGGCCTGAGGCCGCATTCCGACACACCGAGCATCCGACGCGGGAGGGCAAGATCTACTGCTGCTGCGTGCTCGATGCGTACTCCCGCCGGGTCGTGGGCTGGTCGATCGACTCCCCGCCCACGGCGACCCTCGTGACGAACGCTCTCGGGATGGCGATCGAGGGCCGGAGCCGGGGACCGGGCGCGCTGATCCACTCGGACCACGGCACCCAGTTCACGTCATGGGCGTTCACCGAGCGGGCGAAGCGATCGGGTCTCCTGCCGTCGATTGGTTCGATCGGGGACTGCTTCGATAACGCCGTCGTCGAGTCGTTCTGGGCCCGGATGCAGGTCGAATTGCTCAACCGGAAGCCATGGAAGACGAGGATCGAGCTGGCCAACGCGATCTTCGAGTTCCATCGAGGTGTTTCCCAACCGGAAGCGCCGGCACAGCTCGCTCGGGATGCTCACCCCCGTCGAGTACGAGAAGATGGCTCAACCGTCGGAAATGGCATGAAGTCAAACGGACCGACTCCACGGAACCCGGGGAACATCAATCCCTCCGTCAAACCCGGGGCGGTTCAAGGTCCGTCGATGTCAAGCCCGGATTCAGGAGGGAAAGAGCTCAGTCGACTCTCTTCGTTATTGGCCGGCCCGTTGGTAGATGAGGATCGCGACGCCGTCGCCGACAATCTGGGAGCTCGCGAGCCGCAGGGCCTTCTTGTCGGTCGTCTCGCCGAAGAGGCGTTTCCCGGCCCCAAGGACGACCGGGAACACCATTAGGCGCAGATCGTCGACGAGGTCGTTCTCGATGAGGGTCTGCGCCAGTTGGACACTTCCGTGGACGACGATGTTGCCGTTGAGCTCGGTCTTCAGCTTCTTGACCGATTCCACGACGTCACCTTTGAGCACCGTGGAGTTATTCCACTCGGGATTCTCGAGGGTCGAAGACACGACGTACTTGGGCATGCTGTTGAACTTGTCCGCGAATTCGCCTTCCCGCGATGGCCAGGCAGTGGCAAAGCCCTCGTACGTCACCCGGCCGAGCAGGAGGGCCTCGGTGTCCATTGTTTCCTCGAGCTTGAACTTTTCGCCTTCCTCCCCGCGATTGAACTCGAATGACCACCCGCCGTACTTGAAGTCTTCGCTTCCGCCCGGATCCTCAACGACCCCGTCGAGCGAAACGAACTCGGTTACGACGATCTTCCCCACCGGATTCCTCCTTCCCAAATCCCTGGGCGCATAACAACGTATAGCGAGCCAGGAAACAGCGGAGCTCGGGCTGAGCTCATAGAAGGGCATGCCGGAGTCGGCCGGGTCCATCCGCCAGCCGTACTTCCTTGGGGAGTCCTGGCCACGACACTCTCTACAAGTGTACGTGACCCGGTTGTGGGCACCAGATAAGCAGGGAGAAGCCCTCCCTGTCTGCTCATCAACGGCGCAGCTGTGCGCGCATCAGATCTCAGGACGGTGCCGCCCGCGTTCAGCCGTCGAGGCCGAGCTCGTGCCGGACGGCAAGATCGACTTCGTCTGGCATCCAGAAGTCGATGGCTCTTGCTCCGGCACCGAGGAGCTGCGCGCGGGCGGGCGTTACGAGGTGGAAGAGTTCAGAAGAGACGTGGAGGTCGTCGCGAAGACGGATCCATCGGTAGGTGTAGGTCTAGAAGAGGGCTTTGCGCGTGTACTCGGATCGGTTCGGGCGCCGCATGTGCCAGAGGCGCCGATCGAACAGCACGGCGTCCCCAGGCTTCGCGAGGACGGGCACCGCGCCCGGGAGTCGGTTGTCGTCGCCGGGCGGGCGGTCGATTTCGTTCTGGACGTGCGACCTGGTGCCACATCCACGGCTGCGGCGCGTCGGGCTCTGGGGGGTGAACGTCGAGGTGGCAATGGTGCATGAAGATATTGGAGCCCAGCAGCTCGACGATCAGAGGCGGCGCAATTGACATGACCATCTGGTTGTTCCCTTCGCGTGCGTTCATACATACAGTCGCGCCTGGAAGCCCCGTGGTTCCTCAGCATTTGGGCACCCACCAGCCTTCAGGTCACCGGATGGGGGCGAACCGGATGTCGCGATCGCGGGCCTCGGTGGCGGCGAAGGCGATCAGCGAGGCCCCCTCCTCGGTCAGGGCGGCCCGGGTCTCCTTCGACGGTCGCCGGAAGGGCTCGATGACCAGAGCGGCGGTGCCGTGGTCCCGGACGATCCGCCACGCCCCGCCGACGAAGCCGTCCACGAGGAACGGAGACCGATTGGCGCGTTCGCCGAAAACCCACTTGCCTGCGGCGTCGCCGACGATGTGGCTGCGGTCATGGTGGGAGAGGCACACGTTGTCGTACTCGGGCAGGAAGCGAGCGGGGACCGGGGTATCGGGGTCGGGCCGGGGTGCGTCCGGCAGGTCGAACAGCTCTCTGCCGCCCTCGTCGCGGAACGTGCGCAGTTTCGGGCGGAGCCGATCGATGACCTCGCGCAGCCGGTTCAGCCCGGACCAGGTCTGGATATCCGCGACCCTGGCGGGGCCGAACGCGGCCAGGTAGCGGATGACCAGATCGCCCGGCCGGCCTCTGGAGCGAACCGGTCGACCGAGCCAGGCCTCGACGGAGGTCCAGGTTGCTTGCCCGCCCGCGCCCCAGACGCCGCGCGGCGGCACTTGGACCATCGGGACCAGATAAGTAACGGCCATGGCCATGGAGGCGGCATCGCGGCCGGGCCAGCGCTTGCTCAGCAGATCGCGGAGCTGCGCCCGGGTCCGGGGCCGCTCCTCGACCAGCGTCCGGCCGGCTGCCGCCAGGGCCTCCATGTCCATGCCCTCGAGGTCGCGGGCGAAGCTGCTGCCGGCGAAGAATCCTCGCTCCAGGGTGGACCGCATCAGCGGACGCAGGGTCAGGCAGTCCCGGGCGCTGACCAGGTGGATCGTGGCCCGCATCAGCGGGGTACGCACGGCTCGCCGCTCCGTGATCAGCTCGGCGAGCTCCTCATGGTGGAAGCCGTGGAGCCGGTTCCAGAGCCCGATGTACGGGTCCCTGGGGCCCTGGGCTTGCATCCCCACCAGGTGCTCGATGACCTCGGCGGCGGATCGCCGGTGGCGCCGGAGGAGGAGCTGCCGCGCCAGCAGGGCGCGGTTTCGAGCCCGCAGCCCGATGGCGTCCGCCGCCGGACGCGCCGGACGAGTCTTGGCCCGCTGCACCTGCCTCAGACGCGGCGGCGGTAGCGCGCGATCGTGAGTGGTGCGAACACCGCGGTGATGGCCGCCAGCGAGATCACCGACTTGATCAAGGGCTCGGCGACGGCGCCTCCGAGCATCAACCCTCGCGCCGCGTCGATGACGAAGCTGATGGGGTTCCAGTTCGCGAAGGCCTCCAGCCAACCGGGCATCGTCTCCGGGTTCACGAAGGCCGAGCTCAGGAACGTGATCGGCAGGATGAGCATGAAGCCCCATGAGTTCACAGACTCGGGGCTCTTCGCGGTGATCCCGTTGAACGCCATCGGCCAGCACATCGTCAGACCGAATGCCGTCACGAGCAGGACCGCCCCGATGCCGCCCAGGAGGCCACCTTGGAACCGGAAGCCCAGCAGGACGCCGAAACCGACCATGATCAGGGCGCTCCAGACGATACGCACCCCATCGGCCGCGATCCTTCCGCCGATGACCGCCGATCGAGCGATCGGGAGAGACCGGAACCGGTCGATGAGGCCGCGTTGGAAATCGGCGTTCAGCCCGAGCGCCGTCGTGAACGGCGTGAATGCGATGCCCTGTACGAGGATCCCGGGAAGGACGAACTGCAGGTACTCGCGACCCGAACCGGCGATCGCACCCCCGAAGACGTATACGAACAGCACGAGGAACATCAGCGGCTGGATGGACATCTCCACCAACTGCTCGGGGTTGGCCTTGATATGGAGGAGGTTCCGCCGGGCGATCGTGAGCGTGTTTGCGAGAACGTTCACACGTCCGGAAGGTGCAAGGGTTGCGGTGCTCATCCTCGGCTCCTCTCTGGGCTGTCCTCGGTCTCGGGTTCCTCATCGGCGACGTGTCCCGTGACCGCGAGGAACACCTCGTCCAGGCTCGGTCGGCGAAGCGAGAGATCTTCGACGGCGATGCCGGCGTCGTCGAGGCGCCGGACGGCTTGGCCCAGCGCCGACCGATCGGTGATAGTCACCGTGACGAGCTGCCCGTCCGTGTGCGTGCCGTCGTCGCCTTCGGCGAAGCCGGCAAGGATGCGCTGGGTCGCCGCCACGTCCGCGGGCTCCACCGGGCGGACCTGGAGCACCTGGCCCCCGACCCGGGTCTTCAGCTGGAGCGGTGTTCCCGCCGCGATCACGCGTCCGTGATCGATCACGACGATCTCGTCCGCTAGCCGGTCGGCCTCGTCCAGGTACTGGGTTGTCAGCAGCACCGTCGTGCCATCGGCCACGAGCCCGCGGATCATGCCCCACAGCTCCAGGCGACTCCTGGGATCGAGCCCGGTGGTCGGCTCGTCCAGAAACAGGAACCGAGGCCGTCCGACGAGGCTCGCCGCAAGGTCCAGCCGCCGCCGCATCCCGCCCGAGTAGGTTTTGACGAACTTCGAGGCCGCCTCGGTGAGATCGAACGCCTCCAGCAGCTCGGTCGCTCGGTTGCGGGCGTCGGGCGCGGGGAGGCCTAGCAGGCGGCCGATCATGTAGAGGTTCTCGTGGCCGGAGAGCAGCTCGTCGACCGCGGCGTACTGGCCCGTGAGCCCGATCAGGCGGCGCACCTCCTTCGGCTGCCGAACGACGTCGTAGCCACCGACCGAGGCCCGGCCGGAGTCGGGGCGCAGCAGGGTCGAGAGCACTCGGATGGCGGTGGTCTTGCCCGCGCCGTTGGGACCCAGCAAACCGAACACGGTGCCCTCGCGGGCCACCAAGTCGATGCCGTCGAGGGCTCGGACCTTTCCAAACGTCTTGACGAGGGCTTCAGCCTCGATCGCAGAGCTGGTCATGGAAGTTCCCCTTTCGCCTTCTCTCTCATGAGTTTCTCCCTCCGACCTCCCGAGGTGTAACGCCCGGTGTCGCCTTTATAGTCCGGGCCGCCTCTGATGGGGCTCCCTCGGCCTTGAGGCCCGGTTGCTTTCGGACTGGCGCCCCGTTCGAACGCGTCGCAGCATGGTCGCACGAGGATAGGAGTTGTCGGCTGGGCGCACCGGACGGACACCCGTTCGCGGAGGCGGACGGGAATCGAACCCGCCAGAGAGCTTTCGCCCCCTCACCGGTTTTGAAGACCGGGGGGCCCACCAGGCGCCCTGACGCCTCCGGGGGTCAGGATACGGGGCCGATGGTTACGCCTGCGGTTCCTGCCGGATGGTGACGTGTGGGTACCATCGGCGGGATGTACCGCACCATTTTGGTTGGGACGGACGGTTCCGATTCGGCGGCCGAGGCGGTCGCGCATGCAGCGGAGCTGGCGCGCACGGTGGGAGCCGAGCTCCTGGTCGCGCACGTGAATCCCGGACGGGAACCGGACGCCCCCGTCCTGTCCAAGTCGGCCGCGTATCCCGGCTCGGAGATAGGGAAGGCGATCCTTCGAGACGTTGCGCGAGTCCACGGGGCGGATGTCCCGCTTCGAACGACCTACGGAGAGGGCAACCCCGCCGACGCCATCCTCGAGATCGCCGAGCGGGAGGACGTCGACCTCATCGTCGTCGGGAACCGTGGCATGCCGAAAGGTCAGCGCATGGTGCTCGGAAACGTCCCAAACCACGTTTCGCACCACGCGCGATGCAGTGTCCTGATCGTCAGAACGACCTAACGCCGGGCGCTCAGCCTTCCAAGACCTTCTTGAGATTCTGCAAGAACTGGGCGTTCTGCTTTCTCATCATCCGACGCATCAATGGCATCACGATCTTGAAGAAGCCACCCGCCTCCACGTCTATCTGTCGAGTGAACTTAGTTCCGCCGTCAGCCGGCTCAAAGAGGTACGTAAGCGTGGGGCTAAACGGCTTCGATGTGACCTCGATGACCTCGCGGCGGTTCGGTTCCCATCCTGTGACCTTCCAATGGGTG
>JBOGWA010000008.1:0-5896 GCA_050693155.1 Actinomycetota bacterium | reverse complement strand
CACGACGCTCGCGATCACGACCGCCGTGACGTTCTTGTCGAACGACAGCCCCTCGTGCTCGAGGAAACCGCCGAAGAGCAACGCCAGCTCGTCGGCGGTGCGGTTCGGCTCGGTGGAGAGCCGCCATTGCCGGGTGAGCTCGGTGTCTTGGAACACGCCGATCACGGTTTCGGTATTGCCAATGTCGATCGCGAGCAGCATCGCCTACTCCAGGTGAAGGGAGAAATCGAGCCAGGGCGCTGCATGGGTAATGGCGCCCACGGAAACGGCATGCACGCCGGTCTCCGCGACCTTGCGGACGTTCCGAAGCGTGATCCCGCCGGAGGCCTCGAGTGCCGCCCGGCCGTTCACTCGAGTCACGGCTTCCTTGAGGTCGGCCACGGTCATGTTGTCGAGCAGGATCTCGTCGGCGCCGGCGGAGGCCGCTTCTTCCGCCTGCTTCGGCGTCGAGACCTCGATCAGGATGCGCAGGTCCGGCCTCCCTTTCTTCGCACGGTCGATCGCGTTTTCGACCCCTCCCACCGCGCGGACGTGATTGTCCTTCAAGAAGACTCCCTCGAACAGCCCGCGCCGGTAGATCTCGCAGCCCCCAATCGCCGCCGCGTACTTCTCGAGGACGCGGAGCCCGGGCGTCGTCTTCCTGGTGTCCCGGACGGCGACCTTCGTGCCGGCCACCGCCTGGACATAGCGGTGCGCCATCGTCGCGATCCCCGACAGCCGACCAAGGAAATTCAGGGCCGTACGCTCGGCGGCGAGCATCCCTCGAACCGCCCCCCCGATTCGTGCGATCTCGGCTCCTGGCTCGATCTCGTCGCCGTCCTTCGCGCCCGCGCGCAGGCGGCAATTGACACGCGAGAACACCTCGGCCGCAACGGGCATCCCGGCCAGCAGACCATTGGAGCCCGCGACGATCCTGGCCGCGCCGGTTTCCGCCTCCGGGATGACGGTTTGGGACGTGACATCCCCCGCGGCCCCAAGATCCTCTTGAAGGGCGGGAAGCACCACCCGCAGGATCTCCTCGCGATCGAGCTCTGGAACCTCCTTCGTCATGGCGCCAGGGACGTGTTGTCGATGAGCCGGATGGCCCCGAACCATGCCGCGACCAGAGCCCTGGCCGGGCTGCCAATCTCGGAAACCTCTGCGAACGTCCGCTCATCGACGACGGCGACGTAGTCGAGGCGCGCGAGCGGCTCCGCGCCGATTCGTCGGGCCATCGCTGCCTTCAGAACGTGAGCGTTCCGCTCGTCCTCCCGGACGAGCGCCTCGGCCTCCCCAAGAGCTCGAGAGAGACAGGCGGCCGCCGCGCGCTGTTCCGGTGAGAGATGGGAGTTCCGAGACGACATCGCGAGCCCATCATCTTCACGAACCGTCGGGCACGGGACGATCTCCACGGGAAGTTCCAGATCGGCCACCATCCGGCTGATGATGGCGAGTTGCTGGGCGTCCTTCTCCCCGAAGTACGCGCGGCACGGACCCGCGAGGCTGAAGAGCTTCGCGACGACGACGCAGACCCCGCGGAAGTGCCCGGGGCGAGCTGCTCCTTCCAGCAGGTTGCCGAGCGGCCCCGGATCGATGGTCACGATCGGGTCACCTTCCGGATAGAGCTCATCGACGTCGGGCGCAAAGACGAGATCGACTCCTTCGCCGTCTGCGACCTCCGCATCGCGGTCCGGATCGCGTGGGTAGGTCGCGAGGTCGCGCTCGTCGCCGAACTGGAGCGGGTTGACGAAGATCGAAACCGCAACGAGATCGCAATCCCGACGGGCACGCCGGATGAGTGAGCGGTGTCCCTCGTGCAGGGCGCCCATCGTGGGGACGAATCCCACCGAGCGACGATCTGCCCGACCTTCGTCCAGAGCCTCGCGGAAGCGGGCGGCCTTCGGAGTCACCTCCACTCCCCGAGCACCTCCTCGACACGCGCCTGCGCAGCCTCCGACAACCGGCCGGACTCCTTCGCCAGGCGAAGGGCGGCCGTCGCGAGCGCGACGTACGCGGGAACGGTATCCGGCGCCTCGGTCTCGAGCGCCTCGAGATTTCGCCGGATCGTTCCGGCGTCGCCCCGAGCTGCGGGACCGGTCAGGGCATTCTCCGGTCCGAGCCGGACGACGTTCTCAAGCGTCGCCGTGGCAAGCGGGGCGAACATTGAGATCGGCTCATCGAGCCCTGCTTCTCGGAAGAGACGCTCGGCGATCCCTTCCACCGTCGTCAAGTAATTGGAGCAGAAGACGGCAGCCGCATGGTAGAGGGGCTTCTTCTCGTCCTCGAGCCGGAACGGACGCCCGCCGGCATCTGAAGCGAGCCGCTCGCCGAGCGCGTACCCCTTCGCGTCCTCAGCCGTCACCGCGATCGCGCTCCCGGGCAGCCACTCCACGGCCGACTCCACATCCGGGAACGTTTGGAGCGGATGAAGCGACAGGACCCGAGATCCAGCGACTCGTGCGGACGCAAGGGCCTCGAGCGAAACGGACCCGGAGAGGTGCAGCACACTCTGTCGTCGACGAAACGACTCGCGAGCGGCGAGGTCCGCGCAGACTCCCGCGATGCGATCGTCCGGCACTCCGAGAACTACGACCTCCGCGGCCGCGACCGCCTCCGCGGGAGGGAGGAACGGCACGCCCATCAGGAATCGCTGGGCACGGTCGCGCGACCCGTCGCGGCCGGAGGCCGCGACGATGCGGTGCCCGGCCTTCGCAAGGTGCACGGCGAGGGCGGTTCCGACCCTGCCGGCCCCGACGATCGCTAGTTCCATGAGGTCCGGCGGGTTGCGAGGAGGGTTCTTGAAAGCACGCGTTCCGGTCCTGCGGTTCCGGACGCGCAAAGTATAGGCTCAGAGTGGAGCAGAACGGCCTTCGGTCAGCCGTCAATACTGGAGTCTGAAAGCGCGAGCGGAGGGGCGAAGGGGCGGCAGGCGCCGAGCAGAAGTGGACTCATCCGCGTCGTCGAGAGCTTCCCCCCGCCGGCGATCATGGGGTCCGCCTCGAGCTCGAAGAGCGGGATGACGACGAAGCCGCGCTCATGCATCCGGGGGTGTGGAATCTGAAGGTCGGGCTCGTCGATCTGTTCGTCCCCGAAGCTGAGGATGTCGATGTCGATACTGCGTGGCCCCCAACGCTCCTCGGTGCGCTCCCGCCCCATCGCGTCCTCCGCCCCGAGGCACGCCTGGAGGAGCGCTCGGGGCTTGAGATCGGTCTCCACTTCGATGACGGCGTTCAGAAAGTCGGGCTGCGGCGGCCCGCCGACGGGCTGCGTCTCGTAGACGCGAGACGAATGGACGAATCCGACTCCTCGCTCGTGCAGCCGACGAACGGCGTCCGAAAGGTTGGCGAGTCGTTCGCCAAGGTTCGACCCGAGACCGATGTATGCGCGCGTCATCCCGCTCCCTCTGCCTCGGCCGAGACGTCCTCTGTCCGAAGGCGCTGCGCCGCGGCCGGCTTATGCACGGTTGCGCGACAAGAACGAACGCCCGGGATGGCGAGCACGGCGTGGACGATGTGCTCGGCGAGAGTCTCGAGCAGTTCGAACGTCTCCTTTCCAACCACCCCTCGAACGGCGGTGACGATCGCGCGGTAGTCGGCGGTCGCCTCAAGTTCATCTCGAACGGGGGCGACAACCACCTCGAGATCCACCGCGAATCGCTGCGGCTGGTGCTGTTCACCGGCGGAGGCGCCGTGTCTTCCCTCGACCTCGATCCCGGTGATGCGGAGCGTTGCCGTCACTACGCCTCCTTCCGCGCCTTCGCTCGCGCCTCGGGGATCTTTCGGAAGTCCCAGGACGCGACTCGGTTCGGGGGGAGGCGGAGCCACACTCGGTTTCGCCACGTCTTGAACGGAACGGGGTTCCCGCCTAGATACTTCTCCGACCACGCAAGTTCGACGTCGGGAAGGCGTGGGTCGTCGTCCGCTGGTTCGATGGGTCCGGTGAGAAGGGCTCCCCGGAGCTCGGCATACGTTTCCCCGTCGTCGATGACTGCCGCCGCAACGCCCCTACGGAACGCGTTCTCGACGGCCGTGTTTCCAAGCGTGGAATTGAGGAACAGCGTGCCGTCCACCCAGACGAACCAGAGCGGGATGGCGTGCGGGGTCCCGTCCTCTCCGACAGTTGCGACGCGAACCGTGCGTTGCGTGGCGAGATAGCCCTCCAGCTCCTCGGCGGTCAGCGAGAGATCAAGCTTCCCCATCGCGCGGCTCCGGTCGCTCGATCGAGACCTCGACGGTCTCGGTGCCGTGCCGATGTGGTTCCTTCAGGTACTGAATCCGCAGGAACTCCGAGATCATGGGGAAGACCGTCTCGGGCGCGTCCTCGGTGACGTAGTGCCCGCACCCCGGCAGGAGCGCGACGCTCGATCCCGGGATGGCCTCACCCAGTCCTTCGGCGAGCTCGGAGGGCTGATAGGCATCGTCCTCTCCCCAGATGATGAATGCGGGAGCGTCGAGCGACGAAAGGCGGCCTTCTGTTCCCACGAGGCCGACGCCGTCAACGCCCCTCGCCGCTCGCACGAGCGCGAGCGGCTCTTTTCGCCACGGCGCGAGATACGCAGCGAAGTCCTCCGCCGAGAGGCGTTCCGGATGGCCCATCCCCAGGTCGAAGATCGCGCGCATCAGGTTCTCGGCGAAGACCTCGTCGACCTGCGCGTCGTCGGCCCCCTGGATCATCTTCACGCCCTCGATGGGCCAGGAGTCGAAGGAGATCGAGTCGATCAGCACGAGGGTCTTCACCCCACCCTCGAAGGCCAGGAGCTGGGCGATCCCTCCGCCGATGTCGTGGGCAACGACGGCGAACTCGGAGATTCCCAGATCGGCGAGGAGCTCCCTCACGTATCCGGCCTGCGCGCGGATGTCGAGAGCTCCGTCCGGCGATTTCTCCGACGCTCCGTATCCGAGGAGGTCCGGTGCGACCGCCCGGAAGCGCGGAGCGAGGATGGGAACCAGGTCACGCCATAGATGCGCCGACGTGGGAAGGCCGTGAAGCAGCACGACCGCGGGCCCCTCGCCCTCATCGGCATACGCGATGTCGCCGCCGCTCGACACGAACCGTCTTCTCTCGAGCTCCATCAGACCTCGGCTCCGCGGATCGCGTCGACGACGCGCACCACCCGCGTCATCTCCTTGACGTCGTGAACTCGAACGATGTGCGCCCCCCGCGCGGCGAGGTAGGCGACAGCCCCAGCGGTTCCCTCGAGTCGCTCGTCCACGCCCGTGCCCAGCACGTGGCCGATGAAGGACTTCCTCGAGGGTCCGACGAGAATCGGACGTTCGAGGTCCAGGAGCACGTCGATCTCTTTCATGAGAACGAGCGAGTGGTCCACCGTCTTCCCGAAGCCGAGGCCGGGGTCGACGCAGAGTCGTGCCGCCTCGATTCCCTCGGCCTGAGCTTCCTCCAGGCGGCCGGAGAGGAACTCGCGGACCTCAGCGACGACGTCCTCGTACGTCGGGCTCTCCTGCATTGTTTTCGGTTCGCCCTTCATGTGCATGAGCACCATGCCGGCCTTCGCTTGGGCAACGATACGGAACATGTGCTCGTCGCGGCCCGCGGTGACGTCGTTCACGACTACCGCTCCGGCCTCGAGGGCGGCGCCGGCCACCTCGTGCTTTCGCGTGTCGATCGAGATCGGGACTCCCACTTCAGCGGTGAGTCCCTTGATCACCGGGAGGACCCGATCGCGCTCCTCCTCTGCGGACACGGAGTCCGATCCTGGGCGCGTGGACTCGCCCCCGACGTCCAGCACATCCGCGCCCTCCATGACCATCTCGATCCCCCGTGCGACAGCGGCCCCCGGATCGGCGAACCGGCCGCCGTCGGAGAACGAGTCGGGCGTGACGTTCAGGATCCCCATCACATACGTGCGCTTCGCACAGTCGAGGACGTGCGGACCTACTGCCCACACGAGGTCATCGGG
>JBOGWA010000007.1:0-11299 GCA_050693155.1 Actinomycetota bacterium | reverse complement strand
GAGCGGAGCCACCACTCGGTGACCGCCTGCGCCATGCCCAGGAGCGCTCGCGCGTAGACGGGTGCGCCTGCGGGATCGAGCCCGGCCGCGCGAAGCAAGTCACCTACGGTTCGGGCGACCCCGTCTGCCAGCGTGTCCCAGGCGCTGCCCAGACGAGCCCGAGTGTCCGGGTCCATGCGCGCGCGAGCATCACTGAGCATTCGAAAGCCGTCCTCGCGCTCGTCGGCGAACTCGAAGTACGCCTGGAGGCTCTGTCGGAGACGGTCTCGGGGATCGATAGAGGTCGAGAGCGTGACCCATAGGCGCCGGATCAGGTCGGTAAGGTGGTCCTCCAAAACCGCCAGATACAGGTCGCGCTTTCCCTTGAAGTGTCGGTACAGGACCGGCTTGGTCACACCGGCCTTGGCAGCGATGCCTTCGATCGTCGTCCCTTCATAGCCCCGCTGGGCGAAGAGTCGCCGGGCGGTCGCGACGAGTTGTTCCCTCCGCTCGGTCGCTTGCATGCGCGTTCGCTTCTCGGCGTTCATGGTCTTCGCCGCTCATAACGTTACTCTAAGTAAAGTATCGAGTCAACGTTAGAACGAATCTTTGACGATGCTGTCGGGAACAGCGTTGACCTCCGCAGATTGGCCGTGATAACGTGCCTGCTCAGTCGTCTGATGAATGAGGTGGACGCGTGCGGCCCCGGCATTTTGACGAGGAAAGACGAAAGGGCTGGATGTTACCAGAAGGTAAGTTACCAATCAGTAATAGGCGGTCGACCACGCTCGTTGCGTGGGTATTTCCCGGCCAGGGAAGCCAGGCCGTGGGAATGGGCGGGGACCTTTCCTCAGTTGCCGCGCGAGCAACGTTCCACGAGGCGGCGGATGTCCTGGGCTGGGATGTTCGCGCACTGTGCCTCGAGGGGCCGGAAGAGCGCCTTGGATCCACCCGGTTCGCTCAACCTGCTCTCGTGACCGTTGAGGTCGCCGCGGCTCGCTCGCTGGAAGCGAGGGGCCAGGCGCCTGTTCTGGTCGCGGGGCACAGCGTCGGTGAGTTCTCGGCGGCTGTTGTCTCGGGCGCCATTTCGTTCGAGGATGCGCTTCTCGCCGTGACCGCGCGTGCTGAGGCAATGGCCCGTGCGGGTCTTTCCCGGCCCGGAGGGATGGCCGCCGTTCTCGGGCTCGAGGCCGACCGCGTCGAAGCGATCTGCCAGGGCGTCAACGGCGAGGTCGGGATCGCCAACGTGAACTCTCCGGATCAGGTGGTGATCTCCGGTGAGGACTCGGCGCTCTCGGAGGCGGCCGTCAAAGCGAAGGCCGAGGGGGCGCGGCGGATCATCCGCCTCCGGGTAAGCGTGGCGGCGCACAGCCCGCTCATGGCGGACGCCCGGCACGCACTCCAGGAGGCGCTTGGAGACGTCGCTTTCTCGCCCATCCGAGTTCCACTCGTCTCGGGCGTAACGGGAGCGGTGCATCGAAGCGAGGACGAGGTTTCCGAGTTGCTCGTCGAGGGTGTCATGCGGCCGGTTCGGTGGCTGGAGTGCGTTCGCTCGTTCGCGGCCGAAGGGATCGGGACCGTCATTGAGGTCGGTCCCGGATCGGTGCTGTCGGGGCTCGTCCACCGGATCGATCCGGAGCTCGGCGCCGTGCAGGTCGAGGGCGACGCTGCGATCGACGCCCTCGTGGGTGAGTTGGAGCATACGGGTGCGACCCGATGATGGATGACGTGGTCGGGGACGTCATCGAGCTGCGCGAACGGGTGGTCATCGCCCCGCAGGGAGGGAAGGTGCACCTCCTATCGGGCGACGAGCGCCCAAGCGAAGGCGAGTTCCTGCTGGAAGGTGATCCGCTGGCCGTCGTCCGGCTTGGTGGGTCCGGGGACGTGCCCGTTCGGTGCGGGTTTCGGGGGTGGTTGATGGGGTACCTGGTCCTCGACGGGCAGCCGATTAGCGAAGGGGAACCCGTCGCCTGGGTGCGGGCGGTGTGAGCGAGGTGACGTTTGCGGCGATCTCGGGATGGGGCATGGCGGTTCCCGAGCGCATCGTTACGAACGCCGAGCTGGCGCCGACCGTCGGCGCGGACGAGCGCTGGATCGTGGAGCGCACGGGCATCCGGGAGCGACGGATCGCCGGACCCGACGAGCACACTTCGACGCTGGCCGTTGCCGCGGGCCGGCGCGCGATTGAGTCGGCCGGTCTTGCACCCGAGGACCTGGATCTCGTGATCGTGGCCACGACCACGCCAGACTCACTCTGCCCGCCGACTGCCGCACTTGTTCAGGGCGAGCTCGGCGCGACCGGCGCCGGGGCGTTCGACCTGAACGGCGCCTGCGCGGGCTTTCTGATCGCGATGAACGTCGGATCAGATCTCATTCGCGCCGGCTCCGCTTCGCGCGTGCTTGTGGTCGGTGCGGACGTGTTCTCGCGTTTTCTCGATTGGAACGAGCCGCGGACCTGCGTGCTGTTCGGAGACGGGGCAGGTGCGATCGTGCTCGAGAAGAGCGATGAGCCGGCGGGTTTGGTCTCGGTCGTGCATGGCGCCGACGGGCGCGCCGCCGGCCTGATCGGCATCCAGGCGGGGGGAAGCGCTCGCCCCGCATCGCACGAAACCGTGGCCGCAGGCGAGCACCTGCTTCGGATGAACGGTCCGAGGGTCTTTCGGGCGGCCGTCCGCACGATGGTGGCGGCGGGAAAGCGTGCGCTTGGAATCGCTGGGCTCGATTCGACTCAGGTGGATCTGCTCGTCTCGCATCAGGCGAACCAGAGGATTGTCGAGGAGTGCGGCGCCCGACTCGGGATCCCGCCGGATCGCGTCTTCACGAACGTCGCTCACTACGGAAACACGTCCGCGGCTTCGATCCCCATCGCAATCTGTGAGGCCGCCGCCGACCGGCTGGCGCCCGGGTCCAAGGTTCTTCTCACGGCGGTCGGCGCGGGTCTGGTCTGGGCGGCTGGTGTGCTCGAGTGGTCCAGAGACAGGACCGCCGCGCCCGAAGGCAGGGTTGCAGCGGCGTTCGCGGGGGCGAGTTCATGAGCGTCGACCTCGCTCCGCGGGTTGCTCGTGCGAACCATGACCTTGCCGGACGCGTTGCGCTGGTGACCGGCGCCTCCCGAGGAATCGGCCGAGCTTCCGCCCTCGCGCTCGCCCGGCGCGGGGCCCGAGTGGGCATCAACTATCGCGAGGACAAAGAAGGAGCGGTGGAAACGGCGGAGGCCGTCCGCAGCCTGGGTACTGCTGCCGTCGTGGTCCGCGGGGACGTCGCCCTCGAGGAGGACGTCGAGGCGGTCTTCCAGGGAGTGGAGGCCGAGTTTGGCCCCGTGGACATCCTGGTCGCAAACGCCGGAGCGACGCGCGACCAGGTACTCGCGCGAATGGAGGACGAGGACTGGGAGGCCGCGCTCGACGTAAACCTCACGTCGGCGTTCCGCTGCGTGAGACGGACGCTGCGACCGATGCTGCGCGCCGGGTGGGGCCGAATCGTCGCCGTCTCCTCGGTCGCGGGGATCCATGGAAACACGGGGCAGTCCAACTACTGCGCCGCGAAGGCCGGGTTGATCGGGTTCGTCCGGGCTGTAGCGAGAGAGTCCGCACGTCGAGGGATCACCGCCAACGTTGTTGCTCCCGGATACATCCGAACCCGCCTGCTGGACGCCGTGCCTGAGGCAAGGCGTGAGGTTGGCGTCGCCCAAGTTCCGCTGGGACGGATCGGGGAGCCGGAGGAGGTGGGAGAGGTCGTCGCGTTTCTCGCATCCCCCGCGGCGTCGTACGTGACCGGAAGCGTGGTGGTCGTCGATGGAGGTCTAACGAGTTAAGGAGGGTGGTCCGTTATGGCATCTGACATCGAAGGGACCGTTCGTACGGTCCTCGTGGAGGAGTTCAAGGTCGAGGAAGGGAAGATCGCGCCCGAGGCGACCTTCGAGACGATGGGGCTCGATTCTCTCGACGTTGTCTCGCTCGTGATGGCGCTCGAGGACCGACTAGGTGTGGAGATCCCCGAGACCGCTTTTGATGGCGTCGAGCGCCTGAGCGACGCGCTCGACCTGCTCCAGCAGACGGTCTCGGCCAGCGCGTGACGGCATCGGCTGCCGCGTCACATTCCCGCCCCCGGGTGGTGGTCACGGGCATCGGCCCTGTCACCCCCGTGGGCATCGGTCTCGACCCGTTCTGGGGCTCGCTCGTCAATGGGCGATCGGGCGTCGGGAAGGTCGAGGCCTTTGATGCGTCTGAGTTCTCCAGCCGCATCGCGGCCGAGGTGCACGACTTCCGCCCGGACGAGCACATGGATCCGGCGACTGTGAGGCGAATGGATCGCTTCGCCCAGTTCGCGCTGGCTGCGGCGCGGCTCGCCGTGGATGACGCTGGCCTGGAGCTCGATTCGATTTCCCGGGACCGGGTCGGCGTGGTCGTGGGGACCGGCATCGGGGGTGTGGCGGCGCATGAGGAACAGAACCGGATATTTCTGGAGCGCGGGCCCTCGCGCGTGAGCCCGCGGCTCGTCGCGATGATGATCCCGAACATGGCGGCCGGGCAGATCGCCATGCATCTCGGACTCACCGGCCCGAACGACTGCACGGTCACGGCCTGCGCGGCCGGAGCTCACGCGATCGCCCGAGCGGTGGATCTGATCCGGGAACGTCGCGCCGACGTCTGCCTCGCGGGTGGCTGCGAGGCGGCGATCACGCCGCTCACTCTTGCGGGGTTCTGTGCCGCCAGAGCGCTGTCCACGCGGAACGACGATCCGGAGGGCGCATCCCGGCCGTTCGATCGCGGTCGGGACGGCTTCGTCCTCGGTGAAGGGGCCGTCATCCTCGTGTTGGAAGGGCTCGATTCCGCGACGGCCCGGGGAGCGCGAGTTTATGCGGAAGTCGCCGGCTACGGGCTCTCCGCGGATGCTCACCACGAGACCGCGCCAGAGCCGGAAGGCGCCGGCGCCACCGCGGCGATGAACGGAGCGCTCGCGGACGCGGGTCTCCGCCCAGAAGCGGTCGGGTACATCAACGCCCATGGGACTTCCACGCAGCTCGGCGACATCGCGGAGACGCGGGCGATCAAGCGCGTCTTCGGCAACCGTGGGAGCGCCCCGGCCGTTTCGTCGACGAAATCCGTCACCGGTCACCTGGTAGGGGCGGCGGGAGCCGCGGAGGCTGCGGCAACTGCATTGGCGCTCGATCGTGGAGTCCTCCCACCCACGATCAACTATGACGAGCCGGATCCGGAGTGTGACCTCGACTACGTGCCCTGGGAGCCTCGGGAGGTCCGGATCGAAGCCGCGTTGTCGAACTCGTTCGGCTTCGGAGGGCAGAACGCCTCGATCGCGCTCACGAGGTTCGATGGGTAGCCGACCGGTGAATCCGGCGGCTGCCGCCGCGCTCGCAGAAGCCCCCGCGTGGGTGGGAGCGGGACGCTTCGACGGCAGGGTCGCACTCGTGACCGGCGCCTCTCGCGGGATCGGGCGGGCCGTCGCGCTTCGGCTCGCGCGTGGAGGGGCGAACGTCGCGGTCGGCTACTTCCGGAACCGCGAGGGAGCCGAGAAGACGGCGGCCGAGATCGAGGAAATTGGGCGTCGTGCGGTGGTGATGAAGGGCCATGTGGGCGATCCCGAGAAGTGCCGGGCGCTCGCTCTGGGTGCGACCGAGGAGCTCGGGCCGCCGTCGATTCTGGTGAGCAACGCCGCCTCGGGCGTGCTTCGTCCCCTCGCGGAGATCGACGAGCGAGGATGGGACTGGACCCTCGATGTCAATTGCCGATCCTTGCTTGTTCTCGCCCAGTCGCTGCGAATGGGGATGGCGGCGACCGGCGGCGGGTCGATCGTCACCCTTTCCAGCCTCGGCTCGAGCAGAGTCATCCCGGCGTATGGGGCGGTTGGGATCTCGAAGGCGGCCCTGGAGGCGCTCGTCCGCTACCTGGCAGTCGAGCTCGCCCCGGACGGCATCCGCGTGAATGCGGTGTCCGCCGGTGTCGTGGACACCGATTCCCTTCGCCACTTTCCGAATCGGGAAGATCTCCTTGAGGCGGCGAGAACGAGGACGCCCGCGGGTCGGCCGCTCGTTCCCGAGGATGTCGCGGGCGTCGTCGCTTTCCTCTGCTCGGAGGACGCCTCCATGATCCGGGGGCAGGTCGTGACGATCGACGGAGGGTATTCCCTGCTCGCGTAACCTAACGGGTACTCTTTACACTGGCTATCGTCGAGGCCAGGAGGGTCAGGGATGCCGCTTCAGCCTGTCGAGAAGATCTGGATGGACGGAGAGCTCGTCCCCTGGGACGAGGCCCGCGTTCACGTTTTGACCCACGCGCTCCACTACGGATCGGGCGTGTTCGAGGGGATCCGGGCCTACGAAACGAAGAAGGGTCCGGGGGTGTTCCGGCTCACCGACCACATCCGCAGACTCTTCCGCTCCGCCGCGCTCTACATGATCGAGATTCCCTATTCGATCGACGAGATCATCGACGCGACGAAGGAGACCGTTCGCACGAACGGGCTGGAGGCCTGCTACGTGCGGCCACTCGTCTACCGAGGGTACGGAGAGATGGGACTCAACCCGCTTCTTGCCCCGATCAACGTCTCGATCGCCGTCTGGCCGTGGGGGACCTACCTCGGCGACGAGGCGCTCGAGAACGGCGTGCGGATGCTCATCTCCTCCTGGCGCCGACCCGACCCGAACGCGTTCCCGGCGGCGGCGAAGGCGACCGGGCAGTACATCAACTCCGGGCTCGCGAAAGTGGAGGCGATCAAGGCGGGCTACGACGAGGCGATCATGTTGAACCCCGCGGGAGACATCGCCGAAGCCACCGGCGAGAACCTCTTCCTCATCCGCGACGGCGTGCTCTTCACTCCGCCAGAGGACTCAGGGATCCTGCCCGGCATCACGCGAGGATCGATCATCACGATCGCGCGAGACCTCGGGTATGAGGTCGTGGAGAGGAACCTCACGCGGAGCGACGTCTACACCGCGGACGAGGCTTTCCTCACCGGCACGGCAGCCGAGGTGACCCCGATCCGCGAGGTCGACGATCGTCCATTGGGCGGCGACGGGCGCGGGCCGCTCACGAAAGAGATCCAGGAGACCTACTTCGGCGCGGTCAAGGGTGAGATCGCCAAGTACGAGCCCTGGGTCGAGTACGTCCGCTAACCCACCCGCGTGCGGCTGATCCGATTCCGCCTGGGCGAGCGCATCGCCACAGGCGTGCTCGACGAGGAAGACGTCGTACACCCACTCGTAGGTACGTTCTTCGAAAGACCGGTTCCGACCGACGAGGAGATTCCGGTCGCTGAGGTTCGACTGCTGGCTCCGGTCATACCGTCGAAGGTGATCGCAGTAGGGAAGAACTATCCGGAGCACGCGGCCGAGTTCGGCGGTGAGGTCCCCGAAGAACCGCTCATCTTCATGAAGCCGTCGACATCCGTCATTGGGCCCGGTGATCAGATTCCGATACCCGATTGGGCGGGGCGCATCGATTACGAGGGAGAGCTGGGGCTCGTGGTCGGACGCCTCTGCCGTCAGGTGGCGCCCGAAGACGCGATGAAGTTCGTCCTGGGCTCGACGTGCGGGAACGACGTCACCGCGCGCGAGCTCCAAGCCAAAGATGGCCAGTGGACACGCGCCAAAGGTTTCGACGGGTTCTGCCCACTCGGTCCGTGGATCGAGACCGAGGTGGAGGCCTCGGACCTCGAGCTCACGACGCGCCTGAATGATGAGGTTGTTCAGAAAGCCCGAACGTCGGACATGGCCTTCTCTCCGGCGGGCCTCGTCGCGCACGTCTCGCGGGTCATGACGCTCCTTCCGGGGGACGTGATTCTCACGGGCACTCCGGCCGGTATCGGCTCTCTCTCGAACGGGGATCGGGTCGAGGTCCAGATCGAAGGGATCGGCACGCTGGCCAATGAGGCCCTCCTTGCCTGACCCTGAGGGGTCTTGGGGGGTGGCGCGCCATGGAGGGTGATGGTGTTACCAGTGCCGAGAGCCACTCCCCCAGTCGGACGGTTCGGGTTCGATATGCGCCTGCACCCACGGGGTTCCTCCATGTCGGCGGCGCGCGGACAGCTCTGTACAACTGGCTCTTCGCCCGACACCACGGCGGCGTGTTCATCCTTCGCCTCGAGGACACCGACCGGGAGCGCTCGACGGAGGAGTCGATCGGAGCGATCCAGGACGCTCTTCGCTGGCTCGGTCTGGACTGGGACGAAGGGCCGGGGGTGGGCGGGCCTCACGAGCCGTATCGACAGTCGGAGCGCATGGACCTGTACCGAGAGGCATCCGATCTGCTCATGGGCAAGGACGCCGCATACCGGTGCTACTGCACTCCCGAGGAATTAGAGGAGCGCCGCAAAAGGGCGCGCGAGCGCGGCGAGCCCCCCGGCTACGACGGCCGGTGTCGAGATCTCTCCGACGAGGAGCGGCGGACGTTCGAAGCGGAGGGCCGTCCGTCGGCAATCCGGTTCGCCACCCCCGGTCGCGACGTCACGGTGAAGGACTTGATCCGGGGCGAAGCCACGTTCCCAGCATCGGATGTGAAGGATTTCGTGATCCTTCGAAGCGACGGCACACCGACGTACCTTCTCGCCGCAGCGGTGGACGACTCGAGGATGGAGATGACCCACGTGATCCGCGGGGAGGACCTGTTCTCCTCGACGCCACGCCAAATGTTGCTGCTCGAGTCGCTGGGGGCCGAGCCGCCGAAGTACGCGCACCTGCCGTTGATCGTCGGGGCCGACCGGCAGCCCCTCTCCAAGCGCCACGGGGCGGTCGCGGTCGAGTGGTTCCGCGAGCAGGGCTATCTCCCCGAGGCGCTCGTGAACTACCTCGCGCTGCTGGGCTGGTCCTACGACGAGAAGACGACGTTCTTCGGGCCGGACGAGCTCGTCGAGAGCTTCGACCTTGCGCGCGTCTCGCACAATCCGGCGGCCTTCGACCGCGAGAAGCTCGACTGGATGAACGGCCATTACATCAGGGAGTCGAGCGATGAGAACCTCGCCCGCACGGTCGCCGACGTTCTGGCCGAAGCGGGGATCGAGGTTGACGAGCCCACCCTGGCGGGAGCCGTCCCGCTCGTGAAGGAGCGGATGAGGACGCTTGGTGAGGCGCCGGGCCTTCTCCGTTTCCTCTTCGAGGACGTGGAGCCCGACGCGAAGGCGACGAAGTTGATCGCCGGGAACCGCGAGTACCTGACCGAGGCCTCCGGGCGGCTCGAGGCGATCGAGGATTGGTCGGTCGAGGCGATCGAGAAGGCGCTCCGCGCCCTCAGGGATGAGCGGGGTCTCTCGGCGAAGAAGGCCTTCCAGCCGATCCGCGCGGCGGTGACCGGGACTCTCGTCTCGCCGCCGCTCTTCGAGTCGATCGCGCTCCTCGGGCGCGACCGGACGCTCGCGAGGCTCCGCATCGCGGCCGGGAAGTAGGCTAGCCGGGTGCCGCATTACGCCATCACAGCGATCGGAGAGGACCGCCCCGGCATCGTGGCCGCGATCACCGAGGCGCTCTTCGAGATCGGCGGGAACCTCGAGGACGTCTCCTCCACCGTGCTGCGCGGGCACTTCGCGATGATGTTCGTCGTAGGACTGCCGGAAGGGACGGAGGCCGCCCAGGTAGAGGAGCGGGTCGGGGCGGCGGCGGAGCCCCTCGGCGTGAGCGTCTCCGTCAGTGACGTCGAAGCCGGCGCGGCCGACCGGCCTGTAGCGACGCACGTTCTCGTGGTGTACGGCGCCGACCACCCTGGGATCGTCGCCGGGCTGGCACGAGCGCTCGCCGACCGAGACGTGAACATCTCCGATCTCTCATGTCGGCTCGTCGATAGCGAGCGCCCCGTGTACACGATGACCGCGGAGGTGGCGGTGCCGGAATCGGCCGACCCCGATAAGCTCGAAGCGGAGCTCACCGGGATGTCCGAACAGCTCGGCGTCGACGTAACGTTCCGACCGATCGAGGTCGAGACCCTCTAGGAGCGTCGCCCTCGTGGCCGTCCGGCCGATCGTCCGGTACCCGGACCCGATCCTCAAGCGCCCGACGACCCCTGTCGGGAGTCTCACCGACGAGCTACGCAACCTCACCGACGATCTCGTTGAGACCATGTACGCGTCCCCGGCCACGGTCGGCCTTGCGGCGCCGCAGGTGGGGGAGTCCGTCCGGGCCTTCGCGCTGGACGTCTCCGCGCACAAGAAAACGACGGTCCACCACGGGCTCGTCGTTCTCTTCGATCCGGAGATCCTCGAACGCCACGACGCCGACGAGATGCGCGAGGGATGTCTGTCGTTGCCCGATCTCACGGCCGACGTGCGGCGCGCGCTCCGGATCGTCGTCAAAGGTCTCGACCGCGAGGGTAGCGAGGTTGCCTTCGAGACCGAAGGATTCGAAGCTCGGGCGGTCCAGCACGAGGTTGACCACCTCGACGGCCTGCTCATCCTCGACCGCGTGCGCGGCGCGTCGGCCATCTACCCGCGGCGGACGTACGGCTAGTCGGCGAGCGTGCCGGCGTGCTTCGGTTTCAGGTGACCGGCATCGACCATCCAGCGGATGGCGTCGGCGACCGTCTCGTCGGTCGACCGAGTGGTGAGGCCGAGCGGCTTCCAGGTCGCCGAGTCGTCGCAGGCCGCGCCCAGGGTGATGGTGTAGACGCCCTCGTAGTTCGCGATGATCCTCCAGGGGCTCAGCCACTGAAGTAGGTCGCCGAGTCGACCGACTGTCGTGGCGACGCCGCGGGGGATGCGCCGGTACTTGAGGCTCCTGCCGGTGAGACGCCCGGCGGTCTCCACCATTTCCTTCGTCGTCATGTACCGGCCGGCAACGAATCCGCGCGGGCCCTTGCCGGACTCTGTGAGCCGTGCAAACAGTGTGCCGAGGTCGCGGACGTCGACGATGTTGAGACCCCCCGATGGGAGGGCGGCCACCCGCGTGGCCAGAATCTGCCGGATGATCGCCACGTTTTCGCCGCCGTGCGGGTCGTGCGGGCCGAGGATGCCGCCGGGGTTCACGATGACCACGGGTTTGCCTTCCTCTCGATAGCGACGCGCGATTCGCTCGGAGTCGGCCTTCGATGAGAGGTAGGCGCCAGGCGGATTCTTGATCCCGGAGTCGGGCGTGAGGATCTCGCCGTTCTCGGGCGGGAGCAACGCCGCGATGCTCGAGACGTGAATGATGGGGTCCAGCCCGCGGCGAACCGCCTCGCCGATCACGTTCCGCGTACCTTGGACGTTGACGGTCTTGATCTGGCGCGCCTTTCGCCGGTCGAGGGAGTACATGGCGGCCGAATGAAGGACCGCGTCACATCCCTCGATGGCACGAGCGATCGAGTCCGGCTCCATGACGTCGCCGACCTCGTGTTCGACC
>JBOGWA010000006.1:0-6007 GCA_050693155.1 Actinomycetota bacterium | reverse complement strand
CGTGTACACCGGCGCCGAACACCCTTCCACGTAGTGCACGTACGAGCCGGGCTCGGCGATGATCAGAGTCCGCTCGAACTGCCCCATGTTCTCGGCGTTGATCCGGAAGTAGGCCTGGAGCGGGATCTCGACGTGCACGCCCTCCGGGACGTAGACGAACGATCCACCCGACCACACGGACGAGTTCAGCGCCGCGAACTTGTTGTCGTTCGGCGGGATTACCGTCCCGAAGTACTCCTTGACGAGGTCCTCGTGCTCCCGGAGTCCGGAGTCCATGTCGGTGAACACGACCCCGATCTTGTCGAGCTCGTCCTTGATCTTGTGGTAAACGACCTCCGACTCGTACTGGGCGCTCACGCCACCGAGGAACTTCTTCTCCGCTTCGGGGATGCCGAGCTTGTCCCACGTGCCGCGGATGTCCTCCGGCAGGTCCTCCCAGCTCGTCGCCTGCTTCTCGGTCGAGCGAATGAAGTAGTAAATGTTCTGGAAGTCGATGTCGGAGAGGTCGGCGCCCCACCACGGCATCGGCCGCGCCTGAAAGTGCTTCAGGGCCTTCAGCCGGAACTTCCGCATCCATACGGGCTCCGACTTCATGTCCGAGATCTCGGTGACGACGTCTTCGGAAAGACCCCTCTTTGGCGTGAAGACGGACTTGACCGGATCCCGCCAGCCGAAGCGGTATCCCTTGTCGAGCTCCTTCAGGTTCCTCTCGTCAACGGTCGCCATCGATTAGCCGCACTCTCCGATCACGAGTCAAGTCTACCTTCACCAAGCGAAAAAAGTCTATCTCCGGGGTCGGATTTAGGCGTTCAACCCCCCCGAGCTAACCGACAAGGCCACCTGCGTCGAGCAGGCGGCCGATACCGTGAGCGACTCCGACGCCGATGGTCGCCATGCCGATGAGCTCCAGTCCCGCGAGAACCGGCCGCTCCCCTGTGAAGCGGCTCCGGATGGAGCCTGCGGCGAGCAGCGCGAGCGCGGTCAGCCCGAAGGCGACGGCGAGCGTGCCAAGCCCCTGGCCGAACAGGAAGGGAACCACCGGGATGATGCCGCCGGACACGAACGCCACGAAGACGACAGCCGCCGCGCCGAGAGGCCTCGCGAACTGCGCCGAGAGCCCGAGCTCCTCGCTCATCATCACCTTGAGCCAGACGCGGGGATTCGACGTGATGGTTTCGACCACTCGCTCGAGCAGGTCTCCTTCGAAGCCGCGATCGCGGTAAATCCCTCGAATCTCCTCGCGTTCGACCTCGGGAAGATCTCGCATCTCGCGGACCTCGCGCTGGAGCTCCTTTCGGTAGTAGGCGCGGTAGGCCTTCGCCGAGACGTAGGCGCCAACGGCCATCGAGATCGCTCCCGCGATCAGCCCAGCGATCCCTGCGAGCAGAACGACGTCTCCCTCAACCGCCCCGGCGACGCCGGCAAGCAGCGTGAGGACCGAGACGAGACCGTCGTTTACTCCAAAGGTCGCGTCCCTGATCCATCCTCCCGAGACGCGGTGAACGCCTTGTTGTCCCTCGACGTCATGATCGGGTCCGAGGTCCTCGAGGACCTCCTCATGGTGATCTGCCTCGTGCTCGAGGCGAGAGAGTTCTTGCGAGCTCAAATGAAGCCGAGAGCCGCCTTGGCTTCCTCTGACATCTTCTCCGGCGTCCACGGCGGCGAAAGCACCATCTCCGCGTCTACGTTGTTGACTCCTTCGACTTCGGAGAGGAACTGCTTCATCTGCGCTTCGATCATGGGACCGATGGGGCAGCCCATCGTCGTCAGCGTGTAGGTGATATGGACCGTGTCGCCCTCGATCGTGACGTCGTATACGAGGCCGAGGTCGACGATGTTGATGCCCAGCTCTGGATCGTCGACGTTGCGAAGCGCGTCGAGCACCCGCTCTTCGAGGGAGCCATTCGCAGCACCGACGTTTCCCCCCGAAGACGGCTGATCCGTGCCGTCTACCGTGGAGCCGGCAGTCTCGAGTTGCGTGCCCTCGTCCATGTTCTTCCTCAGGATATCATTCGGATTCCGTTGGATACGGACAAGACGGACGCCCGCGAATGCGCGTACTCATCGTCGACGATCACCCCGTAACCCGGGAAGGTCTACGGGTGGCGCTCGGTCCCGCCGAGGACATCGACATCGTGGGTGAGGCCTCGACCGGCGAGGCTGCCGTCGACCAAGCCGAGAGCCTCCTTCCGGATCTCATCTTCATGGACGTGCGCATGCCGGGGATGAGCGGCACGGACGCCACCAAGATCATCCGCGAACGTCATCCGGACACGAAGGTCATCCTCTTCACCGTCGACGAGTCGAAGGACAGCTTGGCCGATGCCGTGGAGGCCGGCGTCTCCGGCTACTTGCTGAAGGACGTGAGCTCCGAGGAGCTCGTGAACGCGGCGCGGCTCGCGATGGAAGGAAAAGCCGTGATCCATCCCGCACTCACCCAGTCTTTCTTCGAGCGAATGCGGCGGGCCGAACGGCGCGAGGAGACATCGCTGTCACCCCGGGAGATCGAGATCCTCCAACAGGTCGCCTACGGGGCGACGACCAGGCAGGCGGCCGACCGACTCGGCATCTCTCCCCATACCGTGAAGACCCACCTCGAGCGGATCTTCGAGAAGCTCGGGGCGAACGACCGGGCACAGGCCGTCGCGATCGCGATCAGGCAGGGTCTCGTCGAATGACGACCAAAGCCAAGAGTCGCTCCTCTGGCAGCACCGGCCCCCGAACAAAGCGGCTCGCGGTGGCGATAACGTTCTGGACGGTCATGTCGATGGTTGCGATCGCACAGCCGGCAGCCGCGGCTCGCCAAGATGACGCGGACTCCGGAGGCGACGCAGGCAACACGTTTCAGCAGGCGACCGAGGTCGTGCCGTTCGGACACTACGACGGCATGCTCGATTCCGCCGCGGGCGACGGGCACGACTTCTACAGATTCGACCTTGCCGAAGGGGCCGCAGTGTCCCTTCTGATTACCCTCAGTGCGGAGTCCACCGACCCGATCACCCTCCTTGACCCGAGAGGTGTGATCGTCGACGTCGGAACAAGCGTCGCGTCCGTCGGCATCTCGGTGAGCGCCGGCTTCACGAGCGAAGCCCCGGCGGTCCGGCTCGGTGTCCATCGAGCCGTCGTCGCCGGCGAGTACCGTCTTCATCTTTCCGCCGAGCAGTTCGAGCTCGGCGACTACAGCCTCTGCTTCATGAATTGCGAGACGCCCCAGAAGTCCCCGATCGCGCTCATCTTCGGGGGCTCGCTCCGCAACACGCTTACCAGAGTCCTCCTCATCCCCCCGTCGCACGGCGATCTCGGCAATCCTGCGGGACCCACGGTCGTCGACTACCTCGACGCCACGTTCCGAGGGATCCACAAATGGACCGAGACCATGGACGCGTTCGCGACCGACTACCCCGAGTTCTCCTACCTGCGGGACATCGAGATCCACATCGAGGTGTTCAACGGAGTCGATCCGATCGACCCGGCCCTCTACGACATCATCCTTGGATACGCAGCAGCGGGGCCCGCCTTCCGCGGCGTCGCGGCCGATGCCGATTCGGGAGCCGTCGAACAGACGATCTACAACCTCGGGCTGGGCGAGGACGTTCGCTTCACGGGACGCGCTATCGTTCTCAGCCTGTTCGGATCGTCTCCGCGGGCGGGGCAGGTCCTCTACGACTTCCCGGAGGTGGTCGACCTCGAGGTCGTGACGACCCACGAGTTCGGGCACACGTTTGGGCTCGGCCACACAGCCAACTGGCACCGCAAGCTCGGGCCTGATCTCATGAACAGCCCCGCACCGTTCATCTACGGAGATGGATTTCCCGGGGGCGACGGCGGCGAGCGCACGAAGATGAAGTGCCTCTCGAGCCTCGACTTGTATGGGATGGCGATCCTCTATCAGTGGATCCCTTCCGGCGAATGGACCCCGCCGGAGGTTTCCGAGGTCAACCTGCCTCCGGAGATTCCCTACGAGTGGTACTGCTGAGCTAGGCGATCGGAGCCGCAGGCGTAGGCTCCCGTCGACGTCCGCTACTTTGGGTTGCGGTCCACGAACGGCGGTTTGACCACCTCGGCCTCGCCGCGACGCCCTCGGACGTCGATCTCCACGACGTCGCCGGGCTCGATCGACGGGTCGAGATAGCCGAGCGCGATCCCGATCCGAAGCGTCGGCGAGAACGTCCCGCTCGTCGTCTCGCCGACCCGGTTTTCTCCCCGGTAGACGCCGTAGTGGGGCCGGGGGATGAGACGCCCGGTCATCCGGAGTCCGCGCAGCCGTCGTTGGGGTCCCTTCTCCTTCACATCGCTCAGCGGCTCTCGGCCTCTGAAGTCGCCCTTTTCCCAGGCCACGGCCCAGGACAACCCGGCTTCGATCGGGTTCGTTTCTTCCGAGATGTCGTTGCCGTGCAACGGATATCCCATCTCCAGACGAAGCGTGTCGCGTGCCCCCAACCCACAGGGTTTGACGCCCATCGACTCGCCGGCATCGAGCAGCTCTCTCCACAGGTCGACCGCACGGGGAGCTCCGAGGAAGAGCTCGTAGCCCGGCTCACCCGTGTACCCGGATCGGGCCACGACCACCTCCTCGCCATCCCGCACGCCGACGACGCTGTGCATGTACGGAAGCCCCTTGCCCTCGGAGAAGAATCGCGGGACGAGCTCGAGCGAGCCCGGTCCCTGGACGGCGATCGTGACGAGGTCCGGGCGGTGCGCGACGGTCGCGCCCTTCGAGCGATCGTCCTCGAGGACTCGTAGCACCTTCTCGGTGTTCGCGGCGTTCGGAACGACGAGGAACCGATCCTCGTCGAGTCGGTAGGCGATGAGGTCGTCCACGATCCCGCCGCCCGTCGTGAGGACGAGGTTGTATTGCGCCCGCCCGACCTCAACCTTCGAGATGTCGTTGCTCAGCGACCGTTGGAGCACCGTGATCGCCGCCGGGCCCGAGACTTCGATCTTCCCGAGATGTGTGAGGTCGAAGAGCCCGACGCCCTCACGAACGGCCCGGTGTTCGCCGAGCACCCCCTCGTATTCGATTGGCATCGCCCAGCCGGCGAACTCCCCCATCTTCGCGCCCAAGGCACGGTGGTACTCATCGAGCGGTGTTGTCGTCAGTCCCAAAGGCGCCTCGCTTTCGCCAGGGTGAGAGGCCGGCGGTAGTATGACGGGAAGCCGGGCGAGGACCGCCGCAAGGGCCCGACCCGGGGGTCGGCCAACAGGACGAGGATATGCCCGAAGACTCCTTCGACATCGTCGTCATCGGATCGGGAACCGGCGGGTACTCGTGCGCGCTTCGCGCCGCTCAACTCGGCAAGAAGGTCGCCCTCGTCGAACGCGACAACCGGCTCGGCGGCACGTGCTTGCTTCGCGGCTGCATCCCCACGAAGGCGCTCCTGCAATCGGCTGCGGTGATGGACGAGATCAACCGCTCCGAGGAGTTCGGCGTCACGGCGTCCGGCAAGGCGAACTGGCCGAAGGTCCTCGAGTTCAAGACCAAGGTTGTGGACAAGCTTGTGAGCGGGCTCACGGGTCTCGTCAAGGCCAGGAAGATCGAGGTCGTGAACGGGACCGGCCGCCTCGCTGGCCCCGGCACGGTGGAGGTCGAGGGTGACGGGGGGAAGCGCACCCTGAAGGCGAACGACATCGTCGTTGCGACTGGCTCCTACGCAAAGCTCCTTCCCGGCCTCGAGGTCACCGATCGAATCATCACGAGCGACCAGGCGCTTGAACTCGACCGCATTCCCTCTTCGGTCGTCGTCATCGGAGCGGGCGCCGTGGGGCTCGAGTTCGCGTCGATCTATCGATCGCTCGGCGCCGAGGTCACGCTCGTTGAGGCCCTGGATCGTCTGGCGCCGCTCGAAGACGAGGCAATCTCGAAAGAAGTCGCGCGAACGTTCGGAAAGCGGGGAATAGACGCGCATGCCGGCGCCGAGGTGAAAGAGGTCGCCGGCACGGGAACGACCGTGTCCGTCACCTTCGCTAGTGGCGCCGACGACCAGACCGTGGAGGCCGACGTCTGCCT
>JBOGWA010000005.1:0-9105 GCA_050693155.1 Actinomycetota bacterium | reverse complement strand
GGCCAGATCAAAGCCGGAGCCCCTTCGCGCGGCGAGCGAACGGCGAAGTACAACCAGCTCATTCGGATCGAGCAGGAACTCGGCGAGGGCGCTCGCTTCGCCGGCGCGGGACCCTTCCGGAGGAAGGCATCGTGACGATCAGAGTGCATCGGCTTCCCAGGAAGGCCCTGCGTCTCAGCCGCCGGTCGGCCTGGCTTGCCGCAATCGTTCTCGTGCTCGCAGCGCTCACCGTGTTCCCTCTCCGGCAGTACTTCGAGCAGCAGGCGCAAGTCGATACGCTGCGCCACGAGCTTCAACTCTTGACCGAACAGCGTCGAGAGCTCGAGGGCGAGCTCCAGCGTCTGGAGGATCCGGCGTACCTCGAGCAACTGGCGCGCGAGTGCCTCGGGATGGTCCTTCCGGGCGAGATCGCCTTCGTTGCGGTCCGCGAGGACGGCGAGCCCGCCGAGACTCCCTGCTAGGCAGGGTCTTTGGGCCCTACTGAATCACGCGGGCGGTAAACCGGTAGGGCTGGTTGTCATCTAAAGGTATTCCTCCGTTGCAGGAGAAGACCGTCACAAGGCTGAAGCAGGATCCGAAGCGGCCGCTTGCGTTCGTGAGAACAACGATGATTTGCTGAATGTCGCTGCCGAATGGCACGCGCAGTGCTTTGTCACCCTGCGCGTTGCCTCGAAAATGAACGAAACGGAGGTTGCCAGACCTTGGGAGGATGATCAGCGTCGCATTCGACCCGCGGGAGAGCGGAGGTAGGTTCAAGTCGACTTGGAGCTTGGCATCGCCGGCTATGGCGCTACTGCGAATGAGAGCGATGTAGTTGTTCGTCAGGTGGTCAAGGATTCTGCGCATGGAGACTGACGTTCGGGTGTTACTGAGGCGAACGAAGGTGGGAATGACACCAGGTCCATAAGAACGGCCTTCCTCATAGAAATGCGCGGGGAAGTAGGTAAGAGCGGCAAAGTCTGCGAACTCCGTCCTGAGGTTCGATCCTCGGGTACCCAACACGCCGATCAATGCCTGCAGCGAATAGTTGTCGGGCCCGCTCGCGCTTCCATCGGCCCGGTTCCAGACATCTCGGATGAAAGATGAGCCGAAGGTCTCGCTAAGGTATCGCCAGAAGACCCAGGCGCCGTACTCATGCCCCCCTAACCCCGTGTCGAGCGGAACAAATGGCAGTTCAAGTGGGCTCACTTCGATGTAGTCGTAGTTGTCGTTGACGGCGTCGTATGCCTCATCCTCGATCCACGCGGCTGTCCCTTCCATCAACCATGGATCCTCGAAATAGTCGTATGCGAACTGCGATGCATGGAAGAACTCATGCGCCGCCGTGACTTGGAGCGATAGGAGGGGGGGTTTCGGATAACCAACGAAGTCGTTGTCGACAGAGCAAAAAGCTGACATATCAAAGTATGGGTAGCTCGGGTCCTCCAGATTCGGATCGTCAATATCGCAGAATCCAAATAGGCCCTCACTTCTCAGCTCCGCCAGATAGACATCGAGCCTGCCGTCAGGGCCGTGGTCTGCTGAACTTAGGTCGCTCTTAGGAGGTCGATAGCCATAGGCTGTGATCTCTTTGGCCCATACGTTCTCGAATACTGCAGAGGTTGTCTCGACCCAATCGGGAAGCGAATCACTATCGTCGTCGGTTGTCGGTGGTGAGTCACCGGTTCCCTCCACCCAGTGGAAGCACATGTTCGCCGAACAGGCCGTCCTAACTGTCCCCGTCCCCCCGAAACCGAACCTTCCGTAACCGAAAGGCTCGCTCGCATTCTGGGCCGGTCGACCGAGCATTTCCTCGGCGGCCCCCCGGTCGCTCGGGGAGAGTTGATCCAGGCGAAGCCGCAAATCTCGGATCAGCATCGTGGCGGCGCGAGGGTGAGGTCTAGCGACTTGCCCATACGTCGATCGGGCCCGCCGGAGGCTTGTGAACGATCGGAAGCGTTCTAGTGCGTACTTGCCTTCTGAGATTTCTCCGCGCTCCAATGCCCGGAAGAGGTCGTCGCGGGCTACGTGGGCTAGGCTTGGCAGTTTTTTCGTTCGATCAGCTCGGGCTGACGGAATGAACGCGAAGGGAAGAATAATGGTGAGGACTATGAACGCGATCGCGGGCCGTCGCATAGCTGACCTCCTCCAACAGGTATCGGGAGAATATTCTTAGCGCCGGCGAGCCGCCACTCTCGATCCGTGCGGAAGCGTTGCGAGAGGTCCGCTCGGCGTGGGATAGTGACGGACCCGGACGGAGGAGAGGAGCACCGATCGAGGAGATAGAGCAGCAGGAGTCCACGGAGGAGGCCGAAGAGCCCCAGGCCGAACCGCCGCAGTCTGAGGGCGAGGGGGCTGCGGAGCAGGGCGACCAGGTCGCCGAGGAACCGGAAACCGAGCCGGAGATCGAGGTGGGTGCGATCATCACAGGGACGGTCGCCCGAATCGAGGCATACGGGGCGTTCCTCAAGCTTCACGATGGGCGCCTCGGACTCGTTCACATCTCCGAGATCGACCGGAACTACGTCCGGGATGTCCACGATCACCTCCGTGAGAACGACAAAGTCGAGGCGAAAGTCACTGCGATCAAGGATGACGGGAAGATCGACCTATCGATCAAGGCCCTTCAGGACCCGGCGCCGAAACGCCTGAAGAGGGGCAGCGACCCCGGCCTCGAGCAGAAGCTCAAGCAGTTCCGCCGGCAGAGCGAGGAACGAATGGTCGACTACCGGCGCGCTCGCGACAAGCGTCGCTAGCCTCGGCGCTCGCGAGCGTGACCACCGCGCGAGAGTCTGACGTCATCGAGGTCGCCCGTCAGCTCGGTCGGGATCCGACGACCGACTTCACCGTTGTCGCGCGGTGCCCCGGCGAGCACCCGCTGGTGATCAAGAACCATCCGCTCGATGGGAACGGGAAGCCTTTCCCGACGCTTTACTGGCTCACGTGCCCCGCCGCCGTGACCGCGGTGTCCCGGATCGAGTCGGTGGGAGCGATCAAGGAGCTGGCAGGGCGCGCTCGAAACGAGCCCGAGTTCGGGCGGGCCCTCGATGCAGCACACCGGGCGTACGCATCCGAACGCGGCGGACTGCTCGCCGAGTCGGAAGAGTGGGGTGGGGTTGGCGGGACCCGGCAGGGTGTCAAGTGTCTCCACGCTCACTATGCGTATCAGCTTGCCGGCGGAGAGGATCCCGTCGGGGCGTGGGCGGCCGGGCGGGTGGAGCCTATCCACCCGGAAGCGGGCACGAACGAGCGGGTTGCGGCGATCGACGTGGGCACGAACTCGGTTCGTCTGCTCGTAGCGGATGCGGTCGGCGACGACGTGTCGGAGATCGCGCGTGACGCCATCATCACTCGACTCGGCCGGGGAGTCGATGAGTCCGGGCGGTTCGCCGACGAGGCCGTCGAGCGAACCCTCGGCGCGCTGAGAACCTATGTGCGTCGGGCTCGGGCACTCCGGGGGGGCCGCGTTCGCGTCGGTGCGACGAGCGCCGTTCGTGACGTTGCCGGTAATGACCAGTTCCTGGAAGCGGTCGAGGCGCTTGCCGGCGCCCCACCTGAGGTCCTCACCGGTGAGCGGGAAGCGGAGCTCGCCTTCCTCGGAGCGACGCGCGGTCTCGACCGCACGCCTCCGTTTCTCGTCTTCGATATTGGGGGCGGGAGCACCGAGCTCGCGCTCGGTCGCCGAACCGTCGAGGCGTCTGTGTCTGTTGATATCGGAAGCGTCCGGCTCACCGAACGCGTTCGCCCGGAAGACCCGCCGACCGAGCGGGATCTCGAGTCTATAACCGAGCTCGCCGTTGCTGCGCTGGCCGAAGCTGAAAAGTCGATCCCGCCCGGGAGCGCCACGACGCTCGTGGGCGTCGCGGGAACGACGACCACGGTACAGGCGCTTGCCCTCGGCCTCGAGCGCTACGACCCCGAGGCTATCCACCGATCGGTTGTGTCCAGGGCGGACGTCGAGCGGGTCGCCGACGATCTCGCAAAGATGACGATTGCCGAGCGTGCTGCTATTCCGGTGATGGCTCGTGGGCGCGAGGACGTCATCGTGGCAGGAGCCCGGATTCTCCTTGCGATCCTCGAACGATGGGGAGCGAGCGAGTGCATCGTGTCCGAGCGCGACCTGCTCGATGGGCTCGCGATCGAGATGGTCGGCAAGGCCGATCCTCGCTAACCTCATCCGGCAGATGGCGCGAAGCAAAACGAGAGAGCGGCAGCTGCGCCGACTTTCCGAGCGGCGAGCTTCTGCGCGCGCTCGGATCCGCCGTCGCAAGATCATCGCGATCGCGGTTGCGGGGTTCCTCCTGATCGGAGGAACGGCAGCGGGACTGGTCGCCGTGCTGTCGGGTGGAGACGCGGCTGAGCGCCCTAACGACGAACAGCCCGAGGCCGCGCCGTCGCCGGAAGGCGCTGCCTGTGGTGCGGACCTGAAAGAGTTCACCGAGGAGAGACCGATGTACGACAGCCCGCCAGAGATGCAGATCGATTCGAAGAAGGACTACCGCGCCATCATGGAGACCTCGTGTGGGCGCGTCGTCCTCGAGCTCTTCGCGGCCGAGGCGCCGATCACCGTGAACAACTTCGTTTTTCTGGCTCGCGAAGGCTTCTACGACGGCCTCACGTTCCAGCGCATCGTTCCGGGATTCGTGATCCAGGGCGGAGATCCACTGGGAACGGGCAGCGGTGGCCCCGGGTATCAATTCGAAGACGAGATCTCCAAGGGCCTCACCTTCGACGAACCCGGCCTTCTGGCCATGGCGAACTCGGGGTCGGACACGAACGGGAGCCAGTTCTTCATCACCCTCGACAAACCGGCGCATCTGAACGGCCTCCACACGATCTTCGGGCGGGTCGTCGAGGGAATGGATGTGGTCCAGACGATCAGCGAGCTCGAGACGGTAAGCGAGCGGCCCGTCCAGGTCGTCTACATTGACTCGATCACCATCCAAGAGAAGTAGCGGACCATGCCGCAGGTGAGCCCCTCAGCGGGCTACATGCTTCGTCTCCGGGTAAACCTCACAAACGAGCCGGGCATGCTTGGGAGATTGACGACGGCCATCGGCGAGGCCGGAGGGGATCTTGGAGCCGTTGACCTCGTCGAGCACCGGGGCAAGGTGGTCGTGCGCGATCTTGCCGTGAACTGTCGAAACGAGCCCCATGCCGGCGAGATCGTCGAGGCGGTTCGGGGTGTCGAAGGCGTCGAAGTCCGAGATGTTTCCGACCGGACCTTCGACATCCACCGTGGCGGAAAGATCTCCGTCCAATCGAAGCTGCCGCTGAAGACGCGGGACGACCTCTCGATGGCCTACACCCCAGGCGTCGGGCGGGTTTCGCGGGCCGTGGCCGAGAACCCGGAGGCCGTCTGGGAGTTCACGATCAAGCACAACTCCGTGGCCGTTCTGACCGACGGAAGCGCGGTTCTTGGGTTGGGTGACATTGGCCCCGAGGCGGCGCTTCCCGTGATGGAGGGCAAGGCGATGCTCTTCAAGGAGTTCGCCGACATCGACGCTTATCCCATCTGCGTCCGCTCAGAGAGCCCCGATCATCTGGCCGACATCGGCAAGGCGATCGCGCCGGGCTTTGGCGGCATCAATCTCGAGGACGTCGCGGCGCCCGCCTGCTTCGTCGTCGAGGAGCGACTCCACCGCGAGCTCGACATTCCCGTTTTCCATGACGATCAACACGGAACGGCGACGGTTGTCTTGGCCGCCCTCTCGAACGCCCTCCAGGTGGTGGGGAAGGAGCTGAAGGCCGTGCGGGTCGTGTTTCTGGGTATGGGCGCCGCTGGTGTCGCCTGTTCAAAGCTCCTTCTGCACGTCGGGGTCGGCGAGGTGATCGGCGCGGATCGTTCGGGAGTCCTTCACCGCGGTCGGCAACGCATGAATCCACAGAAGGAGTGGATCGCCGAGAACACGAACCAGAGCGGTGTGACCGGGGGAGTGGAGAACGCACTGAAGGGAGCAGACGTGTTCGTCGGTGTCTCGGGAC
Source organism: Actinomycetota bacterium (assembly GCA_050693155.1). GTDB lineage: Bacteria > Actinomycetota > UBA4738 > UBA4738 > CALAEC01 > JBOGWA01. The sequence goes on along the minus strand of JBOGWA010000005.1, from coordinate 3,141 downwards.
CGGGGCTCGTGGCGCCGGAATGGATCGCCGGGATGACCGACCAGGCGATCGTCTTCGCGCTTGCGAACCCCGTCCCGGAGATCATGCCGGAGGAGATTCCTGAGAACGTGCGGATCGTCGCCACCGGCCGAAGTGACTATCCGAACCAGATCAACAACGTCCTGGTCTTCCCCGGATTCTTCCGAGGTCTGCTCGATTGCCGAGCGACCGGCGTGAACGACGAGATGAAGGTGGCCGCCGCGAACTCTCTCGCGGCCGTGGTGGGAGAAGACGAGCTCTCCGAGGAGTACATCGTTCCTTCAGTCTTCGACCGCCGCGTCGTCGCGGCGGTCGGGGCGGCCGTGCAGGGGGCCGCGCGAGAGAGCGGCATCGCTCGCGGCGTGGGCGCGGAGTAGGTCTGGAGGACGAGTTGCGGATTTGGCGACCGCCCGCTATCGTTCCGCCCGAATTGTCGCCTCGCCTCATTCGCCGAACACTGACTTTCGTTCTCGCAATGGGGCTCGTCTTTGCCCTCGTTCCGCCCGCTCCGGTCGGAAGCGAGACCCGAGGCCTCCCTCCGCTCGCGCCCGCGCCTGCGGACGGGCTCACCGCCTCGCTTGCCAGGCGTGAGATCAGCGACGCGGAGTACGCGCTTGCCCGGGCCCGCTCACTCTTCGATCTCAAGGGTACGCGCGCGAAGTACGGAGGTGTAGCGGCTCCCGACCCTAGGGCCGCGACGCTCATCCTGAGAGACCTCAAGCTCAGGTTGGGCCTTCTTTCCGGTGAAGATCGACAGAACGGCGAGCGGGTGTTCCAGCGTCCCGACGATGGCAGAGCGAGGGACCCCGCCTCCGTGAAATATCGTGTGCCGAGTCGTTTCCTCTGCGCGGCCCACCTCTGTGTCCACTTCGTGGACAGCACCGAGCACGCGCCGCCTGCGGGTGACGCCGACGGCGACACGATTCCCGATTGGGTTCAGTGGACGGCCTACACGTTCGAGCAGGTGTGGAAGAGGGACGTGTTCCGGGCAGGGTTCCGGGCTCCCAAGTCCGACCTTACCTCTCGCAAGCACGGTCCGGACGGGCGACTCGATATCTACCTGGCGGACCTGGGCTCGGGATTCTTCGGCTACTGCACCTCCGACGACCCGAACGCCGCCCCGCAGCGAGACGTCTCCGCTTTCTGTGTCGTCGACAACGACTTCAACTCGAGCCAGTTTCCCTACATCGATGCGGTTCACGCGCTACGCATCGCGGCGTCACATGAGTTCTTCCACGCGATCCAGTTCGCGTACGACATCTCTGAGGACCCTTGGCTCATGGAGGGGACGGCCGTGTGGGCTGAGGACTACGCCTACGACGGCATCAACGACAACCTCCGATACGTAGAGACGAGTCCCCTCCGGTATCCACGGATGTCCATCGATGACGGCCTCGGAATGCGGCCGTATGGCGCATGGATTTTCTTCCGTTTCCTGAGCGAGCAGTTCTCGGCGAAGAACGAATTGGATCCGACGATCATCCGCGAGATATGGGACTCGGCGGATGCGCGGAGGGGCGCGCCGAACCGGTACTCGATCCTTGCCGTCGAAGAGGCCGTCTCCAGACACGGCGCCAAGTTTGGGAACGTTCTCTCGGACTTCGGAGTCTGGAACTACTTCGCCGGGTCCTTTTACGAGGAGGGCGCCTCCTACCGCACCCCGATCCTTCCAAGGATCTTCCAGATCTCTCGCTTGCGTTTCGGGCTCAGGAGAACGAGGCTGCTTCGGCACTTGAGTACCGAGTACGTCGTTTTCAGGCCGGCCGGTGCCAGGCGGCGCGCGGCTCTCGACATCAACTTGGACGCCCCCCCGCTCAACCGGGGGCCCGCGGCGAAGGTAATCCTCCACCTCCAGTCCGGCAGGCTCCGCGTGATCCCGCTCGCGCTGGATTCGCATGGAGACGCCACGACCAGGGTGCAGTTCGGACGGTCTTCGGTGTACCAAGTCATCCTCGTGCTCACGAACGCGAGCACGCGTTTCAATTGCTGGAAGGGCACGCTCTATTCGTGCCAGGGGAAGCCGACCGACGAGCGGCTTCCATTCCGCTTCCAGGTCCGCCTCGTCCGGTAGGGCGACCAACCCCCATGGCTATACTCGCCGCGCGCCCGGGTGGCGTAACTGGCAGCCGCGAGACGCTTAAACCGTCTTGGTCCGTTCGGACCGTGGGGGTTCGAGTCCCTCCCCGGGCACATTCGGGTTAGCGTTCGCAGCCTCTGATGGTCTCGTTCGCTCCACCGGGCAGGCAACGATCAGTTCCGCCCCCGCCGTCGAGGACGTCCCTGCCGGTCTGCCCCTTCAGGATGTCGGCGCCCGCCTGACCTTGGAGGGTGTCGTTCTGCTCGCCGCCGATCAGGCGATCGTTTCCCCCGCCGCCGATCAGCACGTCCTTGCCCTTCCTCCCGCGGAGGGTGTCGTTCCCCCCGAGTCCACACATGACGTCGCTGCCCAACGTTCCCGTGAACGTATCCGGGCCGTTCGTCCCCACGAAATGGGTTCCCGAGCTGTTCGAGCGACCTGGGCAGAGGGGCTCACGGAGGAAGAGGTTTCCCGCTCCGAACGAGTTGTCCTTTCCCGGTTCGCCCTGATCCTTTGCAGCTGCTTCGAGGAACGCCTGGAGCTGGTCGGCGTCGAAAGACGGGTGCATCTCCTTGACGAGGGCCGCGGCACCCGCAACGTGAGGGGCAGACGCAGACGTGCCTCCGAATCCCCCACCACCCGGATCGCAATGCGTTGACGCCCCATACGTCGAGGTGGCCACGCGGGAGGGGCCGAGGATGTCCGGTTTCGTGCGCCCGTCGATCGTGGGACCGCGAGAGCTGTAGGACTGCAGCGAACCGTCTCGCCAGCAGAACGCCCCCGCGGCGAACGCGTCGGGGGAGCTGGCCGGCTCGACGATGCTTCCCGCCGGAACCTGGTGCTCGAACGGCAGCTCGTGCACTGCGAAAAGGTCGAAACGCGGAGTCTCGGTGGCGTCGAATTTGAGTATGGAAACCGTGTAGGCCGCGGTCGTGGCGGATGTGTTGCAGAGGAACTCGGTCGGAGGCTGGGTCCCCGTCTGCGGGTCGACCGAGGCGGCGACGACGGCTAGATCGCTCGAGCGATGGAGACCGAGATCGTAGTCC
>JBOGWA010000004.1:0-14792 GCA_050693155.1 Actinomycetota bacterium | reverse complement strand
ACATCATGCGCGGGAAATCACCCTCGTGTTGAACCAGTGGGTGAACTCCTACAAGCGACTCGTGCCCGGCTACGAGGCGCCCGTCTATATCTGCTGGGCGAGGCGTAATCGCTCGGCGCTCGTGAGGGTGCCGATGTACAAGCCCGGGAAAGAGCAAGCGACGAGGATCGAGCTTCGCTCCCCCGATCCCGCCTGCAACCCGTATCTGGCGTTTGCCTCAATGCTCGCCGCGGGACTCGCCGGGATCGAGGGTGAGTACGAGCTCCCGCCGGAGGCCTCGGACAACATCTACGAGATGACGGACGACGAGCGGCGAGAAGCCGGCATCGAGTCGCTCCCGGAGGACCTCTTCGACGCGATCCGCGTCGCCGAGGACTCGGAGCTCCTGCACGAGACGCTCGGGCCCCACGTTTTCGATTACCTCGTGCGAAACAAGCGCGAGGAATGGGACGCCTACAAGGCGTACGTCACACCCTTCGAGATCGAGCGCTACCTCCCTCTGCTCTAGATCCCCGGGTTGCCCCAATCCGGGCGCCCGTTGAAGATGAACGCAATGCCCCAGCGAGCATCTGCCCGCACGAAGCACTCGCCTCCCGACGTCTGGAGAGTCCTGGCTCGACGAACCAAAGCAACGAGGCGCAGGAGGAAGCGGAGCGGCGACGGACTGTGGCACCGGCTCGGCCCTCTCGTCGATCCGTCCGAGATGCGCCCGAAGCTCGCCGGAGACATCGAGCTTCGGGAGTTCAAGCTTCCCTGGGGAAACGACTACGTGATCATCGCGAACCCCCGAGACCTTCTGCACTACCGCCTCGAGCCCGTCGAGGCCGAGCTCGTCAAGCTCATGGACGGTACGAGGACGGTGAAGGACATCGTCCTTCGGCAATTCAAGGGCTCCGGAGAGCTCGACCTGTCCGCAGTCGCCGACCTCGTCGAGGACCTGAAGGCCGGCAACTTCCTCGACCAGCCCTTCGTCAATACCGACGCGGCGGTTCGCAACGCCCTCGAGCCCAGCGGCATCCGGACGAGGATCCGCGAGATCCTCTCCACGCTTTCTATCGAGTGGCGGGGCGCGGATCGGTTCGTCCGGTGGCTCTACGACCACGCTCTGAAATGGCTCTTCCGCTGGTGGGCCCTGATCCCCGGTGCGGTCCTCGCGCTCGGAGGTCTTGCCACATTCGTGCTCCTCGCGATGTCCGGCAAGTTCGAGATCGGCGCGGAGTCGCTGGCCCTCGGATCCCTGATCATCCTGGCGCTCAACTACTTCCTTACGTTCGTCCACGAGCTCGGACACGCGCTCGTCATCGTGCACTTCGGCCGACGAGTGAAGAGCGCCGGGTTCATGATCTACTTCGGCTCTCCGGCGTTCTTCGTCGACGCCTCCGACGGCATCATGCTCGGCCGCGGCCATCGGATCCTTCAGGCGTTTGCGGGCCCGTACGCCGAGATGATCGTCGCCGGGGCCGCTGCGGTAGTCGCGTGGGCGAACCCCAACGCCTTCTACGCCCCCCTCCTCTACACATTCGCCGCGCTTAATTACTTCGTGCTGTTCATGAACCTGATCCCGCTCCTCGAGCTGGACGGCTACTTCATCCTTTCCGACCTCATCAACCTGCCCGACCTCAGGCCGAGGTCGCTCGCGTTCATCCAGTACGACCTCTGGCGGAAGCTCTGGCGACGCGAGCGGTTCTCGATTCAGGAAGTGGGGCTCGGGGCTTACGGGATCCTTGGAGTGCTGTTTACGATCTTCTCATTCATCACGGCCTTCTATTTCTGGGAGGCCATCTTCGGAAGTCTGATCTCGCGTCTGTGGAACGGGGGGATCGTGACCCGCGCGCTCCTGCTGGTGCTGGCGCTGGTCGTCGCGGGACCCGTGATTCGAGGAGGCGTTGCCTTCCTTCGCTCCCTCGTTCACCGAATCCGACTTCTCTGGCTACCGGTTCGCTTCCGGCTCGAGCGTCGCTGGCGGGTGGAAGCGGCGGAGCTCATCGATGCGCTTCCGCTCTTCGACGATGTTCCCGTGGAAGTCTTGAACGAGCTTGCGGGGCGCGTCCACCTGCGGGCCTTTCGCGGTGGCCAGCCGGTCGTGCGGCAGGGCGAGCGCGCAGACGCCTTCTACGTCGTCCGCCAAGGAACGCTCGTCGTGGTCGAGGAGAAGGGTGAGGGCGGAAAGGGGAGAAAAGAGCGCCGCCTCCGGACCCTGGGGCAAGGGGAAGCCTTCGGTGAGCTCGCGCTCGTCAAGGGCGCTCCTCGAACCGCAACCGTCCGGGCGGTCGAGGATGCGGAGGTCTTCGAGATCGATCGGGGCACGTTCGAGCGACTCCTCGCCGAAATGGCCCACGTCCGCGAGTTCGCACCCACCCTTCAGGCGGTGGAGGAGCTCCGTGCCCTCCCCTGCTTCTCGCACCTCGAGGTGGATGAGCTTGCCGATGTCCTCAACCGCGGGGAATGGGTAAATCTGCCGCCGCGGAGGACGGTCCTCAAGCAAGGTGACATCGCTGATGCCTTCTATGCCGTCGGTTCAGGACAGCTCGAGGTCGTTAAGCGGGGGAAAGTGACGGCCAAGCTCGGCCCCGGCTCGTTCTTCGGTGAGATCGCTCTGCTTCGGAACGCGCCGCGAACCGCCAGCGTACGCACGGTCACTCCAGCCAGAGTCTTCCGGCTCGAGCGCGCCGGGTTCAATCGCTTGATGCGCTCCGCCTTCAAGCGAGGAACGCTCCGTCCTCATATCAGGGTGGATCGAACGTGGCAGCATTAGCGAATCGGATCCGGGGAAGGAACCACTAAGTGGACTGCTGGCACTGTCGCAAGACCGCCGTCGGCGCCTGCCGCTTCTGCGGGCGAGGGGTCTGCGAGGACCACGCGGAGACCCATCCCTTCATCTTGGAGCTCTACCGGCGAGGGAAGAGAACGAAAGCGCTCGTTGTCGAAGACGCGCTCTACTGCGGCGCCTGCACGCCCCGCCCGGATCCCCTCGACCTCCCGGAGCTCGATTGACTGCGCCGGAATTGTGACGCACGTCACCTTCCGATTTGTGACGAACGTCACCCACGAGTTGGTGACGTCTATCACTGCGCGGAAGTGACCTGAACCCGGAAACTCCGCAATGAAGCGTCACCTCTTTGACGGGAGGGGGTGAGTCGGACATGCCAGCGAAGAAGATCAGCCCCAAGGCACCCAAGGCTTCGGCTGGAAAGAAGGGCAGCCGCGCCGCGACCCGCGTGACGAAGCGGGTCACGCACCGTGTGACGAAGCGGGTAACCAAGAAGCGGACCTAAGGATCGCTTCGACTTCCATCGGACGGGCTCGATTCGAGCCCGTCCGACGCTTTCGGCCGTTGTTGGCACCGCGATACCATCCTCGGGATGCCAAGAGCCAACGTACGTCCATCGGTCGCGTCGATCGTCCGCGCGATGCGTTCCACGCCGCTTCTCGAGAACGTCGCGGCCGATCGCGTCAAGGAGCTGGCGGAAGAGGTGAAGGTCCGCCGGTTCGGCCGAGGCACGTATCTGTTCCACCAGGGGGACGACGCCCCCACCGTGTTCTTTCTGCTGGACGGTCGCGTGGAGATCAACTCGCTCTCGTCCACGGGCCACCGTCAGCTTCACACCACTCTGGAGCCCCACGCGTTCTTCGGTGAGCTCGGGGTTCTCGGCCGCATGCCTCGGACCGCAACCGCTCTTGCCGTCGAGGAGGCCACGGTGTGCATCCTTCCCGGGGACACGTTCCTTCGGTTCCTCGCGAGCAACTCGGCCGCGGCGCTCGAGCTACTTGAGGCGCTTTCCCGACAGGTCCAAGCGCAGGAAGCGCTCGTGGAGGATCTGCTGTTCCTCGACTTGCGCGGGCGTGTGGCAAAACGACTCCTCGGACTGGTGAGCCCGAGCTTCGACGAGCCACCCGACGACGGGGCGATCCTCCCATCGATCGTGACGCACTCGGACATCGCAAGCCTCGCGGGGGGGAGCCGGGAGAACGTCAGCCGGATCCTCTCGGAGTTCCAACGTCGTGGCGTCATCGCTCGCAATGGGCGCCGGTACGTCTTGAAGGACATCTCCCGTCTGCGCCGCTTCGCCGGCCTCTAGGGATCAGAGCCCACCTCCGGGCCGCGCTACGCTGGCTCCGTGCGAGTTGCGCTCGGACAGGTGAACACGACCGTTGGCGATCTCGACGGCAACGTTGAGCGACTTGCGACGTGGGCGACGGAGGCGACCGGCCACGGCGCCGACGTCATCTGTTTCCCGGAGCTCGCGATCACCGGCTACCCACCGGAAGATCTGGTTCTCAGACCCGCGTTCGTCGAGGACAACCTCGAGGCGCTCGAGGAGCTTGCCGGCCGCACCGCCGGCGGATGCGCGGCGCTCGTCGGCTTCGTCGACCGCACCGAGCGCGGCATCCACAACGCCGCTGCGCTGCTTCGTGGGGGCGCGGTCGAGGCCCGCTACCACAAGCAGAGGCTGCCGAACTATGGGGTCTTCGACGAGGTACGGACCTTCGTTCCGGGCGAGGAAGGCTGCCGCGTCCGGCTCGCGGATTCGGAGATCGGCGTCTCGATCTGCGAGGACGCCTGGAAGCCGGGTCCACCCTTCGATTCGTATGCAGGCGTGAGGGTGATCCCGAACCTCAACGGCTCGCCCTACCACCGGAAGAAAGCCGGGGAGCGGCTCGAGATCTGCAGGGATCGCGCCCGCGAAACCGGCGCGTGGATCGTCTACGTCAACGCCGTCGGCGGCCAGGACGAGATCGTCTTCGACGGCGCCAGCATGGTCGTCTCCCCCACCGGCGAGCGGGTCTGGCACGCGGCCGGGTTCGAAGAGGACCTCCTGATCGTCGACATTCCCGACACGGTCGAGGCCAACGGCAAGCCACCGCTCCCCGATCCAAACCGGGAGCCCTGGCCTCAGGAGCCCGAGGAGGTTTACCGGGCTCTCGTCTTGGGCCTCGGCGACTACGTGCGGAAGAATGGATTCACGCTGGTGCTCATCGGCCTCTCCGGTGGGATCGACTCGGCGCTCACAGCGACGCTCGCCGCGGACGCCCTGGGGCCAGATGCCGTCCGCCTGTTTGCCCTCCCCTCCCACTACTCGTCGCGCGAGAGCCTCGAAGACGCTAGCGACATCGCGAAGCGGCTCCGCGTCCGCATCGACCGGATCGACATCGACCAGATCTTCCAGACGTATCTCGAGGCCCTCGCGGACCCGTTCCGTGGAACGGAGCCGAACGTGGCCGAGGAGAACATCCAGGCGCGGGTCCGAGGGAACCTCCTGATGGGAGTCGCCAACAAGTTCGGCGCGCTCGTCCTCGCGACCGGGAACAAGAGCGAGATGGCCGTCGGGTACTCGACGCTCTACGGCGACCTCGCCGGAGGCTTTGCGCCGATCAAGGACGTGCCGAAGACGCTCGTCTACGAGCTCGCGCGGTGGCGAAACAAGCAGAGCGATCCTGCCCCGATCCCCGACCGGGTGCTGGAGAAGCCGCCGTCGGCGGAACTCCGTCCCGGCCAGCTCGACACGGACTCGCTCCCTCCCTACGAGGTACTCGATCCGATCCTCGAGCACTACGTCGAGGAGGACCGCTCACCGGAAGAGATCATCGCGGCCGGCGCCGATCCCGACCTCGTGAGGCGCGTCGTCGAGATGGTCGATCGGGCCGAGTACAAACGCCGCCAGGCGCCGCCGGGAGTGAAGATCACGCCGAAGGCGTTCGGGAGAGATCGCAGGATCCCGATCACCAACCGGTATGGGCACGACTAGCCCCGCCTACAATCCCTCGGGGCGTTAGCTCAGCCAGGTCAGAGCAGCGGGCTTTTAACCCGTGTGTCGCAGGTTCGAATCCTGCACGCCCCACCGTGATGATGCTTCGACGAGCAGCTGCTGCGGCGCTGTCGATCGCCGTCCCGCTCCTCCCTGCCCCGGTGCGGGCTGCAGATCAGGAGGCCGCCTGGACTCCGACGCTGCCCGTGCGGCCGCAGACGCAGCAGCATCTCGATCTGTTCGCCGACGGAACCGCGTACGCGTACTCGGACGATGACAACATCGTCTATGCCTCGTCGGACTATGGCCTGACCTGGACCGCTCGCACGACGGCGCCCGGGCTCGATGCGTCGGTGGCCTTCGGAACGCCGAGACTCGGGTACGCGGCGATCTTCGGCTCGGAGTTCCTCATGACCGACGACGGAGCTCAGTCCTGGCGCGGGGCGACCGGTCCCGGAACTCGCGACGATCAGGTGCTGTACGAGGCGCTGGACACCACGGAACAGGGACGCGTGGTCGTCGTCGGCGGCTCACTGCTCGTCGAGAACCAAGCTGGAGGCGCCTGCGAGGACGAACAAGTCGTGATTTGGAGTAGTGGAGATTCCGGCGAAAGTTGGAACGCCACACAGCTGCCCTTCTATGGCTCGGTGCTGAAGATCGACATGCTCGACGGTCGGCACGGCGTGGCGATCATCTATGACCGTTTCACACCGACTGGGAGCAGCTGTGAGTCGTCCACGAACGGGGTTTGGGTGACACACGACGCGTTCCGGACGATGCAGCGTGCCTACGACTGCGTCGACCAAGAGATCTGCACGGCCGCAACGATGGCGAGCCCGCGCCGGATCCTGGTCGGAACCAACAACGCCGATCTGTACCTATCGACGAACGCAGGACGCGGGTTCCGCCACGTGGGCCGTTTCACCGGGCCCTATGACGCGGCCGACGAGCCATTCTTCTGGATCGGTGGCCTCGGGTTCGCCAGCGAGCGCGTTGGCTACATGTCGACGAAGGGGGGAGGGACCTGGAGGACCGACGACGGCGGTCTCACCTGGATCCAGGAGCGGTCAACCGAGCAGGTCTGGGGGGTCGGTATCGGCGATCTTGCGGTGGCGGATCCGGACCACGCAATCGCCGGCGGTCCCAACTTCGTGATCTCGAGGATGCCCGAGGCGCCATCCTAGAGCTGGAAGGGCCTTGCCCTCGCAGATTCGAATCCCGCACCCCCACCCCGCGGGGCTACCTACCCGAGGCTGAGCCAGAACGCGAGGAACCCGGCGCTCAGAACCTCCGAGGCGGACTCGTACCAGCCACCCAGGCCGTACGCACCGCGGCCCTCCCGGTTGAGTGAATAGGTTGCCATCGTGAACCCATCGTTCTCCGGGGGCACGAAGATGAACGGTCCCCCCGCACCTGCTTCCTCGGCGCCGGGGCAGTAGGGAAGGAATCCCGTCTCCGGATCGGCTCTCCCACGGTGGATGCAGGTGCCAACCTCAGCATAGGGCTCCCCCGAGCCAACGAGCCACAGCACCTCGAAGAGCAGGCCGGACGACCGGAGTCGCCCGTTCGCGCCTGCGGAGTACGCGTTGTCGCTGGGCCCCGCGAGCAGACGTGGCTCTGGCGTCCTGAGCTGATACCTCGCCGGCCTCAACGAGGAAAGGGTGGTCCGCCCTTCAATCAATCCGTCGAAGTGGAGCCGAATCCGCACGGGCTCGCCGTCGGAGAGCAGGTAGAGCAGATACCTCCCCGCGGGAAGAGTCGTCCGTGGTCCGAAGTCGCGCCTGGTCCCGAACGCCCACCAAAATGTCAGGTTGTTGGCTTCGCCTGGCAACCGTCCGACGAACAGCCCGGCCCCTCCCGAAACCGCATCTTGGACAAGCACGAAGCCGACGAGCCGGCTGTCCCCCCGGATGTCGATGTCTCCCTCGGGCCCAAAGGTTTCGCTGATTCGGGCTCGGAAGGGAAGGCGAACGCGAATCACTCCTGTGCGCGAACCCTCGAGAACGATCTCCGAGCAGAGCGGGACGCCACCCCGCGGCCCAACCACCTTTCGCTGACCACTACACGAGGCGCCAGCGCCGTGCGCCGCCGAATGCGGAAGAAGGATGGTCCCGAGGGCCAACAACAGCGCCGTGAAGTAGCGTAGATGTTTCCCCGAGCGCATCGAGGCGAGTCTCATGGGTTCCACATGCAATCTCCACCCACGCGCCGGGGTTGTCAACGTCGGATTCTCTGGTTGAAATCCGGAAGGCTGGAGTCCGGCTAGGAGATTGCGATGGGGCCGATTGTGCCCGTGACTTCCCAGTCCGTGCCTGCTCCCTGGACCTCGTAGGTGAGCCAGGTCCCGGCGAGTGGTCCGGCGTAGAGGCTCGTTCCCACCTCGACGCGGTTCTCGTCGCCGGTGATCTCGCCGACGGTCACGACCACCCCGTTCTCCTCGACGCCGCCGCCCTCCTCCACGGGGGTGACGACCTCGTCCTCATCGGAGATGAACTCGACGGGGAGGTCCGCGAGCTCCTCGAGGATCGCCTCCTTCACGTCCTCAGAAATCGGCTCACCCTTCTTCTTGAGGTCTTCCGGATCACCGGAGCGCGGGTCGATCCGGTCGACGACGTAGATCACCGGGAAGTTGGGGTGCTTGCCGAACGTGCTGTCTGAGGTCGTCGTGACCTGCCGGATGACGGTGGCGTAGATCGCCGCGGTGCGTTCGACCGCCGGGTCGGGCGGATCGTCGGCCGGCTGCACGGGGGAAGCTCCCCCACAGGCGGTCAACGTGAACAGCCCGGCAAAGAGCAGCTTCGTTATCCTCATTCCTCTCTTCCCACGCTTCAGACGCCCCCGGCGCTTAGCGAAGTTTCGAGGATAATGCGAGGGGAGCGGCCCGTGGCAGAGATTCCCGAAGGAACCGTCACCATCCTCTTCTCCGACGTCGAGGGCTCGACCGAGCTCAGGACGAAGCGCGGAGACTCGGCTGCCCACGACATCCTGCGAGCCCACGAAGAGCTCTTCCGCGAACAGATCGAGAAGCACCGCGGCACCGAGGTGAAGGCGCTCGGCGATGGGTTCATGGTCGTGTTCGGCTCGTCTCGGCGGGCGGTCTCATGCGCCGTGGACATCCAGCGGGCCTTTGCAAGGCAGCACCAGGAGCAGCCAGACCGGGCCGTCAAGGTTCGGATCGGCCTGAACACCGGCGAGGTCGTCCAGGAAAACGGCGACCTCTACGGCGAGGCCGTGAACGCAGCGGCGCGCATCATGGGCGAGGCGACCGGCGGGGAGATCCTCGTCTCGGACGTCGTGAAGTCCCTCGCCGGCACCGTTCCCGACGTGACGTTCACCGACAAGGGGACTGCGGAGCTGCGCGGGTTCCCAGAACCCTGGCGCCTCTACCGAATCGAGTGGAAGGAGGAAGCTCCGCGCCTCAGGCTCCTCGATCGCACGCCATTCGTCGGCCGCCAGACCGAGCGCGACCAACTACGGGGCCTCCTCGACGAGGCCGAACAGGGGCGCGGATCGCTCGTGCTCATCGGCGGAGAGCTGGGCGTCGGGAAGACCCGCCTCATGGACGAGGTCGCGGCGGAGGCGGGATCGCGTGGGATGATCCCGCTGCGCGGCCACTGCACCGAGGGGGAAGGAGCACCTCCGTACTTGCCGGTCGTCGAGATCATGGAGTCGGCCGCGAAGCTCGTCGCTCCCGACGTGGTCCGCGAGGCGCTCGGGGACGCCGCGGGCGAGGTGGCGCGGATCGTTCCCGAGTTCCGTCGGATGTTTCCAGACATCCCACCCCCACTCGAGCTCCCGGCCGAGCAGGAGCGGCGCTTGCTCTTCAACTGCGTCGCCGACTTCATGGAGCGGGCAGGACGGCGACGCACGTTGCTGCTCATCATCGACGACCTGCACTGGGCGGACGAGCCGACGGTGCTGCTCGCCCGCCACCTCGCGACCCGCCTTGCCAATACGGGGGTCGTCATCCTCGGCGGCTACCGCGACACCGAGCTCGACGTCTCCCGCCCCCTCGCGGGCGCCCTGGAAGACATCGTCCGCGAGCGCCTCGCGCATCGGATCACGCTGAAGCGCCTCTCCGAGGACGGCGTCTCTGCGATGCTCCGCGCCCTCGGCGGCGAGGACCCTCCGCCGTCCCTCGTTCGGGTGATCTACGAGGAGACCGAAGGCAACCCGTTCTTCGTCGAAGAGGTCTTCCGCCACCTCGTCGAGGAAGGCCACCTCCTCGACGAGGAGGGCCACTTCAGGGCCGATCTCGATCCCGAGGACCTTGCCGTCCCGGAGAGCATCCGCCTCGTCATCGGACGGCGACTCGAACGGCTGGGCGACCAGGGAAGGAGAGCGCTTGCCGCCGCCGGTGTCGTCGGACCGACGTTCGGGTTCCAGGTCGTCAAAGAGCTGGAGGTCGTCGACGAGGACTTCCTGCTCGACGTCCTCGAGGAGGCTGAGCAGGCCCGGCTGATCGTCTCGCTTTCGGAGAACCGAGAGCCGCACTTCCGGTTCGCCCACGAGCTCATCCGGCAGACCCTGGTCGAGGGGCTCTCGCTCCCGAGAAGGCAGCAGCTGCACCTGAAGATCGCGGACACCCTCGAGCGGCTGCACACCGACGAGCTCGAAGAGAAAGCGGCCGATCTCGCCCATCATCTCTACCAGGCGGGCGCCGCCGCCGATCCCGACCGGACGTGCAGGTACCTGTGCCTTGCATCGCACCGGGCGCTCGAGGCCTCGGCCTTTGAGGAGGCCCTTCGGTACCTCGAGAACGCCCTTTCCCTCGATACGAAGGACGAGCGGAACCGCGCCGACATCTTCCACCAGCTCGGTTTCGCGTACCGCAGCCTCGGTCGCTGGGACGACGCCCTCGGGGCATGGGATCAGGCGCTCACCGCCTACGAGCGGGCCGGAGAGAAGGAGATCGTCGGGCGGCTGTGCGGAGACGTGGTGTTTCAGCTCGGGTGGGCCGCGCGTTGGAAGGAAGCGTTCGAGGTGGCCGGCCGCGGCCTTGCGGCCCTGGAGGGGATCGACAGCCCAAACCGGGCGCGGCTCACGTCTGCGGCCGGCTTCATGTTTGGCGCGGGGGGGTACTGGGAGGCCGCTGACGAGATGTTTGCCGAGGCGATCGAGCTCGCGGAACGGCTCGGGGACAAGGAAGCGCTCGGTCAGTCGCTCACGTCCAAGGCGATCCATCACTGGTCCTACGCGGAGACGAACGCCACGATCGAGACTGGGCTCCAGGCGGCCGACCTCCTCCGGGCGAGTGGAAGCCTCTGGAACCTCGGCCAGCTGCTCTCGTTTGTGGGGCTCGCGCTCACCACGGCCGGCAGGTGGCGAGAGGCCGACGAGGTCGAGGAAGAGTGTGATGCGATCGTCAGCCGGCTCGGTGACTTCGCCGGCCAGCTCATCCTTCTCAGGTCGCGAGCGTTCCGGGAGATTCTCGCGACCGGCAGCCTCGAGGCGTTCGAGCGATTCCTCCAGCGTGACATCGAGCTCTGTCGCGCGGCCGACATGCCGTGGATCGCGGAGTCGCACGTCTGGTTCGGGCTGCTCGAGTTTTTCCGAGGGAACTGGGAGCGCGTGCCGGAGCACATCGAGCGCGCGGTCGCCATCGATACGTTCCCGGCCTACGACGGCTGGCACCGGGGCCCGGAGATTCTGTACGCGGCCTACATGGGCAAACGGGAGGAGGCGCTCCGCCTCGTGGAGGAAAAGGCCTCGGAGTTCCCGGAGACCGGGAGCCCGGCCACGAGCGGCGCCTGGCACTACCTCGTGAACGCCGTGGAGGCCCTCGTCGTGCTTGGAGAGCGGGAACGAGCGGGCGCGTTCTATCCGGTCATCGTCGAGACCCTCGAGCGGAGCGGCGGGCTCTTTGCGTTCAACCTCCGCCTCGGGCAGACCATCGCCGGCATGGCCGCCGCGGCAGCGGGCCGGTGGGACGAAGCCGAGGAACACTTCGAGACGGCGCTCCGCCAGGCAGACGAGGTTCCCCACCGGATCGAGCGGGGCGATGCCCGCCGCTTCTACGCCGACATGCTCAACCAGCGAGACGGGCCGGGAGATCGAGAGAAGGCGCGAAGTCTCCTCGCCGAGGCCACGAAGGTCTTCGACGAACTCGGTATGCCGAAGCACGTCGAGATGGCTGAGGAGCTGCTCAGGAAGGTCTAAGGCCCGAGGCTACGCTCTCTATACTTGGGCCGGTCCCTCGGCCCCCATCGTCTAGCGGCCTAGGATCTCGCCCTTTCAAGGCGGAGGCACGGGTTCGAATCCCGTTGGGGGCGCGATACCCGCGATGTTTGAACGCGACAGGAGAGTCTTGAACGGCTCCTCACAGACCACTTTCGACACCCGGCCATCCTTAGTCTGAATCTTCTTGAAGACCGCGGCGTTCCAAAGCTTGCGGTGCTCGGGGCTTGCTTTCGTGTACGAGAGATAGGGATTGCCCAGAAGCTCGAGGGCAACCTTGATGACTTCGCGCATCTCCTCGACGCGCACCTGCTCCTGCTCGAGCTCCACCTCCACGTGAGAAATCTGTGAACCGATGCGATTCTGTTCCGCCTTGAAGAGGTCCAGCGGGATGGCCTCCGCGTACCACGCCTCAAGCAGTCTTTCGGGCCCTTTAGATCCTCACTGATTGGCGAGTTGGAGCTGCTGCATCCAGGATCCGACGAACCTGATCTTCGGGTAGCCCCGCTTCAAGAGCGAGGTCCTCTGTGCTTAGACCCTCCTCTCGAACAAGATCGAATGCTCTTCGAAGAACGGCCGGAGACTCGGGAGCACCGAGGTCACCGGGCTCATGCACTCTCCAGCCACGAGAAGACATAGCCCTCGTGGCCCGCACGTAGACCTCCTCTTTCATCTTGCCCAGAGTTCTCGCCCGATAAAGCAATGAGCCCATCGATGTCGCCCATTTCTTCTTGAGCACAAGAAGGAGCTCCCAATCGGCGATGGACGGGAGTTCATCGTAGATCGCCTCCGCTGGCATCAAGAATGCGGCCGCAAACTGGTGCGCTTGTTTCTCCATCTGCTTCGTAGTGGCGTCCGCTGATCGGTGCATAACGAGGTGCCCCAGCTCATGCGCAGCATCGAATCTGGATCTGTCTTTCTTGGACTTGTCGGCCACGAGGATCACCACCGGTCGGTCGCGATAGGGGACGGAGAACGCGTCCATTCCCTCGATGTCGAATGTGACTCGAACGGTGATCGCACCATGTCGTTCGAGTGAGGCCACCATGTTCTCGACGGGGTCGAACTCCCTAATGTTCCACTGCTCTCGCACCTTGCCGGCGGTAGCTTCGACTCGCTGACGATCTTCCGCTGTGCGGATCGTTAATTCAGGTATCTCGTGGTCAGGAAGGTCAACGCGTTTTTCAAGCGCCAGTGTGAACTGTCGTACAAGCTCCGCGAAGGCCCTCGCCTGGCGACGAGCTGTCGCAGATGTGGCACGCAGACTCCGAAAGAACGCTGGTGATCCTCCCTCAGTCTCTACTAGGTCTTTCGCGAAGAAGCGAATAGGGAAACCCAAGGCCCGGGCTAGATGCGGAAGCGTATCCGTGGTCGGCCTGGCGTGACCCTGCTCGAACTGGCTGACTGCGGCTCCACTGATACCCGCTTGGCGTCCAACGTATGCCTGTGTGTACCCCCTGAGTTCCCGGGCAAGCCGCAATCGATCTCCGTCGAAGAGCCGACGCGTATCTGCCAGATCCTTGCGGTTGTCCTGCATGTTTGGTCTTCCTGCATAAGCATAGGTTGGTCCCGGGGGCATATCTCGAAAGCGGAGGTCGGTTTGGTTCAAACCTTCAAGGACCCTCAATAACTCCGCCACCTGACTCTCGATGCCAGCAATCTTAGGAGTCGCAGCCCTTCGGGCCGCAAATTTAAGGAGAAAGTGTAGAATGAGGGTGAGAGTTAAGGGAAGGACTTAGCCTTGAAAGGAGGCGCCGAGAATGGAAGGAGCGGCCGGCAAGCCCGGCCCCTCGCTCGTGACTGTCACGTTGACTCTCACCGACGCGGAGGGGAACACGCAGACCGACGAAAAGGCCATCCCGGGCGGCCCCACGAAGGTCTCCCATCTGAAGTCCGAACTTGGGGTGCCCACAGAGAGCGCGCTGTGGGTGATCCAGAAGTCGGGGAAGAAGAAGCAGCTCGCCGACCACGAGACCCACAACGTCAAGGAGGGCGACCGCTACGAAGCGCTGGTGCGGGGCGGAGTCAGCTAGATGACCGAAGGCGACCGCGAACTCCTGACGAGTCGCCTTGCGGCCGCTTTCGGAGAGGCGACTGACGTGACGCCGGCAGATGGCCAGCCCGCCCACATCCTCCTGCCGTCCATCGAATTGCCCGAGCCATGGACCCCGTCCCCGACCCGGGCGCTCACGGTCTGGCAGGACTGGCCGACGACTCGGCCGCAGTTCGTCATTGACGAGAGCGTGGTCGGCGAAAATCGTGAGCCTCCGCGCAGCCACCACGTCGTGTACCTGCTTGGCCAGAGCTGGCGAGGGTTCAGCTTCAATTTCGCGTGGTCCGGCGACGATCCCGTGCTTGCCGTGCAGCTCTGGCTGGCAAGGTTCACGACAGAGCGCTCGTGATGTCTTGGCTCCACCGCATTGCGCAGCCCGTCGCTGAAGCTCTACGACGTCCAACTCAGAAGCGCTGCAAGCCCCATTCGCCAGCACAGAAGCGATCCGTCGACCTGCGGATCGTCGCTGGGCTTTTCGGTGAAGTTCGGTCACACGTCGAAGATTCTCGCCGGGGTGAGGAGGCGGGCTTCCTCATCTGCTCGCTAAGCCGGCTCGACGGTCGTGACGTACTGCTCGCCCGCGAATGGCATCCGATCATGAGCTCAGCCATCGAGCGCAATGCGCATGGGTCGGTCCTCTCCTGGAGCGCGCAGTTCAATTCCAATGTCCTGCAACGCGCCGTCGACCTCGACGGGACACCGGTGCTCGTTCACTCGCATGGGTCGCCCGCGCCCGAATTCTCAGGGGATGATCGAGCGAACGAGCGCGCGCTCTTCAGCGCGTTCAGCCGCATCCTCGACCCGCTGCCCACCGG
>JBOGWA010000003.1:0-33213 GCA_050693155.1 Actinomycetota bacterium | reverse complement strand
GGTCGGGGCCCGCGACGGACGACCGACGCTGCTCACGCAAGACCGTCGTTCCTTCCGGGCGGCGGTGACGGACTTCCCCTCGCCGCCGGAGCCGCTGGCGACGATCGACCTGCCACGCGGGGGGAGCACCCGGAGCGCCCGGTACCGCCGCGACCTCGCAGCTCGACTCGCGGCCCTTCGAGTGACCCCTCCGGCGCCGAAGCGAGAGCAGCTCCCGGCCTCGGAGCTCGAACGCGCGCAGGAGCTCGAGGAACGAGCGGAGCGGCATCCGTGTCACGGCTGCCCGGAACGCGCGGACCATGAACGATGGGCCGTTCGCGGGTCGCGGTTGGCCGCGAGAATCGCGAAGCTGGAACGACGAATCCAGGCCCAAACCGAGACTCTCGCGCGGCAGTTCGATCGCGTCCTCGACGTCCTCGAGGAGCTCGGATACATCAGCCATTCTGTCCTCTCCGAAGATGGCGAGCGACTTCGCAGGATCTACGGGGAAGCCGACATCCTGGTGGCCGAAGCGCTCGCACAAGGACTCTTCGACGACCTGGGCTTCGCCGACTTCGCCGCGCTCGCCTCCTCGTTCATCTACGAGGCCAGGGATCGCGCCGAGCGGCCGGAGCTTCCATCCCGCGAGATTCGAGAGCGCCTCCGGCGACTCCAGACGATCTGGCGGCGGGTTCGGGAGGTCGAGGAACGACACCATGTCGAGCTGTGCCGAGAGCTCGACAGCGGGTTCGCGGCCACGATCTTCGACTGGGCAGAGGGGAAGTCGCTCGACGACGTCCTGGGCGAGCGCGGGACGGCGCCGGGAGACTTCGTGCGCACCTGCAAGCAGATCCTCGATCTTCTTCGGCAGATCGAAGAGGTTGGAGAACCCGAGGTGGGATCGGGAGCCCGAGCCGCCCATGACGCCGTCAATCGCGGCGTCGTCGCTTACACGGGGCTGTAGGCCCGCATCCCTTATCATCCTCGCCGTGAGCGACCTCTCGTCGCTGTCGCAGCGCCTTCCCGAAGGCGTGATCAGCACGCATCCGGGCGAGCTCACAACGCGAGCGCGCGATCTGTGGGCGATGGCCCTGCTCCGCGAACGGATCGGAGATCGCGTGCCTCCTCCGTCGGCGATCGCGTTCCCTCGATCGACCGACGACGTCGCGACCATCCTGGCGTGGGCGGAGGAATCGCAGACACCGATCGTGCCGCGAGGGGGCGGATCCGGCGTCTGTGGGGGAGCGCAAGCCGTCCGCGGTAGTGTCGTGGTCGATCTCTCGGAGATGAGCCACGTCCTCTCCGTCGACGAGCAGTCCCTTACGGTGGAGGTTGAGGCCGGAATTCGCGGCGAGCGACTCGAGCGACAGCTGTCCGAGCGCGGCCTTACGCTCGGACACTACCCGCAGTCGCTTGCCATCTCATCAGCGGGCGGCTGGATCGCCACCTCTTCAGCCGGCCAGGCTTCGGCCGGGTACGGCGTGATCGAGGACCTGGTTCTCGGCATGACCGTCGTGCTGCCTGGAGGGAAGGTCGTTCGCCTCCAGGCCACCCCGCGATCGGCGGCCGGGCCGGACCTAAAACGGTTGTTCGTGGGCTCCGAGGGCACGCTGGGGATCATCACCGAGGCGACATTCTCCGTCTCCCGAAGCCCGGACGGCCTTCGCTGGGAGGCCTTCGCTCCCGCCGACTTCGCGGGTGGCATCGAGCTCGTCCGTTCGGTCGTCCAGCGAGGCCTGCGTTCGCTCGTCGTCCGTCTCTACGACGACACCGACGCGAACCTCGTCTTCGGGGAGGTCGGGCACCAGGGGGGGCCTGTGCTCGTCCTCGCCCTCGCCGGTAACACCGTGGGGGGAAGCGCCCAGGCCGAGGCAATGCGGGAAGAGGCAGGAAGGCACGGCGCGAGGACGCTTCCCAGCACCTTCGGAGACCACTGGTGGGATCACCGGCTCGACGCCGTCGACACGTACCGCCGGATCATGGGGGAAGAACGGCTGCTCGGAGACGGCGTCGTCGTGGACACGATGGAAGTCGCCGGTCTCTGGAGTCAGCTTCCGAAGCTGTACCGGGCCGTTCAGGAGGCCCTGGCGCGGCGCGCCGAGGCCGTCGGGTGCCACCTCTCCCATCCCTACCGCTCCGGGGCGTCGCTGTATTTCACGTTCTTGCTTCGCGCACCCGACGACCGGCGCGTGCGCGAGACCTACGTCTCGGCTTGGAGAGACGCTGCGACGGCCTGTCAGGACGCCGGGGGGACCATCACCCACCACCACGGGGTCGGCATCCTGAAATCCCTCTTCATGGAGCGAGAGCTGGGCGCGGAGGGACTGCGGCTCCTCCGTACACTCAAGTCGTCGATCGATCCGAACAACCTTCTCAATCCGGGGAAGCTCCTTCCGCCCGATGGGTAGCCCGTTCGGGCCCCTCGTCTTGATCGTCAATCCGCGAGCAGGGCGAGGTCGCGTTGGGCGCGCCCTCCCAGAAATCGAGCGGCGCCTCCATGCCGGCCGGCTTGCCTACCGCATCGCCACGACCCAGGCCGCCGGGGACGCGGCCCGACTCGCTCGGCAGGCGCTCGAGAAGGGAGAGCGCTTCGTGGTTGCCGTGGGAGGGGACGGAACGGTTCACGAGGTCGTCAACGGCATGATCGAGGACGATCGGCTGGTGGTCGACGATGCCGTCCTCGGGGTGCTCGCAGCGGGATCGGGCTGCGATTTCGTGCGGACGTTCGGCATGCCGGATCGGCCGCGGAACGCGGTTCGTCACCTGCTGGGCTCCGGGACGTACCAGATCGACGTTGTCCGCGTCGGCTACGCCAACAACGGAGAGACACGCACCCGATATTCACCGAACATCGCCGAGGCGGGTCTCGGCGCCGAGGCCGTGCGACGCGCGGAAGGCCTCTCGCGCCGCCTCGGCCGCGGCCGGTATTTCGTCGGGTTCTGGCTGGCGGTCGCCGGCTTCCGGCCGGCGGAGGTGCACGTCGAGACCGACCGGCGGACGTTCGACGGACAAGCGAACAACGTCATCGTGGCCAACTGCCAGTACTACGGGGGAGGAATGCGCATCTCCCCGCGTTCGTATCCGGGTGATGGGCTCCTCGACGTACAGATCAGCGTCGGGCCGAAATCGGAAGCCTTCACGACACTGCCGAAGATCTATCGAGGCCAGCACGTTCCAAGTCCGACGATCAAGGAGTATCGTGCCCGCGACGTGCGGATCGACGCCGACCGCGCCCTGCCCGTCGAGGCAGACGGCGAGGTTCTGGGAACGACTCCCGCTACGTTTACCGTCCTGCCGCAGATCCTGGCCCTGAAGATCTGATGCGAGGAGTCACGCGACGAGACTTCCTTCGCCTGGCGGGCGCCGCGGCCGCCTCGTCGGTGCTGGCGAGGTCTGCCGGCTCGTCCCCTGCATGGGCTCGCTCGATGGCCCGAGCGCGGAGCGTCGGCCTCACCACGCTTGCCCGCACGCTCCGGCGCGGACCGAAATTAGGCGCCGGTTCGCGGAAGCCTTACCACCGGCTGGAGTACGGACCAGGCGAGCCCCACCAGCGCCGCCTCGAGCTCTCGGCCCGATCTCCGCGAGGTCGGCAACGCTCGCTACTTCATTTCGTTCACTACACGGACATGCAGATCGCCGATGCTCAATCGCCTGTGCGCGGTGAGTGGATCGAACGATACTCGGACCTCGAATGCGCCTCGGCGCCCCTGCAGGCCGCATTCCGGCCGCAGGAGACCCTCACCCTCCAGGCATTTGAGCAAACCATCCGAACCGTTCGCCAAATCGCGCACAGTCCCGTCAGTGGGTTCCCGATCCAGTTCGCGATGTGTACCGGAGACAACATCGACAACCAACAGTTCAACGAGCTCCGATGGTTTGTCGACCTCATGGATGGCCTCCCGGTTCGCCCGAACTCGGGCGGGAAAGAATACGAGGGCGTGCAATCCGCCGCGTGGGAAAACCCCGAGTTCTGGCACCCCGAGCCGGTTCCGGACAAGTACAAGCAGCAATACGGCTTCCCCGAGTACCCCGGCCTCCTTCGGGAAGCCACTCGATCGTTTCGGACGCAGGGCGTCGGGATCCCCTGGTACTCGTGCTTTGGGAACCACGACGGGCTCATCCAGGGGAACATTCCAAAGCAGCCGGTCCTGGATCAGATCTCTGTCGGACAGCTGAAGTCGGCGACCCCACCACCCGGTGTGAACCCGTGCGACGAGTTCGAAACGTTTCTGGCCAACCCACAGTCGCTCTTCGCGGGGCCAGCATTCCTGGTCACCCCCGACGAGGATCGCCGGATCCTCACCCGCCGCCAATACATCGAGGAGCATTTCCGTACCCGCGGGTCACCCAGGGGACACGGCTTTGCCCCCGAGAACCGCGAATCCGGCCTCGCCTACTACGTGCTCGACGAATACCCGGGCCTCCGAATGATCGTGCTGGATACGACAAACCCAGGGGGATTCGCGGAGGGAAGCATCGGGGCCGCGCAGCTCGCCTGGCTCGAGGAACAGCTGACCGAGGTTCACTCACGCTTCTACGACGCGGACGGAACGCTCCAGGAGACGCGGAATCAGGACCAACTGGTCGTGCTGTTCTCGCATCACGGCCTCGGCACGCTCAACAATCCGGTAATCACTCCCGACCCCTTTACTCCCGAGCAGAACGACCTCCCTCGGATCATGGCCCCAGAGATCGAAACCCTTGTCCACCGGTTCCCGAACGTAGTTCTCTGGGTAGTCGGTCACACCCACCGAAACGAGGTCGTCGCCCGACCGGATCCCGACGGAAGAACGAATGGCTTCTGGGAGGTGACGACGTCGGCCATCATGGACTGGCCGTGCCAGACGCGGCTCATCGAGATCCTCGCCAACGACAACAGCACCCTCTCCATCTTCGGCACGATGGTCGACCACGGCGGTCCGGCGGATCCGGAAGAGGCCGGCGGCCTAGGGCGTCTGGCCTCGATCTTTCGTGAAGTCTCGTCGAACGATCCGCAGGCTGGGATCGATGGTGTCGCGCAAGGAAAGCGCAAGGACCGAAACGTCGAGCTCGTGATCCCGGTCCCGTTTCGAGGCTAGAGCGATCCTCCCGGCTCCGGAACCCGCACCTTTCGCGCGGCGTTCGCGTCCATGGTCGTGAGTCGTGTTCGACGGATGAGGACGTCGTCATCCGTCATCGCCATCTCGCGGGTGCGGGCGAGCTCGAACTCGACCCCGAGCACCGGGAGCTCGGGAGCGACCCGCTCACCGAGTGACGGCTCGTCTCGAATCAACGCCAGGGCATCCTCCCAGTCGTCACCATAGCGCTCGACCAGTCGCCGACCCCCTTCGGGGGGGAGCCCGGCGCGACGTGCTGTCGCCTCGGCACGGTCGAGCTCCGCGAGCACCGGTCGCGTGAGCCCGAGCGGGATCCGCGAGGTCGTGCTCTCTCCACCGGCCTCGAGCCTCGACGCGATGCGGTCGACCACCTGCTCGGCCATGGCTCGGTACGTGGTGAGCTTCCCGCCGGTCACGGTCATGAGACCCGGGGGGTCCTCAACCACCACGTGCCGTCGGGAGAGATCCCGGGTCGACCCGCGCCCGGTGTCGAGCAAAGGTCGGACGCCTGCCCAGGATGCGAGCACATCGCCGCTCGTGAATTCCTCTCGGAAGGCCCGGGAAACCGAGGAAAGCAGAATCCGGGCATCGTGTGGATCAACCGCCGGGTCCTCGATCGCACCTTGATACGGGGTATCGGTCGTACCTACCCAGACGCGGTTCCCCCACGGGATGAGAAAGACCAACGCGTCGCCGCCGGCGAGAGAGGGAACGAGCAGCGCCGACCGGATCGGCACACGTTCGCGAGCGAGCACCACGTGGACCCCCTTACTCGGTCTGAGCGCTGTCGGTCGGCCCGGCGCCATCGCCTGGATTCGGTCGGCCCATACGCCGGTCGCGTTGACCACCATCCGTGCCCGAACCTCGAGCGGCGACCCGCCGAGTCGGTCGACAGCGTGGGCGCCGCTGATGGTTCCCTGGCCGATCAGGCCCTCCACCTCCGTGTGGTTTGCAAGGAGCGCTCCGCGCGCGGCCGCCTGCCGTAGTACTTCGATCGTCAGTCGAGCGTCGTCGGTTTTCGCGTCGTAGTAGACAAGCCCACCGGACGGCCGCGGGAGTCCGGGCGCAAGACGGGCTCCTTCAACCTCGTCCACTCGACGATGCGGATGGATGCCGCGCCGACCCGCAAGCCGATCGGCGATCCAAAGCCCCGTCCGGATCACGGCCCGTGGAGCGCGCCTTTTCATCGGGATGAAGAAGGCGAGTGTTCGGACGAAATGGGGAGCGAGCCGGACGAGGAGGTCTCTCTCCCTGATGGCCTCGCGAACGAGCCCCAGGTCTCCGTACCGGAGGTATCGCGCGCCCCCGTGGATCAGACGAGAGGAGCGCCCGGACGTTCCGGACGCGAAGTCCTCTCGCTCGAGCAATCCCACCGACAGCCCCCGAGCCACCGCGTCGAGCGCCACTCCGGCTCCGGTGATACCGCCGCCGACGACGAGCACGTCCAGGCGCCGCTCGGCCATCGCGGCGAGGTGCGCCGCTCTGGTGGCGGCGGAGAGCTCGAGCATCGCGAGCGATTCTTATCACGGCCCGCAGAGGGCTCGGAGGCCTGTGGTAACCTACGCACCCGGTAGGTTCTCGCAACAACGCACGGGAGGTGCGCGACGCGTGCCGGGAATCAACATTCCTGAGGAATTCCTCGAACTAAAGAGCTCTCTTCGTCAGTTCATCGACCGCGAGGTCCGGCCGGTCGAGGACCAGTACCGACAGGAGATCCAGGAGACCGGAACGTTCGAGGCCTTCAAGGACGAGCGGGCGAAACTGCGGAAGCGCTCCGCCGAGCTCGGATACTGGGGCATCCACATGCCTGAAGAGATCGGGGGCGGGGACCTTCCGTTCCTCGGTCAGGTGCTCCTCCGAGAGGAGGCGACAAGCCACGGTCTGATGCTCGGCGGCCTCGAGTCGATCTTTCCCATCGTCGTCGGCCCGTCACGCGTTCTCCTCGATTGCACCGACACGCAGAAGGAGAAGTACCTCCTTCCGCTCATGGCGGCCGACAAGACGACCTGCTTCGCGCTCACCGAGCCGGAGGCCGGCTCCGACGCGACGCGTATCAATACCAAGGCGGCGAAATCGAACGGCGGCTGGGTCATCTCCGGCAGAAAGCACTTCATCACGGGTGGAGACGAGGCTGCGTTCGCCGTCGTTTTCGCGGTCACCGACCCCGAGAAGCGCGCACGGGGGGGGATCACGGCGTTCCTCGTGGATGCAGACACACCGGGCTTCTCGGTGACCCGTATTCAACGAACCATGTCTCCGTACCAGAACCCGGTCGAGCTCACGTTCGAGGACTGTGAGGTGCCGGAAAGCAACGTGCTTGGCGAGTTCGGGCTCGGCTTTTACTCCGCCATGAAGGGGATCAACAGCGCGCGCCTCTGGATCGCGGCTGAGGGGCTCGGCATCGCAACCGCGCTCTACACGCGGGCACTGGAGTACGCGAGCGATCGCGTCGCGTTCGAGCATCCGATCGGAGCGAACCAGTTCGTCCAGGGTCATGTCGTGGACGCCTACGCCGACCTCGAGCAGGCACGCTTGCTCGTGTACAAGGCAGCGAGCGACATCGACGAAGGCGCGGACGGGCGGGGAGAAGCAGCGCTCGCAAAGCTCGTCGCAACGGAGATGGTCGGTCGTGTCGCCGATCACGCGATCCAGGTCCACGGGGGCAACGGGTTCATGACCGAGCTCGGCCTCGAGGCGTGGTATCGGGACGTTCGCGCCATGCGGCTCTACGAGGGGACGTCGGAGATCCTCAGGACCAACATCGCGAAGACCATCGGCCTGCCCGGCTGAGCGAGCGAATCCCGGAGGATCGCACGGTGGCGCGGCTGGCGATCTTTCTGGACCCCGGCAAGTCGCTGTCCGAGGCGGTCGGACGCGTCCGGCTCGCAGAGTCGCTCGGCTACGACAGCGTGTGGGTCACCCAGATCGCTTCCCGAGAACCGTTTCAGGTCCTGTCCCACTACGGTCATCACACCGAACGGATCGGGCTCGGCACCGGGGTCGTTCCGATCATGCTGCGCCATCCTGTCCTCACGGCCGTTGAGGCCATCACGCTCGACGAGACCTCGGGGGGGCGCCTCCGCCTTGGACTGGGCGTGAGTCACCGCATCACGGTCGAGGGCTGGTACGGCCTCACGCTGGACGACCCGATCGGTCGCATGCGCGAGTACGCAACGATCGTGCGGGGAGTGTTCCGCGATGGCCAAATCGCGCACGAGGGTGTCCATTACACGGCTCGCTTCCGCTTTGCCGGGCGGCCGAAACCGGATCTGCCGATCCTCTTCGCCGCTCTCTCCCCGAAGATGCTAAGACTCGCGGCCGAAGCCGCCGATGGGGTGGTCCTCTGGATGTGCAGCCCCGCCTATATCCGGGAGACCGTCGTTCCGACGATCGAAGAAGAGCTCTCTCGTCACGGCCGGACGCTGGGCGGGTTCGAGATCGTGGCCGCCGTGCCCCTCGGTCTGACCGAGAACCCGGACGGCGCCCGTGACGCGGTCCGGCGCCGCGCGTTCCCGTATCTTCAGCTGCCCTTCTACCGGCGAGCGATCGCGGCCGGCGGGTACCAGGAGGTCATTGACGCGGTGGACCAGGCCGTGCAATCGGGAGATCGGGAGGCCGCGCTCCGGGCGATTCCCGATGCGTTCGTCGACGACATGGCGGGCGTCGGTGACGCCCGAGCGATACAGTCGAAACTCGCGGACTACGTCGACGCCGGCGTGACCCTTCCCGCCGTGGGTCCGATCACGCGCCATCCGGGTGGGGGATCGGTCGACGAAACTCTCCAGGCAATCGCGCCCACCGGACCGTCCGCCTAGAGCAGGGGGCGCACCCGGGAGCCCTCCGGGGTATCCATGACCTCCCATCCCATCTTCGTCAGGTGGTCACGGATGTCGTCGCCCCTGGCGAAGTCGCCTTGCGCACGGGCTTCATCGCGCTCGTCGAGGAGGCGCCGGACGTCGTCCGGCACTTCGAACCCCTCCCGGGCGAGGCGCTCGAGGTCCACACCGAGCACCGCGTCCCACGAAGCGAGGAGGGAGTATTTCTCTTCGTCTTGCAAACTCGCCGACACGGCTTCGTTCAGGACGCGGACGGCCGCCGGCGTGTCCAGATCGTCGCTCACTGCGTGGCGAAATCTCTCATCCCACTCCTTGGCGTCGACCGACACATCCGTCGATTTCGCCGCCCCCCAATCCGCCATCCGTTGGCGAATGCGAGTCAGTGTCCGGTCGGCCGTCTCCAGCGCCTCCCAATCGAAGTCCATCTCGCTTCGGTAGCGCGTCTGCAGGCAGAGAAACCGAAAGGCGAGGGGATCATGACCGCGCTCCTGGGCGTCGCCGATCGTCCAGATGTTGCCCGTCGATTTCGCCATCTTCTGCGTCTTCGAGCGCAGGAGGCCACCGTGGACCCAGGTCGAGATGACCTGTCCACCGGTCGCCCCATCAGATTGCGCGATCTCGTCCTCGTGGTGGGGAAAGACGAGGTCGGCCCCTCCCGTGTGAATATCAAACCGCTCACCCAGGTACCTCATCGACATTGCCGAGCACTCTATGTGCCAGCCTGGGAACCCTTCCCCCCACGGGCTGTCCCACTTCATCAGTCGCCCCATGCCGGCGGCTTTCCATAGCGAGAAATCGGCATGATGCCGCTTCCGAGGGTCTGCCTCGAGGTCCCGATGGCCCGGCTCCAGCTTGTCGAGCGTGTTCCGCGAGAGCTTCCCGTACCTGGGAAACGACCGCACGTCGTAGTAGACGGTTCCATCCTCGAGCGCATACGCGTGCCCTCGCTCGATCAAGCGCTCTGTCAGATCCAGCATCTCCGGGATGTGCTCCGTTGCCTTCGGGTAGTGATGGGCCCGCTTGACGCCGATCGCGGCGGTGTCTTCCAGATACATTCTGATGTACTTCTCCGCGATCTCCTCAGGTCGGAGACCTTCATCCTCCGCTGCCAACTCCATCCGGTCCACGGCGTCGGGGGCTGATTCGTCGGTCATGTGCCCGACGTCGGTGAAGTTCACGACCTGTGTCACGCGGTAGCCCTCGAACTCCGCCACGCGGCGAACGAGGTCCGAAAGCAGGAACGTTCGCAGGTTGCCGATGTGGATCGGGCGGTACACCGTCGGCCCGCACGTGTACATGCGGACGTGCTCGTCGTCGACAGGGTGGAGCTCGTCAACCTCCCGCGTCAGCGTGTTGTACAGGCGCATCCGACGAAGGATAGGGTAGGGGAAGGGAACCAACGGTCACCTAAGGAGGTCAGATGACGGTTGATACGAACGCGATTCGGGGGTTCTACGAAGCATGGGCATCGAGGGACATGGACCGCCTACGCGAGGCCTTCGACCCGGACCTGCTCTGGCACGTTCCCGGCCGGAACCAAATGACCGGCGACTACCGCAGCGACGAGTTCTTCACGAAGCTCGCCCCGAAGGTCGCGGAGGCCGATCGATGGGACTTCGAGGTCCACGACATCACCACCAGCGACGACCACGCGGTAGCGCTCCTCCGAATTCATGGGGAGCGGGAAGGAAAGACCGTCGACGGCGCCGGGGCCCACGTCCTTCATCTCAGCCCGGAGGGCAAGATCAAGGAGGGCTGGGGTCTCCTGTTCGATCAAGCAGCGATGGACGACTTCTGGTCCTAGGTGGACCGCGACTTCGGGCTCAGCGGAGAGCAGCGAGAAGTCGTCGGCGGCGTCCGGGCATTCGTCGCCGACCGGGTCGCTCCCGAATCGACGGCATTCGAGGAACGCGGCGAGTTTCCGCGCGAGACGTTCCGGCACCTGGCCGAGATGGGACTCGCCGGAATCCCGTACTCGGAGAAGTACGGCGGTGGCGGACAGCCGTTCCTGACCTACCTCCTGGTCCTCGAAGAGCTCGCCACCGGCCATCTTGCCGTCGCGGTCGGTCTCTCTGTCCATCACCTCTCGGCTTTCGGGGCGCACGAGTTCGGATCCGACGAGCAGAAGGAGCGATACCTTCCACGACTCTTCAGCGGAGAGTGGCTCGGCGCATATGCTCTCTCGGAGCCCGCAAGCGGCTCCGACGCCGCCTCACTCTCCACTCGGGCCGAACGCAGGGGCGGTTCCTTTCGCCTCACGGGCGCGAAGCGGTTCATCACCCACGGCGGGGAGGCCGAGTACTACCTCGTCATGGCTCGTACCGGAGACGAGTCCCCCCAGGGCATCTCGGCATTCTCGGTCGAGAAGGGGTTTCCGGGGTTCGACTTTGGCAAGCGGGAGCACAAGATGGGATGGCACGCCTCCCCGATGCGGGAGCTCCTTTTCGACGGATGCGAGGTTCCGGAGGGCAATCTCATCGGCGAGGAGGGGGAGGGATTCAAGATCGCGCTTGCCGCTCTCGATTCCGGCAGGCTCGGGATGGCCGCGTGCTCCGTCGGACTCGCGCAGGCGGCTTTCGATGCCGCCGTCGCGTTCGCCAAGGAGCGGGTTCAGTTCGGCCATCCGATCGTCGAGTTTCAGGGGATCCAGTTCCTGCTCGCCGACATGAGCGTCCAGGTCGAGGCGGCTCGACGCCTCTACCGGGAGGCCGCTCGTGAGCGAGACGCGGGAGAGGGCGATTCGATTTCCTGCTCCCAAGCGAAGCTCTTCGCCTCCGACATGGCCATGCGCGTGACGACCGACGCGGTGCAGGCCCTCGGGGGCTACGGTTACATGCGCGAGTACGCGGTGGAGCGGTACATGAGGGAGGCCAAGGCGCTGCAAATCGTCGAGGGCACCAATCAGATCCAGCGCGTGGTCATCGGCCGGCGCCTCGCAGGGGGGTCCTGAGACGTGCGCAGGGGATTGAGGGAACACGTCGAGGAAGTCCTCCCGGGAGTCCGAACGAACCTCGAGGGGTTGATCCGAATTCCATCGGTTTCCGCTCCGGGATTCGATCCTGCCCACGTGCGGGCCTCGGCGGACGCCGCCGCGGAGGTCCTCGAGGCCGCCGGCACGAAGGAAGTGCGCCTGCTCGAGGTCCAGGATGTCCACCCCGCTGTCTACGGCCGCCTGCCGGCTCCCGACGGCGCTCCCACGGTTCTTCTCTACGCGCACCACGATGTCCAACCGCCCGGAGACGAGGCGCAGTGGGAAACGGCGGCGTTTGATCCGGTCGAACGGGGCGGCCGCCTCTACGGCCGTGGGTCCTCCGATGACAAGTGCGGGATCGCCATGCACGAAGCAGCGATCCGCGCCCACGAAGGACGTCCACCGGTCGGGGTCACGGTCTTCATCGAAGGAGAAGAGGAGATCGGATCGGAGCACCTCGGCCAGTTCCTCGATCGGTACGGCGATCTTCTCCGAGCGGACGTTTTCGTCCTTGCCGACGGTGGGAACTGGCGCATCGGCCAGCCGGCGCTCACCACCTCGCTTCGTGGACTCGTCGACTGTGTGGTCGAGGTTCGCACGCTTCAGCACGGCCAGCACAGCGGGGTCTACGGGGGCCCGATCCCCGACGCGCTCACGGTGCTCTGCCGCCTGCTCGCGTCGTTGCACGACGAGCGCGGTCGTGTCGCCATCCCGGACCTCGTCGTTGGCGACGCGGACCCCCTCGACCTCAACGAGGAAGAGCTCCGGAACCAGGCGGCCTGCGTCCCGGGACTCGAGCTGCTGGGCGAGGGCAGCCTGACCTCACGGATGTGGCGCCAACCGGCCGTATCGGTCCTCGCGATCGACGCCCCGCGCGTAGAGGAGGCCTCGAACACGCTCGTGCCGTCCGCCCGCGCCAAGGTGAGCCTCCGCCTCGCCCCGGGGGAGGATCCTGGGCGAGCAATGGCCGCGCTCGTCAAGCATCTCGAGTCCCATGTTTCCTGGGGCGCCGAGGTTCGCGTGACGCCGGGCGCCAGTGCGCACCCGCACGCGCTCGAGCCCGTGGGCCCCAGGTTCGACGCGGCCCGAGAAGCGTTTGCCGAAGCGTGGGGAACGAAGCCGATCGAGATGGGGATCGGCGGAACGATTCCGTTCGTGGCCGCATTCGCGGAGGCCTATCCGGAGGCCGCGATCCTGGTGACCGGGGTCGGAGATCCGGACAGTCGCGCGCACGGCACGAATGAGAGCATCGACCTCGGCGAGCTCGAGCGCGCCTGCGTCGCCGAGGCCCTTCTTCTCGATCGCCTGGCTCCCTAGAACGCCATCATCACCCCCGGATGGGGGAGGCAAGAAACCTCCGATCGGGCGATTGTCACGCGTCTCCTCCACGGGATAGAAAGGCGGGCGGCCGGACCCTCCTCCCTGGCCGGGGGAGGGATCGTCGTTGCCGTCATCAATCCGCGCTCGGACCGACCCGATCGCGAGCACGCTCATTCCGAAGTCTTCGACCGGTCATCGCATCATGGCGACGCTCTCCCAGCAAGACGCTCGCACGTGGGAACGTCTGGTCGCCGAGGTCGCCACGCCGATCGAGGGCCGCCTCTCACGAACCGTTCTCGCCAATCGAGTTCACAAAGGGCTCGGCGGATGGCGCCTTCAAGCGGTTGGTCCAGCCCTCAGGCAAGCCCGCCGTCGGGCCGCGCACCTGGCCAGAACCTCACCGCTGATTGTTCGAACCGATGTCACCGAGTTCTATCCAGCGGTTACCCCGAGCGTGTTGGCTCGTAGCCTCCGAGACATCGGCGCCGGTCGCACCGAGGCCAGCCTCGCAGCCGACATGTTGGATGGATGGGGATCGGATGGCTACGCAGGCCTTCCGATCGGGCCCGACCCGTCGGCTGTCCTTGCGAACGCCGTTCTCTGGTCGGTCGACATGGCGATCGAAGGTTGGCCGTGGCTTCGGTGGGTCGATGACTACTTCCTCGCAGCCGTCTCGGATCAGCATGCGGAGCAGGCGATCGAGAAGCTCGAGGCCTCCCTCGACCGACTTGGCCTGAAGCGATCGGTCGGGAAGACCGACATTGTTGACGGGTCCTCGGCGCCGGCCTGGCTGACTCGATGTTCGTCGGCGCACCTGTGAGCGGAGCGCGACTAGGGGACGATCTTCGACACGGCGAGCTCAACGATGTCGGTCGCCCCGTGCTGCTTGAGAACGGGAATGAGCGTGTTCACCTCGGACTTCTCCACGATCGTCTCGACAGCGTAATTTCCCTCTTCCGCAAGGGGAGAGACGGTCGGCGCCTTCATCGCAGGGAGGTGCTCGAGGACCTCCTTCAGGCGCTCCTCCGACACGTTGAGCTTTAGCATCACCCTGCCCTGGGCTTCCATGGCGCCGACGATGAGCGTGGTGAGGTCGTCCATCCCGCGCCGTTTCTCCCCGTCGGCCGCAGCCTCGGCGTTCGCAATGAGTACGACATCGGATTCCATCAGCGTCTCGACGACCTTCATCCCGTGGGCGCGAAGCGTGCCGCCCGTCTCGGCGACGTCCACGATCGCGTCAACGATCTCGGGGACTTTCGCTTCAGTGGCCCCATAGGACGGAAAGACCTTCACGGCGACGCCGTGGTCCTCGAAGAACCGACGCGTGATTTCGGGGTACTCGGTCGAGATCCGGCTCCCGTGCGGCAGGTCGGCCGCCCCCGTCACGGGCGACTCGACCGGCACGGCCAAGACGAGGCGCGCCGGCCGACCGGGCCCACCCTTCGCATACCGCAACGTCGCGAGCACAGTCACCCGGGCGCCGGTCTCGGCGAGCCAGTCCTGGCCGGTGATCCCGACATCGAAGAAGCCTTCCTCCACGTACTGCGGGATCTCCTGGGGCCGCATCAGAGAAACTCGCTCGATGCGGTCGTCGTCGATCGACCCGTGATAGTCGCGCGACGAACCCCGGCGCACTCGTAGGTCCGCGGCTTCCAGGAGCGTCAGCGTTTGCTCCTCGAGCGATCCTTTCGGGATGACGAGCCGGAGCACTACGACCCCTCCCGCGCGAGCTGCCGGTAGAAGCACGTCCGGTTTCCCGTGTGGCACGCCGGACCTTCCTGGTGGACCTTGACGAGGAGGGTGTCCGCATCACAGTCATACCTCACGTCGCGCACATGCTGGACGTTGCCGCTGGTATCGCCCTTTCGCCAGAGCTCGCCCCGAGATCGGCTCCAAAACCACGTCCGCCCCGAGTCCAACGTCCGCCGGAGCGCGTCGAGATTCATCCACGCAACCATGAGGACCTCACCGGTCCGCTCCTCTTGGATCACAGCCGGGATCAGCCCGCGCTCGTCGAAAGCCAGCTCTTCCATCACAGCCTCACCGGGACGCCACGTTCGGCAAGGGAGCGCTTCACGTCGGACACCGTGAACTCCCCGAAGTGGAATCGGGATGCTGCAAGGACCGCGTCCGCCAGTCCCTCGCCCAACGCCTCCGCGAAGTGCTCGATCCGACCCGCACCGCCCGAGGCCACAAGGGGAACCGGCGCCGCGCGAGCGACCGCCCCGAGAAGCTCGAGGTCGTATCCAAGGCCGGTGCCGTCCCGATCGATGGACGTGAGCAAGATCTCGCCGGCCCCCAGCTCGGCCGCTCGGGCGGCCCACGAGACGGCGTCGACGCCGGCCGGGGTCCGCCCACCTTCGGTGTAGACGTTCCACGACCCGTTCTCACGCCTCGCATCGATCGCAACGACGACGCACTGCGATCCAAACCGATCGGCGCACCGCCCGAGGAGCTCCGGATCGCCCACGGCGGCAGTGTTCAGCGCAACCTTGTCCGCGCCCGAGCGAAGGAGGTCACGCACGTCTTCCTCCGCGCGAACGCCGCCACCCACCGTCAGAGGAATGAACACTCGCTCGGCGGTTCGCTCGACGACGTCGAGCGTGGCTCGCCGGCCCTCGACGCTGGCGGTGATGTCCAGAAAGACGATCTCGTCGGCGCCCTCTGCGTCGTACCGCTCGGCGAGCTCTGCCGGGTCGCCGGCGTCGCGAAGATCGACGAACCGGGTTCCCTTCACGACCCGGCCGGCGTCGACGTCGAGGCAGGGGATGACGCGCCGCGCGAGCGTCATGCGGCCGCCTTCTTCGCCTCGGAAACGGTGAGCGAGCCCTCATAGAGAGCCTTGCCCACGATGGCGGCTTCGACGCCCTTTGCGGCGAGCGCACGGACGTCTCCCGCGCTCCTCACTCCGCCGGAGGCGATGATGTGCGCGTTCGTGCGAGCTCCCACACGCTCGTAAAGCTCGAGGTCTGGGCCGCCCAGGAGGCCATCCCGCCCGACGGCGGTCACCAGTACTCGGGCCACCCCGGCTCCATCGAGCCGCTTGAGCGCGGTGTCGAGTCCGCCCACACCGGCGGTCCACCCTCGGACCCTGACTTCCTCACCCTCGACGTCCACGGAAACCACGAGTCGCTGGGCGAAGAGCGTGACCGCCTCCCGGGTGAATTCCTCGTCCTCCAACGCCCTG
Organism: Actinomycetota bacterium; assembly: GCA_050693155.1. Taxonomy (GTDB): domain Bacteria; phylum Actinomycetota; class UBA4738; order UBA4738; family CALAEC01; genus JBOGWA01. Next base: position 16,824 of record JBOGWA010000003.1, on the reverse strand, counting down.
GTGCCCACGATCGCACGAGCGGCGCCGCCGGACAGGGCAGACTCGACGGCTTCCAGAGAACGCAAACCGCCGCCCACTTGCACCGGGACCTGAACCGACTCGGTCACGCGCCGCACGGCCTCACGGTTGTCACCGGAGCCGAACGCAGCGTCGATGTCCACGACGTGCAGCCACTCGGCCCCCCCGGCCGCAAACCGCTCTGCGACCTCGACGGGATCATTCGCGTACACGGTTTCCTCCTCGGGGCGACCCCGCGTCAATCGCACGACCTTGCCACCCCGGATGTCGATCGCCGGGATGACGATCACGCGGCCTCCCGGACGAGGTTCCGATAGATCTCCAGGCCCGCACTCCCCGATTTCTCCGGGTGAAACTGCATACCGACGATGTTGCCTTGCGCAACGATGGAGGCGAAGGGAACCCCATAGTCCGTCTCGCCAACGACGACGTCCGCGCTCGGCGAAGCGACGTAGGAGTGCACGAAGTAAAACAGGGTCTCGTTCGGGATTCCGGTAAGGAGCGGATGATCTCGCGTCCAGGTGACCGAGTTCCATCCCATGTGCGGAATCTTCTCCCCATTTGGGAGGCGCTGGACCTTCCCCTCGAGCAGACCGAGTCCGTCGACGGCGCCCTCCTCGCTCCAATCGAAGAGCACCTGCATCCCAAGACAGACGCCGAGGACCGGCCGGCCGGACCCGCCGAACGTTCGGATCGCATCGCCGAGCCCCGCCGCTTCGAGGTTCCCCATGCAGGCCCCAAACGCCCCGACGCCGGGAACGACGAGCGCCGCTGCCTGCTCCACGTCGGCCGGGTTCGACGTCACGAGGGGCGTTCCATCGACTCGCTGGATGGCCTTCGCAACCGAGCGAAGGTTCCCCATGCCGTAGTCGAGGACGGCAATTCGCGGTTTCATTCGAGCACGCCTTTGGTGGAAGAGGGCCCCGTCCCGATCACCCGGCAGGCGTCCCCGAGCGCTCGCGCGAGCGCCTTGAACTCCGCCTCGACGACATGATGCGGGCTCCTCCCCGAAATGAGCCGCACGTGCACCGTGATCCCCGCGGTCGTCGCAAAGGACCGAACGAAGTCCTCGGTGAGCCCCGGGTCGTACGTTCCGATCATCTCTGCATCTACGGCGACCTCGTGAACAACGAAGGCACGGCCGGAAAGATCGAGCGCGACGCTGACGAGCGCTTCGTCGAGCGGCACCGATGCGTGACCGAACCGCCGGATTCCCGTCTTGTCTCCGAGCGCCTCCGCGAAGGCTTCGCCGAGGGCGATTCCCACATCCTCCACCGTGTGGTGCGCATCGATGTCCAGGTCGCCCTTCGCCTGCACCTCGAGATCGAATCCCGCGTGCGTTCCGAGCTGCTCGAGCATGTGGTCGAAAAACGGGACCCCAGTGTCGGCGCTCACGGAGCCCGATCCGTCGAGCGCAATGCGAACCGAGACCTCGGTCTCCTTCGTCGAACGCGCCGCCAGCGCCCGGCGTGTCATGCCGCTTCCTTGACCGCGGCCGGGAGAGCCTCGAGGAACGCGCCGGTCTCCGAGCGGGTCATGCCGCTTCCTTGACCGCGGCCGGGAGAGCCTCGAGGAACGCGCCGGTCTCCGACTGAGTTCCCGCACTCACTCTGAGGCACCGCTCGAGCCCAGGGACCTCCGACACATCCCGGACGAGGACGTCCCGCTCGAGAAGGCCCTTCCATACCGCGTCGGCCGGAGCGATGGTTCGGAACAGGACGAAGTTGGCATCCGACGGAAAAACCTCCACCCCCTTCACGGTGGCGAGTTCCCGGACGAGCCGATCCCGTTCGGCCCTCACTCGGTCGAGAATCGCAAGGGCGGCCTCAGAGTGCCGGAGAGCGGTCGAACCGGCAGCCTGAGCCAGCGCCGAAAGGTGATAGGGGAGGCGAACGCGCGATACGTTGTCCGCAACGCCGCGGTTGACCAGGCAATAGCCGATTCGTGCAGCCGCCAGCGCGAACGCCTTCGAGAACGTCCGGACGACGACGAGATTCTCGTATCGGGCAAGGAGTGGCTTTGCGCTCTCCCCGCCGAACTCACCGTACGCCTCGTCGACGACCACAAGGCCGTCGGTCGTCTCACAGATCGGTTCCAGCGCCGAGACCTGTTGCGCATTCCCGGTCGGATTGTTCGGCGAGCAGATGAAGACGATCGCCGGGTCACGCCGTGCGCAAGTTTCCGCGGCATCGGAGGGAAGCCGGAAGGCAGGATCGAGTCGCTCCGCCACCACGTCCATACCTACGACGCGTGGGATCAGCGAGTGAAGCGCATAGGTGGGAGCAAAGACCAGCGCACGACGTTCCGCGCCGCCGTACGCCAGGCACACCTGCTGGATGACCTCGTTGGACCCGTTCCCGACACACACCTCATCGGGGGCGACCCCAGCATGTTCGGCGATCCCCTCACGCAGCTCGGTCGCCTCCCGATCCGGATATCGGTGCAGCGGAATCCCCGAGATCGCGGATCGAAGATCCTGGAGAAACTCCTCGGGTAGCGGGTACGGACATTCGTTCGTGTTCAATCTGACCGCGGCGTGAATCTGAGGCGCCCGATACGGCTCGAGGCCCTCGAGATCGGGTCGGAGGGAACTCATCGCCTGAGCTGAACGGTGCGGGCGTGCCCGGGAAGTCCTTCAGAGGCGGCCACCAGCTCCACCTCGGGACCGAAGCGCGAGACGGCTTCCGCTGATGCCTGAACGAAGCTCGACGTGATCGTGAAATCCGCCGTGCGCAGACCCGATCCGAACCGCGCCGTTGCCATCGTCGGGAGCACGTGATTCGACCCGATCCCGTAGTCGCCGAAGGCCACCGGCGTGTGCGGGCCGAGAAACGCGGCGCCGAAGGCTCGAGCGCGTTTGAGAAAGCCACGCGGGTCTTGCGTGACGACTTGGAGGTGCTCGGGGGCGAGTCGATCGACGATGGCCACCGCTCCCGCTTCGTCGGGGACCACCACGACGAACGCACTCGCGAGCGCCTCGCCCGCCACTTCGCGTCGCGGGGACCGCTCGAGCTCCTCACGAAGGCGCTCGTCTACACGGTGTGCCATCGATTCGCCGTCGCCGATCGCCACGAGGATTGCCCGCGCTGCAGGGTCGTGCTCGGCCTGTGCGAGAAGATCGCACGCGAGCACGTCGGGGCGAGCTGATTCGTCGGCCACGATCACGAGCTCGCTGGGCCCTGCAAGCCCGTCGATCCCAACGGTTCCCGCCACTTCCCGCTTCGCCGCGGTGACCCACGTCCCGCCGGGGCCAACGATCTTGTCGACGGGGGAGATCGTCTCCGTTCCAAAGGCAAGCGCCGCAATTGCCTGCGCTCCGCCCACCCGGTAGACCTCGTCGGCGCCTGCGATTCGCACGGCGGCGAGGACGGCGGCGGGAAGGCTCCCATCTGCAGTCGGTGGAGAGCAGACCGCGACGCGCTCCACGCCGGCGACCTTCGCCGGGATCACGGTCATCAGGACCGACGACGGATACGCGGCGCGCCCTCCGGGCACGTAGCAGCCAACCGAACCGATCGCTCGCACGAGCTCGCCAAAGACAACGCCGTGTCGTTCCTGCTCCCAAGAATCGAACCGTTGCCGTGCGTGCAGATCCCTCAGACGCTCGGCCATGGCGTCGAGCGCGTTCCAGAGGTCGTCCTCAACGATTACAGACTCGATCTCCTCGTCGGATACCCGCAGGCGCCCGGTGACATCGGCGCCGTCGTGGGAGCGGGTGATGTCGATGAGCGCGGCGTCACCCTCGTCGCGAACCCGATCGCAGATCTCCTTGACGCCGTCCGAAACCCTCCGATCGAGCGCGAAACCGACCGCGATTGGGAGCGCATCACCCCGACTGGGGTCAACGACCCTGAGCACGACGGCATTGTAGGGGCCGCCGTCAGAGCCCACCCGCGTATGATTCGTCCGCCCATGGCGGACAAGCTGGACGAAGAGAGCCGTCTCCGCTGAAGACCCTCTACCGCGCATCCCGCGTTCACACCCTGTCCCCGCTCGGAGTGGGGGAGTGGATGCTCGTCGACGAGCGTCATGTGGAGCGCGTGGGATCCGGTCCACCGCCGGAGGCCGATCGAACGGTCGATCTGCCCGGTTCGACGATCATTCCCGGCTTCATCGATGCGCACGTGCACCTAAGCGGCACCGGTCTGCGTCACGGCGGACTCGATCTCCAGACGGCCGGCTCTCGAGATGAGCTCTTGAACCTCGTGGGCCGAGAGCGCCGCGGCGCTGAACCCTTGTTCGGACAAGGATTCGATGAGACGGGGTGGTCCGACCCGAGCTTCCCGACCGTGGCTGAGATCGACGCGCTCACCGGCCGGGTGGTCATCCTCCTGCGAGCCGATGGGCACATCGCGCTCACGAATACCAGTGGGCTCGAGCGCTCCGGGGTCCTCGACCTCGAAGGTGTGGAGCGCGACAGCGAGGGGAGCCCAACGGGAGTGCTTCGCGGCGAGGCGAACGCCGCCATTCAGCGCTGGTACTTCGCGTCGATGTCCGACAGTGCGATCGAGGACGCGCAGATCCGCGCAGCGGCCATCGCTGTGTCGCGGGGAGTGACCGCCGTCCATGAGATGGCGATGCCGTCCTCGCGAGGGTTCCGAGACGTCGAGATCCTCCTCGGGCACGCCCGGGAGCTTCCCGTGGACGTCATCGTCTACGTCGCCGACCGCGACATCCCTCGGGTCATGGATCTCGGCCTTCCGCGAATCGGAGGCGATCTTTGCCTGGACGGTTCCCTCGGTGCTCGGACCGCTGCGCTCCACCACAGCTATGACGATGCTCAGGGAGCGGGAAAGCTTACGCATCAAGATGACGAGCTCGTCGAGTTCCTTCACAACGCACACCTCGCGGGCCTTCAGGTGGGGCTGCACGCGATCGGCGATGCGGCGATCGATCAGGCCCTGCGCGCATGGGAACGTGTCTATGCGAATCTCGACTCGCGAGGGCGACGCCATTTCCGGGCGAGGAGACATCGCGTCGAACATTTTGAAATGGCGTCCTCGCGAGACGTGGAACGTGCAGCGGCGCTTGGATTGGCGATCTCCATCCAGCCAGCCTTCGACGCGATCTGGGGCGATCGGGGCGAGATGTACGAATCTCGGGTCGGGCGCGAACGCGCGTGGGGGATGAACCCCTTCCGTCTTCTGGTCGAGCGAGGCCTCGAGGTGGGCGCCGGATCCGATACACCCGTCACCCCGCTTGATCCGATGTACGGCATTTGGGCCATCGAGCATCATCACGATCCGACGCAGCGGATGAGCCGTGAGCAGGCCGTCCGTCTCTTCACGCAGGGAAGCGCCCGACTTGGACACTTTGAAAAGAAGGGCATCCTCGAGGCGGGAAGCGCGGCAGACTTCGCGGCGTACGAGATGGATCCGCTCGAGGAGCCGGATGTTCGTTCCCTTCGCCCGGTTCTGACCGTCTCGAGAGGGCGAGACGTCTTCGCGCGCTGAGCACTAAAGAAGCCCCTTCCGAGAAATCGCCCGGCCGCCCCGGCCGGCTCGACCTCGGCTTCCTTCTTCTCGCGACCCCGATCCTTTGGGGCGCAACCTTTCCCGCCGCCAAACGAGGGCTCGAAACCCTCCCGCTTCTCCCATTCACTGCGTGGACTCGTCTGTTGGGATTCCTCTCCATCATGATCGCGATGCCGATCATCGGCCGCCGAGAGCTGACTCGCGATTCCATCCGGCGCGTCGTTGGGCCGGGCACGCTGCTCGGCGGGCTGATCTTCGTCGCGTACGTTCTCCAGACAGCCGGTCTCGAGCGAACAACGGCGACGAATGCGGGATTCATCACCGGTCTGTACGTCGTGTTCACGCCCGTGCTTGCGCTTGCGATCTTTCGCCAGCGCGCAGGGCGGTCAGCCTGGACGGCCGTGGCGATCTCGATCATTGGGCTCGCCCTGCTCTCGACGACCACCGGCGCGTTCCACCCACGAGCCGGCGACCTGCTCGTGTTGGCTTCGGCCGTTGCATGGGCCGGGCACCTGATCGGCGTGGGCTACTTCGCCGCGCGACACCCCACGAGGCTGCTCTCCCTCGCGCAAATGGCGGCAACCGCAAGCTTCCACCTCGTGGCGACGGCGGGGGAGGGGATGCATCCCGCCGACGCGCTCGGCGTCTGGCACGTGCTCGTCGTTACCGGGATCCTCGGATCCGGCGTTGCCTACACCCTGCAAGTGATGGCGCAGCGGGAGATCACGGCCACGAGAGCCGCGTTGATCCTTGCGGGCGAATCCGTGGCGTCCGCGGCCTTCTCCGCCCTCTGGCTGGGGGAGCGATTGACCGCAACCCAATGGATGGGCGCCAGCCTCATCGTGGGCGCAATCGTGATCTCCGAGCTCGGAGCACGCAGGCGCCCGGAGCTCCGCATGGAGTCGGGAACCTAGCGACGCACGTCGCGGAGCACGACGCGGGCCGCGTTGTATCCGGCGGCGCCAATGACCCCGCCGCCCGGGTGCGACCCCGAGCCACAGAGATACAGTCCACGGATCGGTGTCCGATAGGCGGCGGCCTCGGGGAACGGCCTCAAGAGAAAGAGCTGGTCCGGCGCCATCTCGCCGTGGAAGATGTTTCCTCCGCGGAGGCCGAACCGACGTTCGAGATCGACCGGTGTCACGACCTCCCGATGAAGCAGGGCATCCTTCACATTCGGGGCATAGTCGCCGATCGTCTCGACCACTCGATCTGCCAGGGCTTCGCCTTCGACATCCCAGGTTCCTCCCGCGAGGTCGTAGGGCGTGTATTGGACGAACGCGGTCAGGATGTGCTTCCCCGCCGGAGCCAACGACCCATCCTTCGTCGTGGGGATGACACAGTCGAGCATCGGCTGACTCGACGGCCGCCCATATTTCGCTTCATCCCAGGCGCGTTCCAGGTACTCGAGCGAGGGGCTGATGATGAATTCAGGATGCTGCGGTCCGAGGGCCGTGCCGGGGTGGGCTCGAAAGTCCGGCAGCTCCTCGAGGGCAAGGTTGACCTTGGCCGAGGCCCCTCGCGTCCGGTACCGGCGCACTCGCTCGATGAGGTAGGCGGGAAGTGCCTGCGGCCCAACGAGATCCAGGAATGTCGTCGTTGGGTGAACACCGCTGCATACGGCCCGCGCTCGAATCATGGTCCCATCCTTCAACGTCACGGACCGGACGCGACCGCCGACCGTTTCGATCGAATGGACCTCGGCGTCGGTTCGAATCTCTGCGCCCGCAGCTCGCGCGGCGGATGCGATCGCCTCCGAAAGGACGCCCATGCCTCCGCGGACGAACCCCCAACCGCCATCGAGCCCCGCCGCCTCGCCCATGCGATGGTGCAGCAGCACGTATGCCGACCCCGGGCTCATCGGCCCACCCCACATGCCGATCACGCCCCCGGCAGCGAGCGCACCCTTGACGCCGTCGTGCTCGAAGTACCGGTCGAGAAAGTCGGCCACCGACATCGTCATGAGCTCCGCGAGTGGAAGCAGCCTGCGGCGACGCCTGAGCGCGTAGATTCCGAGCGATAACGCCTCGCGAAGATCGGCGAGCGAGCGGAGAGGTTCGGACGGCGGGATCCGAAGCAGCAGCGGCCGGACCGCTCGAGCGAGCTCACGAAGTTCGCGCTGGTACTGGAGGTACGCCTCAGCATCCCTCGCCGAGATCGATACGATCTCGGCGGCGGCGCGGCGCGGATCCTCCCAGAAAAGGATCCCCCGATCGTCCGGGAACGGGGCGAAGTAGGCAGGGTCGAGCGGGAACACGTGGTAGCCGTACCGTCGGAGAACGAGATCACGAACGATGCGTGGCTGAAGCAAGCTGACGACGTAGGAGGCGGTCGAGACCCGGTATCCCGGCCAGGGCTCCTCCGTCACCGCCGCGCCGCCGACCAGCGGGCGGCGTTCGAGGACGAGGACCGATCGTCCCGCCCTGGCGAGATACGCGGCGCACACGAGGCCGTTGTGTCCTCCTCCAACGACCACGACGTCGTAGCGCCCCCGCACATCGGGCACGCTACCGCACGAACGAGCAGCGATCGCCGCCAGCAGGAGGTTGATGCCATCATACAAAGGTTCGCCCTTCGAGAGCCTGCGAGTTGACACTCGACGATGGGCATCACTAGCATTGGGCGGTCGCGCCGGATCCCCGCCGGCGAGCGAAGGACCCAAGAGGCCGAGTAGAGAACGCGGCGCCCCGGCGCTGCGGCCCCAAAGGTCTCTTGGGTCCTTCGCATTACAATGGGTAGCCGCCCCGACGGGGAAGCGGGCCATGGAAGACGCCGAGAAAGTCACATCCGACGACGAGATCGACCCGACGGAAACGAGCCTCGAGGCGCTGCTCGCCCGCCGAGCGGCGGGGGAGAGCGGGGAGATCGAAGGTGAGATGCTCGCATCGGAAGGTCATGAGCCGAACGAGCGTCTTCCCGGCAAGGTAGCTCCAAAGCAGCAGACGGAGTTCGTCTGCAAGAGTTGCCGGCTGATCAAGCACCGGAGTCAGCTGGCGGATAAGCGACGAGGTTTCTGTCGCGATTGTGCGGGGCCCTGAGAGCGCGAAGCCTGGGGATCTCGCTCGCAGCGGCCGCTGTCTCGGGGGCGCTGGTCACCCTTTCGCTTCCACCTCTCGACGCGGGTCCGGTCGCCTTCGTTGCTCTCGTGCCGATCCTCTGGGCGATCCGCGAAGCCCGCGGCAGACGGGCGGCCCTTCTTGGGTTCGTCTTCGGTCTCGTCTACCTCGGGATCCTCCTGTTGTGGCTCCTGTCCGTCACCGTTCTCGGCTGGGGGGTGCTGGTCGTCGGTCAAGCGCCGTGGTTTGCGCTCACCCTCGCCTACGGAGCGGCAATCTGGCGCGACGACCGGCCGCTGCGAACCGCCTTCTGGGTCGCCGCAGGGTGGACGGCCATCGAGATCGCTCGAGGAATCTGGCCGCTCGGCGGCTTCACGTGGGGTGGCCTCGGCGCGACCCAACACGACAATTCCTTGCTCCTTCCCCTCGCCTCCGTTCTCGGCGCCTGGGGCATCTCTTTCGTCATCGTCGCAGTGAACGCGCTGCTGCTGGCTCTCCTGCGGGCGGGGGAGTGGCGGAAACGAATCGTTCCAACCGCGGCGGCGACGGCCCTCACCCTGGTCCCCGCGGCGATCCCACTTTCCTCCCCCGACGGCCCTCCGACCGACGTCGCAATCGTCCAGGGGAACGTGCCGAAATTCGTCGCGCTCGGGAGCCGTTTCATCGAGGACCGCATCGTTGCGGAGAACCACGCAGAGCTCCACAGGGAGCTCGCGCGAAGGCCACCGGATCTCGCCGTCTGGCCCGAGAACGCTCTCGACCGCGACCCGAGCAGGGACTCCTCCCTCGGCCGGCTCGTCCGGGGGTCCATACGCGCGGTCGCGGCGCCCACGCTCATCGGGGCCATCACCACCGGCGAGGATGGCCGGCTTCGAAATGAGAACCTCCTGTACCACCCCATCGGCCGAGTCGTCTCACGCTACGCGAAGAACCACTTGGTGCCGTTCGGCGAGTACGTTCCCTTCCGGCGCCATCTCGGGTTCGTCGGGGAGCTGCAACAGGTTCCGCGGGACCTCTTTCCAGGATCCGTTCCCGGCCGTTTTTCGATCCCGGGCGCGACGTTTGCCTCGATCATCTGCTTCGAGAACACATTCCCCGACCTGGTCCGTCAGTTCGTCACGGATGAGATGGGGTTCCTGGTGGTGTCGACCAACAACTCGACCTTCCTTCGAACGCCTCTCTCCGCCCAGCACCTCGTCATGAGCGAACTCCGGGCAGTGGAGAACGGCCGCTGGGTCGTCCACGCCGCGATCTCGGGTATCAGCGCCATCATCGACTACCGGGGGAACGTGCTCGCCGAGACCGCTCTTTTCGAGCAGACGATTCTTCGTCGAGACATCCCGCAGGCCGAGGGGCGGACGGTGTTCAACGTGATCGGAGGCTGGCTGCCACTCGGGTTCGGCCTTCTCGCGATGCTCGGGTTTCTGGCGAGGCCGATCAGGCGCCGCCGCGAACCCCACGGGCTGCCGTCACGACCGCGCGTCGCCGTCGTGATCCCGACGTACAACGAAGCCGACACGATCGCCCAGGTGCTCGAGCGGCTTCGAGCCGTCGACGATGACCTCACGGTCGTGGTCGTCGACGATTCCTCGAGCGACGGCACTGGAGACATCGTCCGCGAAGTTGGCAACCGCGACGCGCGCGTCCAGTTGATCGTTCGCCCGAGCAAGGGAGGACTCGCAAGCGCGTATGCGGACGGCTTCCACCGGGTGCTCGATGCGGGAGCAGATCTCATCGTGGAAATGGACGCCGATCTGTCGCACCGACCCGAGGAACTTCCGGGCTTGCTGGAAGCCGCTGGGCGCCACGATCTCGTGATCGGAAGCCGCTACGTTTCCGGCGGCGGCGTACGCAACTGGGGTCTCGTCCGCCGGCTCCTGTCCCGGGGCGGCAACCTCTACGCGCGCCTTTTGCTCGGCCTGCCGGTGACCGACGCGACGAGTGGGTTCCGCGTCTTCCGCCGCGAGATGCTGGAGCACCTTCTCCACGAAGGGGTCTCGTCCGAGGGATACGCCTTCCAGGTCGAGCTCGCCATGCGTACCTGGCTTTCCGGAGGGTCCGTGTGGGAGGCGCCTATCACGTTTGACGACCGTCGCGCCGGCCATTCGAAGTTCTCTCGACGCATCATCGTTGAAGCCCTGTGGCGCATCCTCGTGTGGGGGCTTCGGTACCGTCTGCTGCCGCGCTCCCACGCTGCGCAGCTCTCTCAGGCCTCCGATCGGGGCCAACAGACGTGAGTCAACCGGTCGCTCCCCCCGAGCGCGCGTAAAACGCCGATAATATCCGTTATGGAATGTCGCCCCTTTTAGGGCGCCGCTCCACAGAGGACAGAGGTCCACCTGGCGCCGAGCTGGCCTGGTTCACGGACTGTTGGCCAGGTGATGTAGGGACTACCAGCAGACGCAGAGATTGCGGGCGGCGTGGGCCTCATCGAGCCTCCGCACCGGGGTCGTCGTCGGGGATCCACGGAGCAGCTCTGGCTCCTCCCCCGCCTCACGAGCGACCCGGAGCATGGCGTCGGCGAAGAGGTCGAGGGTTTCCTTCGACTCCGTCTCCGTGGGCTCGACCATCAGCGCCTCGTCGACGATGAGCGGGAAGTACATCGTTGGAGGGTGGAAGCCGAGATCGATCAAGCGCTTGGAAACGTCGATCGCGCGCACCCCGTGCGCCTTGAGCGGCCTTGCCGTCGAGACGAACTCGTGCATCGGCCTTCCCGGATATGCAAGGGGAAATGCTCCCTTCACGCGGTGGGCGAGATAGTTCGCGTTCAGAACGGCTCGATCGGCGACGGCGGGGAGGCCATCCGCACCATGCCCGAAGACGTAGGAGTAGGCGCGGACGAGCACGCCGAAGTTCCCGTGGAAGCCGTGAACGCGCCCGATCGACAGCGCCCGATCGTCGTTCCATCGAAACCCCCCGTCGTCGGCACGCTCCACGACCGGCACCGGTAGGAAGGGGGTCAACGCTTCGGTCACCGCCACGGGACCGGCCCCGGGCCCTCCTCCACCGTGGGGCGTCGCAAACGTCTTGTGCGTATTCAGATGAACGACGTCGAAGCCCATATCTCCCGGGCGCACACGCCCGAGGATCGCATTGAGGTTCGCCCCGTCGTAGTAGAGGAGTCCGCCGACCTCGTGGACGATCCGGGCTATCTCGAGAATGTCCTCCTCGAACAGTCCCAGCGTGTTCGGGTTCGTGATCATGAGCCCGGCGACGTCGTTCCCGATGAGCTTTTCCAGGGCCGACACGTCGACCAAACCGCGAGCATCGCTCGGGACTTCCTCAACCTCGTAGCCGGCGAGGCGGACGGAGGCCGGATTCGTGCCGTGGGCCGAATCGGGGATCACGATGCGCTTCCTCGGATCTCCGTTTTGTGTGTGGTAGGCCCGCATCATGAGCAGGCCCGTCAGCTCACCCGACGCGCCCGCCGCCGGCTGAAAGGTCACGCGGGCCATGCCGGTGATCTCGCACAAAGCCCGTTCCAGGCGCCAGAGAAGCTCGAGCGCGCCCTGGATCGTGTGATCCGGCTGCGCGGGGTGCAGACGACGGAACCCGGGGAGCCCGGCGGCCTCCTCGGCGACCTTCGGGTTGTACTTCATGGAGCACGAGCCGAGGGGATAGAAGCCCGTATCGACCCCGTAGTTCATCTGCGCAAGCCGAGTGAAGTGGCGAACGAGATCCCGCTCCCCCACCTCGGGCAGGACCGCAGGGCTTGCTCGCCGGTGCTCGTCCCGGATCTCGACGGGCGGGACATCAAGCCTGGGGAAGGAGGAAGCCCGGCGCCCCGGCCTGGACAGCTCCTTCAGGGTGCGCGGGAATGGCGGAGTATCGGTGCGCACCGGCGCCCCCATCAGCCCATCACCTCCCCCACCGCGGCCCCGAGGGCGTCGATTTCCGCTCTCGTCCGTCGCTCCGTGCAGGCAACGATCAGCGAACCATCGAGTACCGGACCGGTCAGGAACCCGCGGTCGAGCAGGCGGTCCCGCACGTCGGGCGCGGCCCTATCGAACGACAGCGCGAACTCCTTGAAGAACGGCGCCTCGGGATGCGTCAGCCCAACACCGTCCACCGCGGTGAGGACGTCAGCCGCATACCGTGTCCTGGCGGCCGACGCCTCCCCCAGCTCGCGGAGGCCCTCCGGGCCCAACCACGCGAGGTAGACGCCCGCCGCGACGGCCATGAGCGTCTGGTTCGTGCAGATATTCGAGGTCGCCCGCTCCCGGCGGATGTGTTGCTCTCGCGTCTGAAGCGTGAGCACGTAGCCCCGTTCCCCCGCGGCATCGACCGTCTCCCCGGCGAGACGCCCCGGCATGCGCCGCACGTCCTTCTCCCCACACGCGATGATTCCGAGATACGGTCCACCGAAATCCAGATGGTTTCCGAGCGCCTGCCCCTCCCCCACCGCGATGTCCGCGCCCAGCTCCGCCGGTGCTGCGAGCACACCCATCGAGAGTGGGTCGAAGACCTGAATCGCGCGGGCTCCGGCAGCGCGAGCCGAAGCGAACACGTCATGCGCCGGTTCCAAGATCCCAAGCGCGTTGGGATGCTGGAGAACGACACAGGCGACGTCGTCGTCGATCTCAGCGACACGAGTCCGCCCGGCGCCGGCCGGGATCCTCTCCGCCTCGAAGCCCGACCCGCGCGCGTAGGTTCTGAGCACCTGGACGTACCGCGGGTCGAGCGTCTCGGCAACGAGGACACGGCTCCTGGCGGTCGCCGCTCGTGCAAGGTTGACGGCCTCGACCAGCGCCGTCGGGCCGTCGTAGAGGGATGCGTTCGAGACCTCCATCCCCGTGAGGTCGCAGATCATCGACTGGTACTCGAAGAGCACCTGCAAGACCCCCTGCGAGAGCTCCGGCTGGTACGGCGTGTACGACGTCGCGAACTCAGAACGGCCCGCAAGCGCCCACACGACCGCGGGGACGTAGTGGTCGTACGCTCCCCCACCCGCGAAGCAGACGTAGTCGTCCGCATGGCGGTTCCGCTCCGCAAGCGTGCGAAGGTTGCCGATCAGCTCCAGCTCGGAGACGCCCTCCGGCAGATCCAGCGGTCGATCGAGGCGAACGGATTCCGGGATCTGATCGTAGAGCTCGTCCAACGTCCCGAGGCCGAGGACGTCGAGCATTTCCCTGATGTCGTCGTCGGTGTGCGGAGCGAATCTCACGGAAGAGTTACCCCCCCAACCCGTAGCCGGCTGGAGGATTCTACTGGAGGTCTTCGCCGGCTCTGTCTTCGAGCCCGTACTTCGTGACGAGTGACAAGTAGTCCCGCTGGTAGAAGATCTTGCACTTGATCTCCGGGTAGATCTCCCGGAGCCGTCGGACCTTCCGGTTCTTTTTCGTTACGAGCTTCTGATTCATCGTGGTGATCTCGATGTAGAGGTTGTACGCGGGCAAAAAGAAGTCTGGGGTGAACTGTTGGGTGACGTTGCCATCCCGATCCCTGTCGAGGTCGAAGGACCGAGGCTCGTATTCCCAATCGATCTGATAGAAGTCGAGAAGTTGGGCGAATTGACGTTCGCTTGCGTGAGCAAACTCGACAGTGTCGCTCTTCGCCCGATGCGTAGCCGGAGCGCTCCGGCTCACGCGCCTCCGGCCTTCGCGACTGCTCTGCCCGCTTCCTTCAGGGATCCCTCGACGTCGGTCCATACCTTGTCGATCGCGATCCCGAAGACCCCCTGGCCTCGCTGGAGGAGGTCGATGATCTCATCGGCCGACTCCAGCGCGTAGATGCTCTTTCCATCCGACATGAGGGTCATACCGTGAGGCGCCTGCTTGAGCCGATCACGCAGGTACCCGATCGCCTGGCGGATGCTCTGAAGCGAGATTCCCGCGTCGAGCAGCCGCTTGATCACCCGCAGCTGAACGAGATCTTCGAACGAATACAGGCGCTGGGTTCCCGACCCCCCCGCCTCTTGGACACTCGGGTTGACCAAGCCCGTACGGGCCCAGTAATCGAGCTGCCGGTAGGTGATCCCAACGATGCGGCATACCTCTGGAACGCGGTATCCCTGTTCGTCACTCATCGTTCCTCACGTTCTTTCACGTTCTTCACGTTCTTCACTCCGGGCTTTGAGCTTCTCACATGCTAGTAATTACGCGAGCGTGGGCCACACTATCCCCGCGCTCACGGCCTGTCAATCATCCAGCTCGACCGGGGAAAACGCACGGCCCTAGCTCTCGGAGCCTTCGGTGAAGTCCTCAGGATTGACGTTCTCGAGGAACTGACGGAACCGCTCGACTTCCTGTTCCTCGTCGTCCTGGACGAAGATGCTGGCCTCGCCGAGCACTTCTTCATTAGCGAAGATGGGCGTCTCGCTCCGAACGGCCAGGGCGATGGCATCGCTCGGCCGGGAGGACACCTCATAGCTGCTCCCATTCCGGCTCATCCGAATGACGGCGAAGAAGGTGCCTTCTTTGAGCTCGGTGATGACGATCTGATCGACCGAGATGCCAATCTCATCGAGCACGTTTCGGAAGAGGTCGTGGGTCATCGGCCGTGGCGGAGTCACTCCTTGAAGGGCGAAGGCGATCGCGGTCGCCTCCGCGGTGCCGACCCAAATCGGCAGGTAGCGATCCCCCGACCGTTCCTTCAGCAGGACGATCGGCTGATTCGCGGGGAGCTCGACCCGCACTCCGACGAGCGACATCTCGATCATCCGGCCCTCCGAGCCACTGTAGCCACAAGCCTAGAGTTCGGCAACCAAACGGCTATTCCCAGTCGTCTCCCGTTAGCGCTGGGAGCAAGAGGTCCGGCCGGTCGCTCGCGGTTTCCACGTCATCGACCGCGAGGATGAACGGCAAGTTCCGATAGCGCTGGGCGAGGTCGAGCCCGTAGCCGACGACGAAACGGTCCGGGCACTCGAACCCTCGGTAGCGGATATCGAGCGGCGCGATGCGGCGAACGGCTTTGTCGAGGAGCGCGCACACCTCCAACGAAGCCGGTCCGCGTTGCTCCAGCGTGGAGAGCAGGTACGAAAGCGTGAGCCCGGTGTCGACGATGTCTTCCACAAGAATCACGTCGGCCCCTCCGATGTCCTGCTCGAGATCCTTCTCGATGCGGACCACGCCGGATGCCGTCCGTGATTCGTCGTAGGACGAAATCGACATGAAGTCGACCGCGGCGCGCACCTCGAGGGCACGGAAGAGGTCGGCCAGGAAGACCATTCCGCCCTTCAAAACCGTGATCAGGATGGGCTCGCGTTCGGCATAGTCCCGCGTAATCTCGGCCCCGAGCTCCCGCACGCGCTCCTGGATCTCGGGTCTCGTGTACAGGATGCTCACCGGACCCTCCACCGGGCGGATTCTAGGAGAAGAGACCGATGAGCCAACCGAATGCGGCGCTGATCACATCCCATGCGGCGCGAAGCCAGGACCGGACCGCCATCGTCTCGAGCGTGGACTCCGCTGCCGTGACGAGCGGCACCGTCCCGAGCCGCTCACCCGCGCGGGAGACCACCGCCTTTCCCACGCGCTCACCCTGGGCTAACGGGAACCTGATCCCCTCACGGACGACGATCCGGACATCAAGATCCTCGGTCCGTTTCACGAGTGCCTCCAGGCCGCGCACCGCGGCAACCGCCACCGGCAGGCCGAGAACTAGCACCTGGAAACGCTCGCCGGACTCGATCACCCTCCGGCGCTCGAACGTCGAAAAACCGAAGTTCAGCAGGCTGGCTGCCCCAGAGAAGGCCTCGCCGGGGGCTCCCAGAACGACGGCGACCAGCCGCAACCCATCACGCTCAGCCGTCGCCACGACCGAGTGACCCGCCGCACTCGTGAACCCCGTCTTGCCTCCGGTCGCTCCCTGATACAGCCACAGGAGCACGTTTCGGTTCTGGATGGTCCGGGGCTCGCCCTCGGGTGACGGAATCTCGTAGAACTTCGTGTCGACGATTCGCCGGAACAGAGCCTTGCGGGACGCCGCGATCGTGAGGCGAGCGAGATCGGTCGCGGTCGAGATCCCCGAATCGTCGAGCCCAGTTGGACTCTGAAAGATCGTGCCGGTGAGTCCGATCTCAGCGCCTTTGATGTTCATCAGGAAGACGAAGTCTTCGACCGAGCCGGCCACCTGTTCCGCGAGCGCGACGGCGGCATCGTTTGCCGATTGCAACAGCAGCGCGTACAGGAGCTCGCGGACCTCGATCTTCTCGCCAACCTGGAGCCCGAGCTCCGCTCCGCCCTGCGCGACCGCTCGTTCGCTCACCGTCACCACATCACGATTCGACGTCCCTTCGATCGCGACGAGCGCGGTCATGATCTTCGTGAGGCTCGCGA
>JBOGWA010000002.1:0-9165 GCA_050693155.1 Actinomycetota bacterium | reverse complement strand
GGGGGTTCAAATCCCCCCTCTCGCACTTGCTCCGGCTAGGCGGCGGGGTTGATCGCGAACCCGGACGGGAAATCCGCGGTGTCGTAAACGATCACGGTAACCGCCTCTCCATCCGTGAAGTGCCCCGCGATCTCGATCTCGACCGCCCCCCCGGGGAACAAGAGCGGGAGCGGAGCTCCCGGGAATCCCGCCTCGAAGGTCCACACGACGTGGCTCGGCACCTCGTTTGACATCACGGGCGCGGTGAACTGCGGAAACACGTAGTCGACGCCGTCGACGACGAGCGTGATGTCGTAATTCACCTCGGAGAAGGCCATCTCGTCGACGGGAGCCTTCTGCCAGAAGTCGAGCACGATCTTCGTCGCCTGACCCGCCGGAACGTCTCCGGCCCACACCGGGTGCGGGGTCTGACCCAGCCCCTGGCTTGCCGGGGCGAGAGCTCCCTGGGCTGTGGGGGTCGTTGTGTCGAACGTGTGCGCACCGAGCTGGTTGATCGGCGGCGTTCCCCCGTGGAAGTAGAAGGAAGTGGCGGGAATCGCGACGGGGCCCTTCTTCTTCTTTTTCTTCTTCTTGGCGAACGCGTCGTCGCCGGTCGCGGCGACGAGCGCGAGCGTGAGCGCAAGCAAAGCGGCGAGCACGGCCGTCCGCTTTCGATCGACGAATACGTTCATCCTTCTCTCCTTTGGACGGTCCCCTCAGAACGGTCGCTGAATCTTACTCGTCCCGAGTTGTGGGGAATCAGTTCGGCGATCGAAACCTATTCTCCTTCTCCGGACCTCCGGAGAGCCGCACTGAGCGGCGTCAACAGAACGCCGAATTCCGCCGCGGCATCCGGGGCATCCGCCAGGCTGTCGGCCGCGAGGATCTCGAGGAGGGTCGGTGCGAGTCGCCGCCCGGCCAAGCGGCCGAAGAGACGCGCCGCATGCACCGAGAGATGCACCTTTGGTTTTCTTCGGCCCGCCAGCAGGTCGACGTAGTCGTCCGCAGACATCTCCTGTGGACCCTGGATCGCCCAGGTGCCCTTGACGGTTGTGGCCCGGTCATCGGAGGCCGCCAGCACCGCAGCGACGTCGCCGACGAAGACGGGAGCCAGCTTCTGCGTGCCCGGCCCGATCACCATCGCGACTGGTCCGCGTCCAGCGCGTCGCATCGCGGAGAGCCACTCGCTGCCAGGGCCCACCACGTGCGTGCAGCGAATGATCGCGTGATCGATGCCAGACGCCCTGATCTCCTCCTCCGCCCTGCCCTTCGCCCTGAGGTACGAATTTGCCGCGGACGGAGACGCGCCCGGATATGAGAGGAAGAGCACACGTCTGACGCCGGCGTCTCGAGCCGCCTCGAGCACGACGACGGTCGTCTCCAGGTTCGATCGCTCATAGGCACGATCGTCCGGATGATCGAGTCCGCCGGCGAGATGGCAGACGGTGTGCGCTCCCTCGAAGACGTACGCGAGCTTGCCGGGATCAGAGAGCTGCGCAACCGCGACCTTCGCGCCCGTTTTCTGCAACACCTCACCGGTCTCCGGGCGACGAACGAGGGCTCGAACCTCCGATCCCCCCGCTAGCAGCAAAGGGATCGTTGCCCGTCCGACGAGGCCGTTCGCGCCGGTAACCGCGACAGCCACAGCTACTCCTCGCCTGATTCCAGGCGCGCGCGCAACGCGCGCAGCGCTTGGCCCCGGTGACTGATCCTGTGCTTTTCGTCGGGCGGCAGCTCTCCCATCGTCCGGTCCCACCCGGCCGGCTCGAAGATCGGGTCGTAGCCGAATCCGCCGGTCCCGTGAGGCGAGGAGCGCAACACTCCCTCGCAGACGCCCTCCGTCGTTACCGATCGCCCGTCCGGCCAGGCAACCGCCGCCACGGCGCGGTATCTGGCGGTGCGTCCAGGCCTTGGAACCCCGGCGATTGCGTTCAGGAGGGCCCTGAGGTTCCCCTCGTCATCCGCGTTCCGTCCCGCGAACCGAGCCGACCGGGGGCCGGGGGCGCCGCCGAGGGCGTCGACCTCGATCCCCGAATCGTCGGCGAGTGCGGGCTCGCCTGTCGATCGAGCCGCACCTTCGGCCTTCAGCAGGGCATTCCTTTGGTAGTCGGCCCCGGTCTCGTCGATCTCCGGCCAGGAGAGGTCGTCGAACGTCAGCCAGTCAACCGGCCAATCCGAACAGATCGCCAAGATCTCCCGCACCTTCCCCAGGTTCCGGCTCGCGATGACGAGCCGGGGAGGGAACGCCATTCCGTCTAGACGCCCGCGGCTTCCCGCTGAATCGCGGTGAGATGTTTGATGCCGGCCTCCGAGAGCTCGAGGATCCGATCGAGGTCTGCACGCGAGAAGGGTTCACCTTCCGCCGTGCCCTGCACCTCGACGAGTCGGCCGGAGCCCGTCATCACCACGTTGAAGTCGACGTCGGCCTTCGCATCTTCTTCGTAGTCGAGGTCCAGACGCGCCTCGCCCTCGACCATCCCGGCGCTCACCGCTGCGACGGAATCCTGAAGGACGTCCGCGTCCAGCACTCCACGCTCCCTCAGCGCACGGACGGCCAATGCCAACGCGATGTATCCGCCGGTGATCGAGGCTGTCCTGGTCCCTCCGTCGGCCTGGAGTACGTCACAGTCCACGATGATCGTCGTCTCACCGAGCCGGTCAAGCTTCGCGATCGAACGGAGCGTACGACCGATGAGCCGCTGGATCTCCTGCGTCCGGCCGCCCGGCCGGCCCCGGTTCACCTCCCGCGGCGTTCGCTCCAGCGTCGACCGCGGAAGCATCGCGTACTCGCCCGTCACCCAACCCTTGCCGCTCCCCTGGAGGAACCTTGGGACGCTGGCCTCGAACGTCGCCGCGCACAGCACCCTCGTTCTCCCCATCTCGAACATCACCGACCCCTCCGCCCAGTCGAGATAGCCGATCTCGTACCGGACCGACCGGAGCTCATCCGCCGACCGGCCGTCGGGCCGGCTCACCCAACCTCCAGGACCGTGTTGTCCATCGCGACCTGCACGTCGCCTTCGAATCGCTCCGCCGCTTCCCCCCGGCTCTGCTCGAGGTCGAGCGTCGGCCAGATGTGCGTCAGGACCAGTCGCCCGGCCCCCGTTCGGGTCGCCGCTTCGCCCGCCTGCTTCGCCGTGAGGTGAAGCGGCGGACGGAAGGTTCCGTCTTCCTGCCAGGTCGCCTCCGCGAGGAGGAGGTCGGCCCCGGCGGCGATCGTGTCGATCTCCTCGGTCGGCCCGGTATCAGCCGTGTAGGCGATGGTCGCACCGTCGGCCTCGATCCGCATGCCGAGCGTGGGAACGGGATGCGCCATCGGCGCCGTGCGTACGCTGAACGGTCCCGTCCCGAAGGAATTCCCCGGCTCCACCTCCGTGATCGAGAACGTCCGTGCGAGGTCGAGCGCTGATTCCTCAGACAGGAGTGCAACGGCTCGATTGATCAGCCCCGGCGGCGCGAAGAGCGGCGTGCCCGGCGGTAGCTGGAGACCGTAGTGCCGCGCGTAGAAGTACGGATACAGATCCACCATGTGGTCGGGGTGAGAGTGTGAGATCACGACCGCGTCGATCTCATGGAGATCCGCGTGCCGTTGGAGGTTCGCGAGCGTTCCCGACCCGAGATCGACCCAGAGCGCGTGTCCGTCGTGCCGGATGAGGTACCCGCTGTTCGCACGGTCCGGCACCGCCCAGGTTCCGCAGGAGCCGAGCACGATCAGCTCCATGTTTTGCCTCCCTGGGTCGATGCAACATCCACCGGTTCGACGCTTGCACCAATGACGTCCGCGACCTCCGGGCCGAGGAAGCGGCCGCCGATATCACGGAACGTGGCAGGATCACCGGAGCACAGGAAGGCATGCTGCGGCGGCGTGACGGCCTCGCGGAGTAGATCGGCTTGCACCAGCGCCGCATAGACGTCCCTGGCCGTCTCTTCCGCTGAGGAGATGAGCACCACCTCCGGTCCCATGACGAGTGAGATGAGTCCCGACAGTAGCGGATAGTGCGTGCAGCCGAGGATAAGCGAGTCGACACCCGCCTGAACGAGCGGCAGCAGATATTCGCGTGCGAGGCCCAGCAGTTCCTCGCTGGTGGTGTCGCCGCGCTCGACGTGCGGAACAAACGCGGGGCACGCCTTCGGGATCAACGTCACGTTGTGGCGCTCGCGGGCGACAGCGCGCTCGTAGGCGGCGCTCGCGATCGTGGCCTCGGTCCCGATCACTCCAATCCGCCGGTTCCGCGTGGCTCTGACAGCCGCCCGAACACCGGGATCGATCACACCGACGACCGGCGTTCCGGTCGCGGCGGTCAGATCCTCGATCGCGGCGACCTCGATCGAGTTGCACGCAACGACGAGCATCTTCACGTCGCGAGCGAGGAGAAACGAGGCGATCTCGCGGGCGAAGGAGCGGATCTCGGGGATCGGTCGGGACCCGTACGGGGAGCGAGCGGTATCGCCGAAGTAGACGATGGGCTCGCCGGGCAGGAGATCGATGATCGCCCGGGCCACCGTAAGCCCTCCCACGCCCGAATCGAAGATGCCGATCGGCCGATCGTCAGCCACGTGCTCTCACCACCAGAGGGTCTCCCGGACCTTTTTCTCCGCCTGCTCGATCTCCTCGGCCCACGCCTCCGTCGAGAGGTACTTCCATCCGCCGTCGGCGAGCAAGCACACGATGTCGCCGGCCTCGATCTCGCGCGCCACGCGTTGCGCCACGGCGATCACGGCGCCCGACGAGATCCCGGCAAAGATCCCCTCCGACGCCGTGAGCTCACGGGTTGCGCGAAGCGCCTCCTCTGACCCGATGAGGAACTTCCGGTCGAGAACCGACTCGTCGAGGATCGGCGGAATGAATCCTTCATCCAGGGAACGGAGCCCGTAGACGAGCTCCCCGAGCTCGGGCTCCGCAGCGATGATCCGGACCCTTGGGTTGTGTTCCTTCAGCCGCCGGCCGACGCCGGTGAGAGTCCCGCCGGTCCCAAGGCCCGCCACGAAATGCGTGACGTCCGGGAGGTCGCGAACGATCTCGGCCCCGGTTCCTTCGTAGTGGGCTTGCGGGTTGGCCTCGTTCCCGTACTGGAACGGCATGTAGAAGTCGGCGTTCTCCTCCACCATCCGCCTCGCGACCTCGATCGAGCCGTTCGTCCCCTTGTCCGCCGGGCTGAAGACGATATCGGCGCCGTAGAGCTCGAGGAGTCGCACCCGCTCTTCGCTTGCGTTCTCCGGCATGACGACCCGGAGGCGGTATCCCTTCCTCTTCGCGATCATCGCGAGCGAGATCCCCGTGTTCCCCGAGGTCGGCTCGAGGATGACCTTGCCGCCATCCAGCAGACCCTGTTGTTCGGCTTCCTCGATCATCCGCAGGGCGATCCGGTCCTTGAGTGAGCCGGTCGGGTTCTGCCCCTCGAGCTTCGCCCACAACCGAACCGAAGGATTCGGTGAGAGTCGCTGGATCCCGACGAGCGGCGTGTCGCCGATTGTCTGGAGGACGTCGTCGGCCTTCACGGCCGGGAGATTACCGTAGGTCTACCTTCCGCCTGCGACGGCGGGGAGGATCGAGACGATGTCGCCGTCCTTCACCTCGGTTTCGAGCGAGCCCAGGTACCGGACGTCCTCGTCGTTCACGTAGAGGTTCACAAAGCGGTGTAGCTCCCCTTCTTGGTTGATCACGTTCCGCGTGAGCCCCGGATAGCGAGACTCGAGGCTTTCCAGGAGTTCACGCACCGTGGAGCCCGCGCCCTCGACGGTCGCCTCGCCGTCGGTATGCCGGCGGAGGATCGTTGGAAGCTTCACCCGGACCGGCATCGCGTCCGCTATCCCCCCGACGCCGAGGTCGTTCGTTCCTCGACCGGAATCCCACAGAACGCGTCGTAGTCGATGAGCTCGGTTACGGTCGGGTGCTTCCCGCACACCGGGCAATCCGGATCCCACCTGAGCCTGACCTCCTTGAATTCCATCGAGAGCGCGTCCAAGAGAAGCAGGCGGCCCGCGAGCGTCTCGCCGACCCCGGTGATCAGCTTGATCGCTTCCACAGCCTGGATCGGCCCGATGATGCCGGGCAACACGCCGAACACGCCCGCCTCCGCGCACGAGGGAACCACCCCCGGAGGCGGCGGCTCGGGAAACAGGCAGCGGTAGCAGGGGTTCGCCGGACCGGGAAGGAACACCGTCGCCTGGCCCTCGAACTGGTAGATCGACCCGTACACGAGCGGCTTGCCCAGCATCTGCGTCGCGTCGTTCACGAGGTAGCGGACGGGGAAGTTGTCCGTCCCGTCCACGATCACGTCGTAGTCGTCGAGAATCTCCAGCGCATTCTCTGACGAGAGCGCGACATCGTGGGTAATGACCTCCGTTTCGGGGTTCAGATCCTTCAGGCGATCTCTCCCCGACTCCACCTTGGGACGGCCGACGTCATCGGTGTCGTGCAACAGCTGTCGCTGGAGATTGGTGAGATCGACCTTGTCGAAGTCGAGGAGGCCGACGGTACCGACCCCGGCCGCGGCGAGGTACATCGCGGCAGGCGAGCCGAGCCCTCCCGCACCGATGACGAGCACCTTTCCGCCCAGGAGCTTCCGCTGTCCCTCGGCGCCGATCTTGGGCAGGATGATGTGCCGCGCATACCGCAGCACCTGATCCTCGGTAAAGTCGTTCGCCGTCATTCGACCCTCAGTTCTTGCTCGACCGGTTCGCCGTTCTCGAATCGAAAAGCGCGCAGGACTCGTTCGGTCGGATGTTCGAGCGAAAGTATGAGATACGCAGTCCCCGGGTACGAGGGTACCTGCTCACCCGTCGTCGGGTCCTGCCAGTGCGCGTTCGCGCGGTCGGTAGGCGACGGGTAAGCCTCCGTATGCGTGTGGGAGTGGAAGAAGGCCATGAGGTCCCACCCCTTCTGCTCGATCTCACCGAAGACCTCGAGCTGTTCCTTCTCATCGAAGCGATACACGATGGGGCTCTGCTCGGCGTTCTTCATTGGATAGATGCGGACCGCCGCGCCGTCGGCGCCCGCGACAACACCACAGGCCTCGTTCGGCAGCTCGGCCTCCGCATGCGCAACCATCTCGTCGAACATCGCCTTCGTCAGGGTGATCATCGCCCGCCTGTCGAAAATAATCCCACTGAAAGAGTAGGAATTCTCCGGCGCTTAGGAGCGAATCCTGCCCGTCAGGGTGATCAGCCCAGGCCTTCCCTCGCTCGTTCGTCCGATCTCGGCGGCTTCGATCCCTCGCTCGGCAAGGGCTCCCAGGAGGTCGCCGGAGCGCTCGCGCGATACCGCGATCAAGAGTCCACCGGAGGTCTGTGCATCGGCCAGAGCGAGTCGTTCCTCGTTCGGGAGCTCTCCCCAGCGCACGCGAGACTCGAGAAAACGGGCGTTTCGCTTCGTCCCGCCGGGAACCGTCCCCGCACGCGCGAGCTCGAGCACCCCAGGCAGGAAGGGCACCGCGGGCGCATCGACCTCGGCGGCGACTCCGGAAGCGGCGAGCATTTCGTGAAGGTGCCCGAGCAGTCCGAATCCCGTCACGTCCGTCGCGGCCTCCACACCGACATCGAGCATGGCCGACGCCGCGTCGGCGTTGAGCGTCGTCATGACCTCGACGGCTGCCGCGACCTGCTCGGCGCCCGCGCTTCCCTTCTTGATTGCCGTCGCGATGATCCCGGTACCGAGGGGTTTCGTGAGAACGAGCGCCGCCGCAGGCAAGGCCGTGGAGTTCCGGACGAGTCGTTCGAGATCGACGAAGCCCGTCACGGCCATCCCGTACTTCGGCTCCGGGTCGGTGATGCTGTGTCCACCAACGATCGCCATCCCGGCCTCGGCCGCGACCTTCGCGCCCCCCCGGAGCACGTCAGACAGCATCTCGAGGGGAAGATCGTCCACCGGCCACGCAACCAGGTTCAGGGCTAAGCGCGGGACACCGCCCATCGCATAGACGTCGCTCGCGGCGTTCGCGGCCGCGATCCGTCCCCAATCGAAGGGGTCGTCGACGATGGGTGTGAAGAAGTCAACGGTCTGCACGAGGCCGGTGCCGTCGGGCAGCCGGTAGACGGCGGCGTCGTCCTTCGTTTCGGATGCCACGACCACGTCGGCCGAAGCCGGGGTCGGTTCGAGTCGGCCCAGCACCTGGGCCAGGTCCTCAGGACCGAGCTTGCACGCTCACCCGGCCCCGTGGCTGAACTTGGAGAGCCGAACTTCCTCACGCACGGACCGAGGATATCGGCGCCGCTCTAGCTTTGAGAGGTATCGAACGTGATCGCCATGTCCTCGTGGGCAAGGACCGGCAGGATCCCTTCCTCTCCCCAGAGCTTCTGCGCGAGTTCGAGCATGTCGTCCAGCTCTTCGTCGCTGTGCAGGGGATCGTGGTGGAACATCACCAGCTGCTTCGCACGGGCGAGGCGGGCAAACTCGACGACGTGTTCCACGCTGGAGTGCCCCCAACCGATCCTCGCCCCGTACTCCTGGGTTGTGTACTGCGCGTCGTGCAGCAGGACGTCGGTCCCCTGGGCGAGCGAGTACCCCGAAACCCACTCGGGATCGACATCGCTGAGATCGACGCCCAGCGCGGGCTCATGGTCGGGGATGTAGGTCAGCGTGTGCCCCGCGTCCTCGATCCGGTATCCGACGGTGGGACCACGGTGCGTCACGGGGTGGGCCTGCACGCGCGCGCTTCCGATCTCCCAGGCGTCGGTCGGGGCGTTGTGGAACATCGGTCGGGTCGGAATGTCGAACAGATGAACGGGGAACAGGGGCGGCGACATGTACCGAGCGATCCGCTCCTCGACGCTGTGAACCGGCGACGGCGGACCCCAGATGTGGAGCTCGAGCTCCGGATTCCAGAGCGGTGAGAAAAAGCCGAGGCCGAGGAGATGGTCGAGATGCAGGTGCGTGAGGAACAGATGGACCGTGCCGGGATGATCGCCGGCAAGCGTCAGGCCGAGGCGCTGAATGCCGGAGCCCGCATCCAAGATGATGAGCGGCCCTTCCGAGGGACGCACCTCGACACACGAGGTATTGCCGCCGTACTTGACGGTCTCGGGTCCGGGCGAGGCGAGCGATCCGCGGCAGCCCCAGATCCTCGCCTGCACGGGCTACTCCTTGTCCTGCTCCCAGAAGATCGTTACGGCGCCGACGAACTCGTCCGCCTGGACGAAGAGGGGGATCGCCGTCACGGCAAGCGTTCGCCTCTTCCCATCGAGGCC
>JBOGWA010000001.1:0-2202 GCA_050693155.1 Actinomycetota bacterium | reverse complement strand
CCCAGTACTCCTGGAAGTGAAGGTCGCGGCTCCGGCCGTCCGCATCCGCCACTTCGATGCGGGTCGTGACTCGCTCGTCGCTCATCGGCAGGATTCGGCACGAGAGCCCCCGCGCGACCGCGATGGCCTCGGTGGCCTCGGAGAGGGTTCCTCCGGTCGAAAGGACGTTGTTCCGGAAGAGATGCGTCGCGAGGTCGAGGTCGCCAAGAGCGAACCATGCTTCGCTTCCGAGCGCGGTCAGCTCGTCGAGCGTACGGAAGGATTCCCCGCTTCGCCCCCATCCGCGATCGCGGTCGGCAATATCGGCGAGCCAGTAGATAACCGAGTCGATGTCGGGGGAAATGTGCAACCCGAACAGCTCCAAATCGTCACCGGTGTTCACGACGACTGTGAGAGCTTCGGCGGGAATGACGCGTACCAGACCGCGAAGGAACTTCCCCGCGCCGACGCCACCGGCAAGCGCGACCACCTGCACGGTGCAAGCCTATTGAACTCGGGTCGAACCGGGCAGTAGGCTCGCACGGTGATCGTTGCGACGAAGTCTGCAATCAGTCGCGCGTTGAAACGCGCACGCGACGGCAAGAGCATCTCGGTTGATGAAACCGCAACGTTGCTCGCGGCGCGCGGCGAGCAGCTCATCGATCTCATGTCGATTGCCGCATCGCTTCGCGATCGCATTCCGGACCGAGACGTCACGTATTCCCGAAAGGTCTTCATTCCGCTGACGATGCTGTGTCGCGATCACTGTCACTACTGCACGTTCGCGAAACCGCCGGCGCGTCTCGACAAACCGTTCCTCACTCCGGAGGACGTCGTCGCCATCGCCGAAGCCGGCCGACGGGCCGGCTGCAAGGAGGCGCTCTTCACACTCGGCGACCGACCGGAGGACCGGTACCCGGAGGCGCGCACCTGGCTCGCCGAACGCGGGTATCACTCCACCCTGGACTATCTGCGAGCGGTCGCCATTCGCGTCATCGAGGAGACGGGACTCCTGCCGCACCTGAATCCAGGGGTCATGACCTGGGAGGAGATGGCGCGGTTGAAGCACGTGTCGGCGTCGATGGGGCTGATGCTCGAGCAGGCGACTCCTCGACTCACCGAGAAGGGCATGGCACACCACGGGTCACCCGACAAGGCGCCGGCGGTCAGGCTCCGCACCATCGAGGATGCCGGACGCCTGTCGATCCCGTTCACGACCGGCATCCTCGTCGGGATCGGGGAGACGCCCCGCGAGCGAGCCGAGTCGCTCTTTGCGATCCGCGCTCTTGCTCGCGCGTACCGCCACGTCCAGGAGATCATCATTCAGAACTTCAAGGCGAAGCCCGGGACAAGGATGCAGGAGCATCCTGAGCCGGAGACGGAGGAGTTCCTCGCGACGGTCGCCACGGCTCGCGCCCTTTTCGGTCCCCGCGCCAACATTCAGGCGCCGCCGAACCTCTCGGATCCGGACTACCCACGACTGCTCGATGCGGGAATCAATGACTGGGGAGGGGTGTCCCCGATCACCCCCGACCACGTGAATCCCGAGGCGCCCTGGCCTCGGCTGGAGGATCTCCGTAGGCGGACCGAGGAGAAGGGATTCCGGCTCCGCGAGCGTCTTTGCGTTTATCCCGAGTACGCGACGAGGCCGGATCCGTTCATCGCCGGAAAGATGCACGGGGCCGTTGCGGCGCTCTCGGATGAGGACGGGTATCCGCGGGAGGGAGAGCGGCCGGCGTCGGCGCCGTGGCAGGAGTCTGACATTCGGTGGAAGCCACGGACGACCGCGCTCACGTTTGCAAAAGGGCCCGGTGCGGGACTTCGGGAGGATGCCCTGGCCGTCTACGGTGACTTCGCTGAGGTCGACGTCACGCGAACGTGGGCAGAGAGGCGAGGCGACGGCGCCCGTCTCAGCCGCGATGTCGCCGGGGCGCTTTCGAAAGCGGAGGCTGGGACGTCGCTCACCGATGAGGACGCGCTCGCGCTTTTCGAGGCCGAAGGCGATGAGCTCGAGGCGCTCGCACGAGTCGCAGACGAGCTCCGCAAAGCGACGGTCGGTGACGAGATCACCTACGTCGTGAACCGGAACATCAACTTCACGAACGTGTGCTACGTGGGATGCCGCTTCTGCGCGTTCGCGCAGCGGGAGGTGGATCCCGAGTCGTACACGCTGACGCTGACGGAGGTCGCGGACCGGGCGGAGGAAGCCTGGGCGTATGGGGC